>CAZFWM010000423.1:0-6167 GCA_964522545.1 uncultured Thermodesulfobacteriota bacterium
GAGCAACGTAGCGGGGCGGGATGCATCGGCGGCTGAATGCCACCGTATTTATGAATCGGGCCACCTAGTCAATGGACTTGAGAAAAACCCTCCCCCTGGACTTCCCCACAGAACCTATCCTCGGCCTTGAAACGGATGAGGTCCGAGCTCACGGCGCCTCTCCGGAGGAGATCTTTTCCCGGTTCGCGGACCGCCCGAACTCCGGACTGCTGCTGAGCGGCGGGGAGCATGACGCGGCCCGGTTCTCCTTTTTCGGGATCGATCCCTTCCTCGTGATCCGGTCCCGGGGCGATCTCTTCCAGTGCAGCTACTTCGGCCGGAACACCACGGTTCGGTGCAATCCCTTCGACGGCCTGAGGGAGGTCCTTCGCACCTTCCGGGTCGGTGACCATTCCCCAGTCGCACCTTTTCCGGCAGGCGGCATCGGCTACTTCGGCTATGAGCTGGGCCGGTGGATCGAGCGGCTTCCGGGACGGGCGGCAGATGACCTTGGACTTCCCGAGCTCTACTTCGCCTTCTACCGCTCCATCCTGTCATTCGACCACGCGGCCGGCAGCTGCCGCCTGAACACGATTGACCTGCGAGACGACCCTGCAGGCAGAACCCACCGCATCACTCTCAGGCGCATCGGCAAAAAATTAGATGAGTTCGACTCTACCCGGCCCCAAAGGCCCATCCGAGCATCCGGGAACTCCATGACAACCCCTCCCCCCCTCTCCTCGAACTTCGAGAGGCCCGAATACCTAGATGCGGTGGGAAAGATCGCCCGCTACATCATCGACGGCGATATCTACCAGGCGAACCTCTCACAACGTTTCTCGACAGAATATGCCGGAGCCCCATACGACCTCTTCCGCAGGCTCTATCGGATCAACCCGGCCCCCTTCTTTGCCTACATGAACTGCGAGGACTTTCATGTGCTGAGCTCCTCACCGGAGCGATTTCTGCGGCTGCGTGACGGCCGGGTCGAAACGCGGCCGATCAAGGGCACGGCGCCCAGGGGCGCGACCCCGGCAGAGGACAAGCGGATTGCAATCGAGCTGAGTCGAAGCATCAAGGATTCAGCCGAGCTCTCCATGATCGTCGACCTCGTCCGCAACGATATCGGCCGCGTCTGCAGATACGGCACAGTGGAGGTGACCGAGCACAAACGGCTCGAGGCCTACACCAACGTCTTCCACCTCATCTCGGTCATCACCGGCGAGTTGCGCCCTGAACGGGACGCGGTTGACCTCATCCAGGCGACCTTTCCCGGAGGCTCCATCACCGGCTGCCCCAAAATCCGATCCATGGAGATCATCGACGAGCTGGAGCCGAACGCGCGCGGCGTCTACACCGGGGCGATCGGGTACCTCGGGTTCGACGGAGCCATGGACCTCAACATTGCGATCCGCACCATCGTGCTCAAGGATGGGCGGCTCACCTTCCACGCAGGCGGCGGGATCGTCTATGACTCCGATCCACAGAAGGAGTATGAGGAGACGATTCACAAGGCATCTTCGATGATCGAGGCGATCCGGTCCGGGGAGAATCTTTGAGCATCGTATATCTCAACGGAGAGTTTCTCGACGAAGGAGCGGCGGCCATTTCGCCGGCGGACCGGGGCTTTCTCTACGGTGACGGAGCCTTCGAGACGATCAAGGCCTCGGCCGGCCGGATCTGGTTCCTGGAGGCCCACCTCGAGCGGATGCGGGCCTCATGCGCCTTCCTGCGTATTCCTCTCGACTCCTCGTCGGGCTCCGGAGCGACCCGGATCCGTGAGACCGTTGACCGTCTCCTTGCGGACAACACCCTCGAAGAGGCGGACGCCGCGATCCGGATCACGGTCTCCCGGGGACTGCACACAGGCCGGCTCGACCTGGATGAGGGAGAGCGGCCGACCATCCTCATCACGGCCCGTCCCTACCCGGTCCCGGCGACCTTCGCGGGCGGAGAGGGCCTGCGTCTCACAATCTGCACCGACTTCGCTCAGAATGACCAAGGGCCCCTCTTTTCCCACAAGAGCCTCAACCACCTCTTCTACCTCCTGGTGCGCGACAGGGCGAGGCGTGCGGGCTTCGACGACGGGATCATACTGAACCGGGAGGGGGCGGTCTGCGAATGCGCCACATCGAACCTCTTCATCGTGGAGAGGCCACGGCCCCATTACGAGCCGAGGGTCCGCACGCCGGCCCTTCGATGCGGGCTGCTCGGCGGGATCGTCAGGGCCGAGTTGATTCAGGCCCTGAGCGCTGCCGGACTCGAGGTGGATGAAGGCCTGATCACGCTGGACGAGCTCCTTGGCGCGGACGAGGTCTTTTGTACGAACTCGCTCATGGAGATAACGCCGGTCTCGGGAATCGAGGCTCAAGAGTTCTCAGGGCGGGAGACGACCGAACAAATAAACGCAATCTTTCAGGACCACAAAGTCAGGCGGGGGTGAACATACGAAAATTTACGCCCATCGGGCGGACTTTTGATCTCTTACTATTCAAATCTTTCATTAAATAAATTCACCACAGAGGACACAGAGATCACAGAGGAAAAAGGAGCTTGATTCCATTTTATCTCTCTCTGTGACCTCTGTGTCCTCTGTGGTTGAAAAAATCTCTTTCAAATGGTTCATGATTTTTTTCTCTGCGTCTTTGCGTTGAAAATCTTCTACGGAAAAAATTGGATTCCCCATGCCGAATTCAAGAAACAGCTTCATTACACAAAGGCTGCTCATCATCATTACCGCAGCCTTTTTCCTCCTCCTTCAGTCCGCTCCCTCTTCCGGAAGCGACCTGTTCCCGCCGGCCCTTGAGTACGAGGCGGGCGATGGGCCCCGGACGCTCGCGGCCGGCTACCTCAACGGCGACGGCATCCCGGACCTCGTGGTGGCCAATGAGACGAGCGATGAGATATCCGTGCTCATGGGCAATGGGGACGGCACCTTTCAGGACGCACTGAGCTATGAATCAGAGGGGCGGCTCTCCTCCGTGGCCGTGGCCGATTTCGACGACAACGGATGCGCGGATATCGCCACGGCCCACCTGTACGGCGACTCCCTGTCCGTATACCTGGGCGGCTGCGACGGGACCTTCGCCTTCGCGGCCTCAATAGAAGGCATCAACGCCCCACAGATGATCGTGGCGGATTATTTCGACTCCGACAGCCTTCCGGACATTGCCGTGGCAGAGGCGGGCGAAGATGCGGCCGCCGTGCTCCTGGGCGCCGGCGACGGCACCTTCCAGGGCCCCTTCCGTTACGCGGTCGGCTATTTTCCAAAATCGCTGACCCGGGGGGATTTCAACGGGGACGACGAAGTCGATTTCGCTGTGGCGAATTACTTCGACAACAGCATCTCCGTGCTCCTGGGCAACGGGGACGGCACCTTCCAGGCCCAACGGGTATTCGAAGCGGGAAATCTGCCTGCTTCGGTGGCGGCCGGGTTCTTGAACGCCGACGAGCACCAGGATCTCGCCGTAGCCAATCGCTACGGCGGAACCCTCTCCGTCCACCTGGGAAACGGGGACGGCTCATTCAGCCTTCATGAAATCTACGCGGCGGGCAGCGATCCGGTCGACCTGACCGTCGCTGACCTCGACATAGACGGCAGGGCCGACCTGGCCGCGGCCCTCCACCTCGACCACGCCGTAACCGTTCTCCTCGGCAGCGGAGACGGGAACTTTCTGAATCCCACCCCTTTCAGCGTGGGAGAAGGGCCCGTGTCCCTGGTGGCGGGCCTCTTCGACGGCGACACAGCCCCGGACCTGGCCGTAGCCAATCTCTGGAGCGACACGGTCTCCATCCTGCTCAATCAAACAATCTGCCAGGACGGAGACGGGGACGGATACAAGGACGAGGCCTGCGGGGGGACCGACTGCGACGATGCGGACCCAGAGGTCCACCCCGGAGCCCCAGAGCTCCCGGACAACGAGGTCGACGACGACTGCGACGGATTCATCGATGAGCCCGGCTACGGGGACCTGGGGCCCTTCGGGGCCCCTGACGGGAAGTTGCGTGCGGATGACCTCTTTATCGTGATGCTTGGCATCGCCTCTGCCCTCCCGCTGACCGCCGAGACGTCTGCACTGATCGACGTCTCCCCGCTCACCCTCTGCCCGGACGTCGGCCCGCCCTTCTTCGCAGCGCCGAGCCGCCACCGGAGTGGCGTCCTCGACGCATCGGACATCACCGTCCTCACCCAGGCCGCCTGCGGGTACGTAGAGATCGTACCCGAATGCCCGTGAATCCAAGGGCGAGGGCGGCCAACAGAACGGTGAGGAGCGATACCGGACCGCGCGGGGCAGGCGTGGTCACCGCTGCGCACCCCGTGTCGCACTCGAGGTCGGCGGCGTCTGCGTAGCCGTCGCAGTCGTTGTCGATGCCGTCGTCGCATACCTCGGCCACCCCAGGGCCGACGGCGGGGTCGGTGTCGTCGCAGTCGCCCCCGCCGCACGCCTCATCGCCGTGCCCGTCGCCGTCGCCGTCCCAGCAGGTCGAGAACCGCCAGGTGGGGCTCCGGGTCGTGTTCACCCCGTCGTCGGCGACGACGTACCATTCCATGGCGCTCTCGGGCCCAAGGCCGGTCCAGGGGAAGGTGACCCGACTGCCTGAGGCCACGCCGTCCTCGATCGCCAGGATCTCGAAAGGAACCGTGGGCGTCAGGTCGATCGGCAGGGTGAACTCGTGGGCCGAGCCGGACAGGTACTCGTCACGGGTCGGAGAGTAGGTCCGGACGTGGATCAGATCGTGGTCCGGGGAGAAGGTCATCACCCGCATCCAGCCCTGGCCGCCGTCGGGCCGGCACTGGTAGTCGCTCAGGATCTGGTGGACCGGCTCGCCGAAGAGGTTCGCGTCGGTCCGCCGCTGGGCCTCGCAGGAGTGGCCGCACAGGACGAGCTTGACGCTGCGGTGGCGACGCAGCAGGTTCCGCCAGAGGTCCTGGGACGAGGTCCCGTCGGGCCGGTAGTAGGGGTTCGACCGGAGCTGGCCGCCCGAAGTGAGGTAGATGTGGGTGGAGACGATGGCGAACCGGTCCGGGTAGGCCGTGAGGACCGCGTCCGCCCAGGCGATCACGTCGGCCGGGTAGTCGGCCTCGAGGTGGAGGAAGAGGAGGTCCACCCCCGAAACGGTGAGGAGCTGATAGTTGCTCTTGTTCGAGTCGTCGTGGTGGCCGCCGTACCACGGCTCGCCCTCGAACCGGGCGGGCGGGAAGTAGATGTCGTAGAAATGGGCGACCCCGTCGGAGTACATGTCGTGGTTCCCCAGGGCCAGGCCGTAGGGGATCTCGCCGTCGAGGCGGCTCATCGCCTCGTCCGCCACGATCCACTGCGCCACGTGGGCGTCCTGGTCCTGGACGATGTCGCCCAGGTGGGTGACGAAGACGATGTTCTCAGCGTCACGGTTGTCCACGGACCACTGGGTCTGGTCCCTGAAGTAGGAAGTGCCGTGCTCGGAGTAGTACTGGGTGTCCGGGAGGGCCACCACGGTGAAGTCCTCCCGGTGGCCGGGGTTGGCGATCTCCCGGCCGTGGAAAGTGACCGTCATCGGATCCCCGTCCGGGTCGTAGAGGGTGACGTCGAGGGTCGCCTCGGAACCGACGCCGAAGAGGCCGTCCTCGGGGCCGTTTGGGATGACCACGGGGGGCCCGTCGGCGAGGGCCGGGGGTGCCGCCAGGGGCGAGACCAAGAGCATCGTGAGAAACATGACCGTGAATCGGCTGAACGACTTTATCATGATTATATTCTCCTTCCTCATTCGTGCTCCCACAAAAGGCACAGATCGGCCTTCCATCAATTGTACAGGATTTTTCGGGGATTGCGAAGAAGAAGGCCACAATGACGCACTGCGGCGGGCGCGGAGTGGTGCGTTCTTGTGATTTTCCCTCCCCGCGCGGCTTTCAGGGCCTATGTCGCATATGGACCATTCTGTCAACCTTTTTTGTTTTACTCTATCAAAATAAGTAAAAAAATAATATTCTTGCTGCGTTATAGCGCGCCGAGATGCATGGATATGCTTATTCATATGCGGAAAAGTAATGAATAAAAAATTTTTATCTTGATAATCACCTTAAATAAGCGGATAATTCAATCGGAGAAGTGTTTAAGTCTCTTTCCTTTCTAAAAAGGGGGACCGCCATGAGCGTATTAACTAGTACCTGTCCAGAAACTCTAAGGAGTTGAAATAAATATAAAAATGGC
>CAZFWM010000424.1:0-6137 GCA_964522545.1 uncultured Thermodesulfobacteriota bacterium
ACAGCTAAGTCCAATAAACCGTCCCTTCAAAATCGCTGCGAAAGCGGGGATCCAGCAAATTAGCAAAATTGTGGGTTCCCGCTTTTGCGGGAACGACGGGGAGTGGGCCGAAAAAAGTCCCCGGCGAAGCCGGGATAAGTTCACCTGTCAAGGAGATGATATGGAGCTAATGGATCCTCGAACTATTGCGAAAACATATGAGAAGAGACCGGCCGGGCGACTGGGGCGTTCGATCTTCACGATAGCCCTGTCCGTGCTTCTGGCGGCGGCCGTACTCTTCGACACCGCGTGTGTGAAAAAGAAGGCCCCCCAGGGGAGAGTCAGTCTGGAGGGGCTCTTCGAGGGCGATACGGAGGGGCTGGCCAGGTTCAAGGAGCTGGAGAAACTCTTCGAGGGCCGAAAGTTCGAAGAGGTGTACAAGGGATTTGCCGAGATGATCCAGGCCGATCCGGACGCCCCCTGGCGCCCCAGGGCCGAGCTCTACATAGGCAAGGCCCGCCTCTCCAGGAAGCACTTCGACATTGCCCTGAAGGCCTTCAATGAGCTCCTCGCAAAATTTCCGGATTCACCGGAGGCGTGGGAGGCACAGCACAATGTGGGCCTTTCCTATTACCAGAAGGGAAACAGGAAGAAAAAGAAAAGTCCGGAAGAAGCAAAGAGCAACTATCGTAGAGCCTTGAAAGAGTTCGACCAGGCCCTGGTGGTGATTCCGGAGACCGAGGCCGATCTCGCCGCAGAGTCCCAGATGATGATAGCCCAGTGCAGGCTAAATTTCGACGACAAGGAGGGGGCCAAGACAGCTTTCAAGAAGACGGTCGAAGATTTTCCGCAAAGCAGCTCCGCTGCAAGCGCCTTGTACAGGCTGGGCGGTATCTACACAGGGGAGAGCCTGACCGAGGAAGCCATTTCGGCCTATGACAGGATCGTCCAGGAGCACTCCGGGTCCAAGAGGGCCAAAAAGGCCAAAAGGAAGATCAAAGAGCTGGGGCTCGTGGGCTCCCAGGCATCAGAGCTCCAGGTCGAGGAGTGGATCAATACCGATGGCTTGAGCATAGAGCAGCAGAGGGGAAAAGTAGTCCTGTTCATATTCTGGGCCACCTGGTGTCCCCACTGCAGAAAACAGATGCCTCACATGGAGGAGCTCAACAAGAAGTACGCGGACCAGGGTCTCACCGTGATCGGCGTCACCAAGAAATCGAAAAAACAGGATGCGGAGAAAGTAATCGATTACGTTGAGAAAAACGACATCAGCTTCCCCATTGCCATCGATGATGGGAGCAAGACATCGAAAGCCTATATTTCTACGAGCATCCCCGGCCTCGCCATCGTCGACAAGAAGGGCGTTGTCAGGTGGCGTGCACATCCGGGATACCTGGACGATGATCTGCTCCCCACGCTTCTGTCTGAGAAGGGGTGAAATGGGATTCTTCGATCGTCAATAAATTGACGACTTCCCTGAAACCTTGACAGGAATAGGGTGGGTTTACGCACCCTCTGTTTTTTTCTCCATGGAGCTGCTTTTCCATATAACCGTCCCCCGGCGCCGCTGCCCATCACTATGGCCAGCCAAACCCTGCTCGATGGCTCCATTCCTCGAACCATAATAATTCATCCTTTGGCAAGGTCAATTTGGCAAGGATATTGCTTGTAGCTTGCGTGAGTCTAACCCGAAAAATGTGCGAGGCGCCGAAGCGGGTGCCTGTTTGGGACTAACAGGAGGAGCAAGTCATGGCGAATCCTTCCAATGAAAAGAATAATGAGGTTTTTACTGAGTTCAGTGATGAAATCAAGAAATACTACTCTCTATCAAAGATGAGAGATCGGCTGGACCAGCTCATCAGGAATGCCCTTTCGAGAGAGGATTCAGTAAAGCCGAGGATATTCAGCAAGGTCATCAATGACTATAAAGAACGGCGCTCCGGAGTCGTTCGGAAATGGAGAACTCTGGGGGAAAACCTGATCAAAGATCTCAATACATTTCAGTCGAACTGCGTCGAGTATGAAAAGCAGCTCGAAAACCTCGGTGACGAGCTCGAAGAGCTCAAGTTCAGGGTCCTGGTCGGGGAGTACAAGCCTGAAGAGGTGAGCACCCGGGAGCGGGGACTCGAAGGGAAGGTCGCTGAATTCAAGATGAAGCATGGAGTGGTGGTGCGGAAAATCAATTATTATGTAAAAATACAACAGGATATCCAGAGCTACAGGGGGGATGAAGTCGAAATAGAGCCGTCAGAGAACGGCCTTGCGGGAGGGAATGTTTCACAGGAGGAGGCGGCTGCGGCATTGGTGCCGGAAGCCTCGCCTGCAGAAGAGTTGCCGGGGGCCGGGATAGAAGATATTTTCAAAGAGGAATCACATGGCGGGCAGCACGAGGCGGAGCCCCGAATAGAGGAGTCGGGGGCGGAGTTCAATCTGGATGACCTGGAAGCGCCGCCGATCGAGCCGGAAGGCGTAACAGAGTCTGGATCAGATGATGAGACAGCGGGGGCGGAGTTCAATCTGGATGACCTGGAAGCGCCGCCGGTCGAGCCGGAAAGCGTAACAGAGTCTGGATCAGATGATGAGACAGCGGAGGTGGAGTTCAATCTGGATGACCTGGAGGCGCCGCCGGTCGAAACAGAAGGGAATGAAAAGGAGTTTAATTTCGACCAGATCGATTTTGAGCTAAAGGAGGAGATAGAGCCTGAGATCGGCGAGCCCGTCGAGGTCCCGCAGGGAGAGGGAGCGGGCGAGCCGGTTGAGAGGACGGACGTCATCTCTGATGAGGCTGTCTCGTTCGATAATTTCGAGTGGGATGAGTCGGATCTGGATATCAGCAAAGATATGCTGAAAGAGAATAATCAGGGAGAAACCGCCTCTGGAGAGACCGACAAGGCGGAAGGGATGAAGGAAGTCGATCTCAGGGTTGACGGTGAACCGGAAACAGGTGAAGATTTGGAGTTCGAGATTATCGAGGAATTCGACGATGAAGATCTTCTCGCCGCGTCGGATGTGAAAGGTGATTGAGTAAGGGAAGCTATTCGCCTGTTGAAAAGCCGCATCGCCAGAGGAAACGATGAATGTTTCGTGTCCCAACTGCAAATCGGAATTCAAGCTCAGCCGGTCCGGAGGGGAAGGAAGACGGTTCAAGCTCCGCTGTCCTCAGTGCAAGGCCATCTTCGTGATAAAAGTCAAATCGCGTGCCCCCCACCCGGATTCCGCAGATTCCGCGCCGCCACCCGATCCCTCGACCGAGCAGGGACCGGATCATGAAGAACTGCCGGCCGGCGGACCGGGTCAGGCGGAGCCGATCGATAACTCCGACTCGCTCCCTGAAGGCGCAATTCCCTTCGATTTCGGCCTTCAGGAGGTGGAGCTGCCAAGTTCAAGGCCCGATGCCTCCCAAGACCCCCAGGCAGTACAGCAGAGGATCAACCGCCGACGCTTTGTTCCTCTCATCGTGAGCTCTGCACTCGTGATCACTTTTGTCTGCCTGTTTCTGGCTTATCATCGCTGGCAGGAGGAGCCGGCCAGCATGGATCGGCTCGAGTACGGAGAGATAGCGAGCCGGGGCAGATTGATCGATTTCACGAACAGGGAAGGGGATGGCCAGGCGCCCTCCGATTCTGTGCCGGCTGACATGGAGGCTATGGAAGGAGTCGGGGAAATCGAGGGCGAGGTAGGGGAGTACACCGAGGAGTATAAGAATACATATGATGAAGGATACGCCAAATTCCTGCTCGATACGCCAGAAGGTTATCTAGAGGCAAAAAAGCTCTTTGAAAAGGCCCTCCAGCTGCGCAAAAACGATCCGGCCACTCTCGGAATTTCCGCCTTGAATCATGTCTTTTACGCCATCCTGGTCCGGGATTCCGGACTGATAGAACAAACGCTGATATTGGCCAAGAAGGCCTCGGGCAGTGGTAGCCTCGACTATGGATACCTCTGTATGGCCGCATATTATATGGCGAGGGGCCTGGGTGAAAAAAGCGCCCGGTTCAATGAATACGCGATGGACATCAACGCCCAAAACCCCTCGGCCTATTATCTCCTGGCCCGACACGAGCTGCTCGGCGGCGAGGGGGAGGATCAGGCGGAGTCGAATCTCCTCGAGGCGCTGGAGCTCGAGCCGAACTACACGAAGGCCCACCTACTCCTGGGATTTCTATATTTCGACAAGGGAGACTATCAGAAAGCGGCAGACTGTTTTCGTAGAGCGAAGATCGTGAGTCCGGACAAGGAAGGAATCGATGGTCTCATGGAGACCACACGGCTCGCAGAAAATCAAAGGGATCCGGAGAGTCGTTTTTCAAATGCCCTGGATGTTGCGCGCGCCTATGCGGACCTTGGAGAGTCAGAAATTGCGAAGCTGCTGCTAGAGAAGATCCTCGGCGAACAGGGTGAGCAGGCCGGCCCGGATCTGCTGAAAATGGCTCGCTATCGTCTAGGCAGGGTTCATTACGAACTAAGAGAATTCGACGAGTCCTATCAAAATTTCCTTACCGCCCTTCGGATCGATCCGCAATTCGACAAGGCAAAGAGCGCCCTCGATCTGTTCCCCTCCCATTTAATACCCCCCCCTCCGATCAGCGAAAACCGCTGACACTTTTCCTTGGGCTGGGATCGACCCGGCTTTCTATAAAAAAATGGTTCGAGATCCTTGATTTTTATTTCCGGGGGAGATAAAGTGTCACGTTTGCATTCAAGATGGAATCTTAAAGTAATAGAAGTGATAGATGATGAGAAAGGAGAAGAGGGAGATGAAGATCAGACCGCTGCAAGACAGAATTATTGTAAAGCGCCAGGAGGAGGAGGAAAAGTCCAAAGGAGGGATCATTATTCCGGATTCGGCCAGAGAAAAGCCTATCGAGGGAAAGGTCGTGGCCGTCGGATCGGGTAAGATTTTAGAGAACGGCAAGAAACAGCCCTTGGACATAAAGGTGGGGGACAGGGTCCTCTTCGGGAAGTACGCAGGTACGGAGGTGAAGATAGAGGGGGAAGAGCATCTTATTCTCCGGGAGGACGATATTCTCGGAATCATCGAGTGAGAACTTTCTAAAGATCCTACTCCCGCATATTCCTAAACAGTGCGGGCGATAATGGAGAAAGGTAATACAATGGCTAAGGACATTCAGTTTGAAGAGGATGCAAGAAACACGATCCTAAAGGGGGTCAACACCCTGGCGGACGCCGTTAAAGTCACACTCGGCCCGAAGGGCCGCAATGTGATTCTCTCGAAATCCTTTGGATCCCCAACGGTGACAAAGGACGGGGTTACCGTGGCAAAAGAGATCGAGCTGAAAGACAAGTTCGAAAACATGGGTGCCCAGATGGTCAAAGAGGTCGCCAGCAGAACGAGCGATGATGCGGGCGATGGAACCACCACGGCAACCATTCTTGCCCAGGCGATCTTTCGTGAAGGGATCAAGGTCGTCGCATCGGGCGCCAATCCCATGGAGGTCAAGCGCGGGATCGACAAGACGGTCGCAACGGCCGTCGAAGAGCTCAAGAAGATGAGCAAGCCGACCCAGGACCAGAAGGAGATCGCCCAGGTCGGAATGATCTCGGCCAACAGCGATCCCACGGTCGGCAACATCATCGCCGAGGCGATGGACAAGGTCGGCAAAGAGGGAGTCATCACGGTCGAAGAGGCCAAAGGTATGGAGACCACACTCGATGTGGTCGAGGGAATGCAGTTCGACAGGGGTTACCTCTCTCCTTACTTTGTGACCGATCAGGAACGTATGGAGACCGTTCTGGATGATCCCTTGATTCTGATCAACGAAAAGAAGATCAGCAACATGAAGGACCTCCTGCCGGTGCTCGAAAAGATCGCCAAGTCGGGCAAGCCGTTTGTGTTGCTGGCCGAGGACATCGAAGGCGAGGCCCTGGCCACCCTGGTGGTGAACAAGATCCGGGGCATACTGAACTGTGCCGCCGTGAAGGCGCCCGGCTTCGGGGACCGTCGAAAGGATATGCTCAAAGATATTGCCACCCTCACCGGCGGGCAGGTGATTGCCGAGGAGCTTGGGCTCAAGCTCGAGAACGTCGATGTCGGCGATCTGGGCAAGGCGAGGCGGATTGTCATCGACAAGGAGAACACCACCATCATCGACGGCTCTGGCGAGCGCACCGCCATCGAAGGCAGGGTGAACATGATC
>CAZFWM010000425.1:0-6134 GCA_964522545.1 uncultured Thermodesulfobacteriota bacterium
GTTGGAGTGTAATTCATTTCTGAATTGAGACATTCATTCAGAAGCAGGTCGGAACATGCATTGATGCATATTCCAGATGCTATCCGTCGGGGAGAATGCGAACAGTATTTTTCTGGCCGGCTGTACGAGATGTCCCTATCGCCAAATCCAGTGGTGTCTATTTCCGCGGCCCTATTAGTGCCAAATCAGCATAAAACTAGCACTGTTAGGAGTAGGTTCAATGACCTAGTAGATTGGATAAATACAACAAACGAAGCTGTTAAACTTGGACAAGTAAAGGACTATGTCTTGGTTCATGGGTACGCGGCTTTGCAATCTGCAGAAGAGTTAAGCGAGGATATCTATCCGAAATCTAGCGCAATTGTGACTGAACTAATAAAGGATCGACTGGAGATACTCTCGGATGTTGTGCGCAAGGAAAATGAATATTGGTATTGGTATTTGATCCCACCAGTACTAAGGTTAAGTATAGAGGACAGTCATATATTAGACTTGCTTACTTCTCGACAACAATCTGAAGAAAGCTCTAGGAATCTCCGTTTATTTCTATATCGTGCATTGAGTCGCCTTGGACATTTTGGATAATCAACAACTACACTCAAAAGCGATAGTCTTTGGCTACGCAGCTAACAATGCGCTGCTCGCGCCGAGCGAAGCTCGGGGCGATGGGATAGGGACGAAGTCCCATGAAATTCGCTATTGTCACCCAGCGGGTGCGTCTGCCAAGGGCAGGCAAGTCCCGCCCGGCCAAAGGGAAGCCACCAGGCCGGAAGCCGACCTGAAGTGCGATCTCTGAGAGGAGGTGTGCGAAGCAGAGGGAAGGCGAGTGCGCAGGCTGCGCTATTGAATCCCGAAATATGTATAGTGGCGGGCATTAGGATAGGCGTTCTTCGGGATGCTGAAAGCCGACGGATGCAGCTAACGGAAGGCAGCAGACCGGACACCGCTTTGGCGAGGTGGACGGCCCCCGCCGGGATCTTAGAACGGGGCATGCGCATACGGGGGTGACCCGGGAACTCGGGAGAGCCTTCTGTCTCCTACACAGAAATTGCCGGAAGAGCAGGGGTACCGGCTGAACAAGAGCCCTGGCGACTGCGCGGCGACCGTGACCGCCGACACGGACGAGCCTGACCCACTGGGGTGAGGGACACGAAGCCAAGAGGCACGGGTGTAGGTACTGGAAGGGAGCGAGGAGCGAACCGACCAGGAAGGACAGAGGCAGTCTTAGCTGAGCGTAGTACCGAAGAAGGCGGGGAAGTGAGGCCCAAGCGACCCGCTGGAGGAAAGGCGAAGCCGGGCATGACTTTCGCGATGGCGAAACACAGGAGAGACATTGAGCTCACCAACTGTGTCAACGACCCTGTCGCGGATTGCGGAGCAGTCAGCCCGCGACCCAGAACGGGTGTTCACGACACTGGCCCACCACATGACAGTGGAGTTTCTGCGGGAAGCGTTTACTCGCGTACGCCCCGGTGCGGCCCCCGGGATTGACGGGGTCACCTGGCATGCGTACGAGGAGGATCTGTCGGCCAACCTCGAGGACCTACATCGTCGACTACGCGAGGGGCGCTACCGCGCACCAGCGGTCCGGCGGGTGTGGATCGACAAGGAGGATGGCCGACGGCGCCCGCTGGGGATTCCGACGGTCATGGTCAACTGCACTTGATGACAGGCAGCTTTCGGACTGGGCCGAAATCACACATCCATTCCATCCCTTATGTGGTCACAAATTTCCAATCCTGAAATCGAGAAAGTTTGAACATCGAGACATTCTTTCTCTGAAAGGATCCCCCAGAGGGACGATTGTCGTCCCCCGAGATTGGACCGATAAAGCTGATCCCAACCCATATTTCTGCCTCAGTATTCCCCCTCCGATCTTGTCGTTTGAGCGGCTGTGTGTCCTCGTAGACATTGTCAAAATAATTCGTCGTCAAACTTAACGCGAAGGGGGAGTTGACAAATGAAAAGATCTGATGGAAAATCAGACCAGTCATATAACTGGTCTGATCGAAATGGCATATCCGTCTACAAAATTACGCCGGCGTCGAGCCGCACTCATTCGTCGTCTTCGGTCAATGAAGCCCGAGATTCTTCGGGGTTCATTAATCGAGCGATACAAGAAGTGCGGCAAGGCGGGCTGCAAATGTGCACAGGGGCGGGGACACGGCCCCAAGTATTATCTATCGGTGAGCATGCCGGGACGTCGTCCGAAGATGATATACGTGCCCCAGGGCTACGTAGAACAGGTCGAGGAGCATCTTGCCAATATGAGGGAGGTCCGCGAGCTTCTGGAGGAGATCTGCGCAATCAACCTGGAGCTATTAAGACAGAGGGAGAAAATCTAAAGTACTGTGTTGGAATCTGTGTCGCCCCAAAATCCCCTGGAATTTATCGATCATGCGTCGGCCGGAATTCTGGTGGCCAATATGATTCAGGACTTCCTTTGTGCGGAATTGGAAGTGGGGGGAATAGATGATGATATCAAAGATACAAGACGAGCATCGGCAAAAACCAGCCTATATTTATCTGAGACAGTCGACGATGGGACAAGTTCGTCATCATCGGGAGAGTACCGAGAGACAGTACGCTCTGAAGGACAAGGCGTTGGGGCTGGGGTGGCAGGAGGACCGGATAAAAATTTTGGACGGGGATCTGGGGTTGTCGGGTGCCCACTCGAAGAATCGAGAGGACTTCAAAACTCTGGTAGCCGATGTTTCGATGAACCGGGTAGGAGCTGTATTTTCGTTAGAAGCCTCCCGTCTTTCGAGATCCAATACGGATTGGCATCGGCTGTTGGAGCTTTGTTCATTAACCGGAACTTTGATTATCGACGAGGACGGCTGCTACAATCCCTCGGACTTCAACGATCAGCTTTTACTGGGCCTGAAAGGAACGATGTCTCAAGCAGAGCTTCATTTCATTCGCGCGCGCCTCCAGGGTGGAAAAATGAATAAAGCGAGGAAGGGGGAGCTTCGTTCGCCATTGCCAGTCGGTTATGTTTATGATGATGAAGGACGCACCGTGATCGACCCGGATCAAGAGGTTCAGGGTGCGATCAAGATGTTATTTGATGCGTTTAAGGAGATGGGGAGCGCCTATGGCGTTGTCCAGCACTTCGCTAAGCATGAGCTGAAGTTTCCCAAGCGTGCATACGGAGGTGCTTGGGCCGGCAAACTAATCTGGGGGAATTTGGTGCATGCTCGTGTTCGGGACGTGCTCAGAAATCCCGGATATGCCGGTACATACGTATACGGACGTTACACATATGAAAAGGCGATAACGGAAGATGGCCACATCAAAACGAAGATTATCGAAAAGCCTATAGACGACTGGGAGGTGTTGATCAGAGAACACCACGAAGGATATATTGGCTGGGAAGAATTTCTTGAACACCGGCGGATTCTGGCTAAGAACCAGACAAATGGAAAGGACAGACTGCTGCCCGGTCCGGCAAGGGAGGGGTTGGCTTTGTTGCAAGGACTTCTGATCTGTGCCGATTGCGGACACAAAATTTACATCCGTTACACCGGAAACGGTGGCATATACCCGACGTATCAATGTACTTGGCGCAAGCGTGACGGCATTTCACATAAACATTGCATCAACGTATCCTGCCGAAGCGTCGACGAGGCCATGATGGAGCGTGTTGCGGAGATACTTCAGCCGTCTGAAATCAAAGTCGCGATCAGTGCATTCGAGGAACTTGAGCGCAGATCCGGCGCCATAGATAAACAATGGGAATTGAAGATTGAACGTGCTGACTACGAGGCACAGCTTGCACAACGACGGTATGAGGAAGTGGATCCTTCGAATCGGCTCGTAGCATCGACCCTGGAAAAGAGGTGGAACGACGCCCTCGTGAAACTGGAAGATATTCGCAAAGAGTATGATGAACACCAGAAACGTGAGGGGCTGTCGGATATTGCCAAACGCAAGGCTGAGGTTCTTTCTCTTGGCAAGGACCTTCCCCGGCTTTGGCGTTCAACGACCACTAAAGCCAAGGATAAAAAGCGGATAATGCGTTTATTGGTTAAAGACATTACTGTAAAAAAGTTGCAAGATGAAAGGAAAGTGAATCTACAGATCCGCTGGCAGGGTGGTGCAACCGAGGAAATGAAAGTCGAAATTCCGCCCAAGGCTTCAGATAAATGGCGACATTCTCCAGAAATAGTCCATCGAGTACGGCACTTGGCGAAAACGTTAAACGACTCTCAGATTGCGAAAAAATTCAACGCGGAAGGCTTGAAGACCAACAAGGGAAATAAATATACACGTAGCGGAATATCGTGGATCAGGTATAAGCATTCCATTCCAGGTCCGAAGTTGAAAAAGCCCGATGAAATAACGGTCAAAGAACTCGCCAAGAAGTTCGATATAAGCACGCACGTCGTTTATTACTGGATTGATCGGAATATAGTAAAGGCTCGGAAGATCAACTCCGGAGCTCCCTGGTGGATAAAATTGGACAATCGAACAGAGAATAAACTACGACAGTGGGTCAATGACTCACACCGCATTTCGAAGGTAGGTAAATCCCAAAGGTGTATTGCAGGAGGTGCCTTATGAAGCGTCCGTCCCGACTCTGGAGGACAAGATTGTCCAACGAGCCGTGGCGATGCTCTTGGAAGCGGTCTACGAACCGCTGTTCCGGGAGTACTCCTACGGGTTTCGGCCGGGCCGGAGTGCACACCAGGCACTGGCGTACCTGCGGACGCAGTGCCTGGAGCTGGGCATCAACTGGATCGTGGATGCGGACGTCAGTGGCTACTTCGACAACATCGACCACGGACACTTGAGGACCTTCCTCAAAAAGAAGGTAAACGACGGCGCCCTTCTGCGTCTGATCGGCAAGTGGCTGAACGCGGGAGTACTGGACCAAGGCAGCCTACGGCGGCTTGAATCCGGCACTCCGCAAGGGGGGGTGATCTCGCCCATCCTGGCCAACATCTACCTACACCACGTGCTGGATGAATGGATCACGGGAACTGTGCAGCCACGCTTGAGCGGGAAGTGCTTCGTGGTGCGTTTCGCTGATGACTTCGTCATCGGCTGCGCGGAGCATTCCGATGCCGAGCGCGTCTATGCAGTGCTGCCGAAACGGTTCGACCGATACGGTTTGACGATCCAACCGACCAAGAGCCGCCTGGTTCCGTTCAGCCGGCCCTACTGGAAAGCAGGGAAGGGCACCGGGACATTCGACTTCCTAGGCTTCACCCACTATTGGGGGAAGACACGAAGGGGCGGGTGGACCATCAAGCGCAAGACGCGGCGTGCGCGCATCAAGCGAGCGCACAAAGCAATCTGGGCGTGGTGCCGTGACCACCGGCACTGGAACGTTCCCGAGCAACACCGTTGCCTGGGCGCCAAACTGCAGGGCCACTATGCTTTCTATGGCATCCGGGGCAACTACAAGGCCCTGGAAGTGGTGTACGAATATGTGGAGAAGGCCTGGAAGCACTGGCTTGGTCGCCGGACCCGGAATGGGTACCTTACGTGGGAGGTGTTCGACACGAAGTACAGGCAGGTCTTTCCTCTGCCGAAGCCGCGAATCGTCCACATTTGCTGACTCGGGCAGCAACGGTCATGCGCTCGCGGTGGGCGACCGCTGCGGGTCTCCCCGTCCCAGGCGGGGAACTGAGGAACCGGATGAAGGAAATCTTCACGTCCGGATCTGTGGGGGGCGCCGGGGGCAACCCCGGCTCCTACCCGGATCGCGCCGAGCGAAGCTCGGGGCGATGGGATAGGGACGACGTCCCTTGAAATTCGTTATTGTCACCCAGCGGGTGCGTCTGCCAACGGCAGGCAAGTCCCGCCCGGCCAAAGGGAAGCCACCAGGCCGGAAGCCGACCTGAAGTGCGATCTCTGAGAGGAGGTGTGCGAAGCAGAGGGAAGGCGAGTGCGCAGGCTGCGCTATTGAATCCCGAAATATGTATAGTGGCGGGCATTAGGATAGGCGTTCTACGGGATGCTGAAAGCCGACGGGTGCATGCAACGGAAGGCAGCAGACCGGACACCGCTTTGGCGAGGTGGACGGTCCCCGTCGGGGTCTGAGAACGGGGCATGCGCATACGGGGGTGATCCGGGAACTCGGGAGAGCCTCCTGTCTCCTACACACAAATTGCCGGAAGAGCAGG
>CAZFWM010000426.1:0-6116 GCA_964522545.1 uncultured Thermodesulfobacteriota bacterium
GTGATCTGGTTTTCGGTGCCCATATTGCCGATCCATTTGTCCGAGGCGAGGAGAGGGTTGATTTCCCCGTCCACCACGACCGGGACGTCGTAGATGTTGAGGTACTGGTTCCCGTTCGTCCGCTCCCGGATGAGTATGAACTCGTCGGAGCCGTCGCCGTCGGTGTCTCCCGTGGCCATGTGGGTGATCTCGTTGCTCGTTCCGATGTTGGCGATCCAGAGGTCCGAGGCGATGATCGGGTTGATCTCCCCGTCCAACACGATCGGTGTCTCGTAGATATTCAGGTACTGGTTGTCGTTGGTGCGATGGCGGATGAAGATCAGCTTACTGACCCCGCAGTCGGGATCGTCCGTGTCGACGAGGCCGTCGCAATCGTTGTCGACCAGATCGTCGCAGACCTCGCTGGCAGCAGGATTCACGTCGGGATTGGAGTCGTCGCAGTCATCGCCGCCGCAGGTCTCGTGATAGTAGCCGTCCCCATCCGCATCTGGACAGGTTGTCTGGCAATCCAGCGAGAGGACAAAACTGTCCTGAGCACCGAAATAGCCGTCGACCACGATGTAATAAACCCCTAAAGCGGCGTCGGTGATCGCGATCGAGTCGTCGCCGTAATCGAGGCAGTTTTCAGGGCAGGCCCCGTCGATGGAGTCGTACAGGAGAAAGATGTCGAGGTCTTCGGTCATTTCGCTGATCGTGGCCGTGAAGTTCGAGGTCAACTCCAGGGAGAGCAAATAGACAAGCTCCGGCCCGTTCTCGGTCCAGTCGGTGCAGGCGTAGCCCTCCAGTATGTTGAACTCTCCGACCGTCGATCCGTAGACGACATCCCCGCATTCGATCACGGCGTCGTCGGGACGGCACCCTGTGCCGCACTCCGGGTCGTCCCCGTCGATGAGGTCGTCACAGTCGTCGTCGATCCCGTTTTCGCAGTTCTCCACCACTCCGGGATTGATGGAGGGATTCGTGTCGTCGCAGTCGCTTCCGCCGCACACTTCGTCACCGTACCCGTCGCTGTCAGTGTCCGGGCACTCATACCAGCAGTCCAATCCCAGGGCAAAGAAGTCGGATGCCCCCTTATACCCGTCGACCACAATGTAATAGTCCCCGGGCGGGAGTCCATAGAGGTCGACGGTGTCGTTATCATTTTCAAGACAGTTCTCAGGACAGGCCCCATCTATGGAGTCCGAGAGGACGAAGATATCGAGGTCTGCCTGCATCCCGCTGATCCAGGCAGAGATATCCGCTTCCCATTCCAGGGTGAATAGAAAAGCGAGCTCCGGCCCCCACTCGTACCAGGTGGTGGCACAGGAGTACACGTCCAGTATATCGACTCCCCCGACCGTGGTTCCGTAGACCACCTCTCCGCACGCGATCAGGTCCTCCTCGATCCGGCAATCCGAGACGCACTGGGGATCGTCCCCGTCGACGAGGCCGTCGCAGTCGTCATCGATCAAGTTCATACAGTCTTCCGCGATCCGGGGGCTTATGTCCGGATTCGTGTCGTCACAGTCATCGCCCCCGCAGGCCTGGTCCTCTTCGTAATCGCCGTCGGCGTCCGGACACTCGGGCACGCACTCGAGGGTGAGGGTGAAGTCGCCGTAGTCCCCCCTGTGTCCGTCGACCACGATGTAATGGTCTCCCGGATTGCGATTATATTCTGTGAAGGTCTCATCGCCGAAGCCGGCGTATTCGTCCGGGCATGCCCCATCGACCGATTCTTCCAAGAGGATGAGATCGAGGTCCGCAGTCAGGTCGCTCAGCGTGGCCGTGAGGTCGGACTTCTCCTGAAGGGAGAGAAGAAACACGAGCTCCGGCCCGCTCTCGTCACAATAGGCGAATGGATATCCATCCAAAAAACTAATGCCTCCTGTTGTCGACCCCTGGACAACCTCCCCGCATTCGATCAGGGCGTCCTCCTGGCGGCATGGCGTGTCGCAGGCCGGATCTTCCCCGTCCCAGAAGCCGTTGCAGTCGTCGTCGATCCCGTTATAACAGTTCTCCACTGCATCCGGGTTGACGGCGGGGTCCGCGTCGTCGCAGTCCTGCCCCTGGCACGTCTCATCTGCATAACCGTCCTGGTCGGCGTCGAGGCAGTCGCACTGCACGGAGATATGATAGCCGCTCTCGGCGCCCTCCCGGCCGTCGACCACGATGTAGTAGATTCCCGGAGATGAGGCCGCATACAAGATCGACACCCAGTCATCATCATGGCCTCCGCATTCATCGACACAGTGCATCCCCTCTGCTTCGCGAAGGATCAAGATATCGAGGTCCTCGGTCATATTATGAATGCGAACCGAGATCTCGGCTTGTACAGTCGTTGTCACCTGGTACACGTACTCCGGGCCGCTCAGGTCATTGTTGGTGCAACTGTAGTCGTTCAGATAGTCGTATCCACCCACGGTCGACCCGTCCCCCTCGTAGCCGCACTCGATCACGGCATCGGCCACGGCGCACGGGCAGAGCGGGGCGGCCGGGACGAAGTCGTCGGCGCAGTTGTTCGAGTCGGCGTGATCCTGGTTGCGCTGCAGGCTGAGCCCCGGTCGAACGTCCTCGGCGCACCAGTCGTCCGGGCAGGGGGCCTGCCCATCGCAGGGGAGGCCATTCGTGTTCGGGGCATCGTAGATCACCGTGTCGCATGGGGATGCGTCCGGCCGGACGAGCCTCACGCCGTCCGAGACGGTGCCGCCGTTCTGGAGACCCGGGTTGAAGTCGACAACCACGTCGGCCGGGCATCGCATCTCGTCCTCGCCTATCACCAGCGTGTCGTGGGCTGAAATAGTCACGCCGGCTCCCAGGGTCAGCGAGTTGTATGTGAAGTCCGTACCTCCCCACTCGATTTCCCACCCTTCGAGATCGATTGCATAGCTCTTCTTGTTGTACAGGGTAATGTACTCCTGGCCGTCGTCGGTCGAAGTCGGATCGTAGTAGACCTCGTCGATCACAACCGGGCAGGTCGGTCCGGAGAAGACCTCCACGTTATCGACGGCCCAATATTCGTCGTTTCCGGCTTCATGGTAGTAAAAGCGGATTTTGAGGGTGGGGGAGGCATAGTCCGAGATATCGATCACCTGGCGATTCGGGCTCTCCCAGCTCCCTCTTGACGAGGTGAAGGATGCGACCGTGTTCCAGATGAATCCGCCGTCGGTGCTGACGTCCACATCGGCATTCTCATAGCTGTTTAAAAAGAAGAACTGGTCGAAAGCGAGTATGAGCCCGTCGACGCCTGAAGCGTCGATGGTCGGGGAGATAAGCTGCTCGTCCATGAGGGCCAGGCCGGCTAAGTCGCTGTCCACGATGGCGAAGGGGCCTGTGCCCAGGTCCAGTCCTCCCTTGTCCGCCATGGCCCTCCACATGAAGCCGTCATGCTCCCCATCGACGAAGGTCCAGCCTTCGGGGATCTCGGGTCCTCCCATGCCGTCGTCGAAGGTCACCGGGCCGAAGGGGAGCCCCAATGCTCCCGCCGGAAACAGCACCATGCTTGCGCATACGAAAAGGCCTGCGAGATGTAACCGATCTTTCATGGACTCCTCTCCTTGCATTTGTCGGCTAGAGTTGGAGAAACGTCTATGTACGAAAATATATCATAAATTTCTACTCTTTCTCAAATAGAAATTACTCACCGATATATAAGGCCTTTTGCTCTATTACTAAAGAGTTCATTAGATACCCGACATCTCCTTTCTATCTGTCATCGCGAGGAGCCGCAGGCGACGAAGCGATCCGCCGAGCCCAAGGGGCCAGGACGCCCAGGGGATTGCTTCGGCTCTTTGTGCCTCGCAATGACGGCCTCTTGGAGCAAACTGTCTATGTCGGGTGGCTTTTGTACTGATTAGTATGATTATCATTGCATGTAATGACTCTCAGCGCTATCATGGGATGGTGGAGGATGTAATGACCATACTCTTGCGATCGATCCTCGCTTTGACTCTCATCCTTGCCGGCTGCCACGGCGACCCGTCCCCGGCACCGTTGCCCGATTACCGTGACCCGTCGCTCCCGGTCGAGGTGCGCGTTCAGGCGCTCCTTGCGCGGATGACCCTGCGCGAGAAGGTGGACGAGATGAGCGCTCCGCCCGTATCGCTTCGGGACATGGCCCTGCTGCTAGTCCGGCCCAGGGACATCGGAACCAACGAGCGGCTCGGGATTCCAGCCCTGCGGCTGGCCGGATCCTCCCGGGGCGCCATCCTTTACGGTACGGCCTTTCCTGTATCCATGGCGCGCGGGGCCTCCTGGAACGTGGACCTCGAGGAGCGTGTGGGCGAGGCCCTGGGTGCCGAGCTGAAGGCCGTGGGGGGCAATGTCCTTCTGGCACCCACGGTCAACCTGCTTCGTCACCCTGGCTGGGGCCGTGCCCAGGAGACCTACGGGGAAGACCCCCACCATCTGAGCCGGTTCGCAGTTGCGTCCGTGAAGGGCACCCAGCGCCACGTGATGGTGCAGGTCAAGCATTTCGCGCTCAACAGCATCGAGGATGACCGCGGCGCCATCGACGTGATCGTGGACGAGCGGACCCTCCGGGAGATCTATCTGCCCCACTTCAAGGCCGCCGTACAGGAGGCCGGCGCCGCATCGGTGATGTCCTCCTACAACCGCGTAAACGGGCAGTACATGGGAGAGAATGAACATCTCCTGCGCGATATCCTCAAGGGGGACTGGGCCTTCGACGGCTTCGTGGCGTCCGACTGGTACGCCGGGACCCGAAGCACCGTCGATGCCGCCAATCACGGCCTGGACATCGAAATGCCCTTCGAGGAGTTCTACGGCGAGAAACTTTTTCAGGCGGTATTGGGAGGAGACGTCCATGAGAGCGTGATCGACGAAGCGGCTGCGAGGATCCTGCGGATGAAATTCCGCTTCGGACTCTTCGAGGAGATGCCGGAGATCGAACTCGGCGTGCTCCAGAGCCAGGACCACACGCGCCTCGCCCTCGAGGCGGCCCGCGAGGGGATCGTGCTCCTCGAAAACCGGAACAAGGCGCTGCCCCTGGTCCGGGATGATTTGGAGCGTATCGCTGTTTTGGGGCCGCTGGCGGATGTGGCGCGGCTGGGGGACCTGGGGAGCAGCACGGTCATTCCAAGTTACGCGATCTCGCCCCTCGAGGGGCTGCGCAGACGCGCACAGTCCGTTGAGGTCCTGAGCTACACGGGCGCCGATCCGCAAGAGGCCGCCGACCTGGCCGGCCTGGCCGATGCCGCGGTCATTGTGGCCGCCCTCACACCTCTGGACGAAGGCGAGCTCCACACCCCTGTTCCGCCCTTCGGAGGCGACCGCACGGACCTGGGCCTTCACCCGGAGGACATCGAGCTGATCAGCGCCGTGGCCGCGGCCAGCGACCGGGTCGTCGTGGTGATCGAGGCCGGGGGCGGCGTGACCGTGGAGCCCTGGATCGACGAGGTCGAAGCCGTGGTGATGGCCTGGTACCCCGGCCAGGAAGGGGGCCTGGCCATTGCCGAAGTCCTCTTCGGCGACGTGAATCCAAGCGGCAAGCTCCCCTTCACAGTCCCCCACGCCGACGACCCGCTCTACGAGTTCGGGAGCGGCTGCCCATCCATCGAGTACGGCTACTTTCACGGCTACCGCTACTTCGACCGGGAGGGTCTCGCACCCCGCTTCCCCTTCGGATTCGGACTCAGCTACACGGAGTTCTCCTATTCGAATTTACGATTGAGCGAATCGGCCATCAACGAGGACGAAAGCCTGCGAGTGTCCTTTTCCGTTGCCAATACGGGTGGTGTCCAAGGAAGGGAGGTGGCCCAACTCTACGTCGCCCCCCCGGGCTCGCTGGTAGATAGACCGGTCCGTGAGCTCAGGGGCTTCGACAAGATCCCTCTCGACCCGGGAGAGACCGGGACCGTCACCTTCGAGATCCAGGCCCGGGACCTGGCCTATTACGATCCGGTCCTTGATCGATGGAGAGTCGAGAAAGGTCCATACGCAGTGGAGGCGGGTCCGTCCTCGCGCGATCTCCCTCTGCGAGGCGGCTTCACGATCGAGTGAATGTCAATTGGAATTTTTCATCGAGGCATCTACGTTGTGTGTATAGATGTTGATATATGGTCAGTATTAGTACTACAGCGACATTTCAGCTATAGACTTTTAGAATGACCTCATGTATC
>CAZFWM010000427.1:0-6049 GCA_964522545.1 uncultured Thermodesulfobacteriota bacterium
GGTATTCTGAGAGTCAATCCTGCTCAGTCGCAACCGTATTCTGACCCGGTACGAAGAATCGAGCCCCCCGCTCAGATAGCTCCCCACCGGCACGTCGGCCCGGAGCCGTATCCTGGCGGCGTCGACCAGGAGGTCGTGGAGCTCTGCGACCTTTTCCTCGTCGGGGGCGGAATCTCTTTTGCCGGTTCTCTCTGGAAATTGGAGCCGCCAGTAAGGTTCGATGGTCGTTCGGCCATTCTGCACGCGCATGAAGTGACCCGGCGGAACGGAATGGATTCCTCTGAAGATCGTCTTGGACGGCGAAGGGGACCAGAAGGTGAAGATCTGGGCCAGAGCCTGCGGATCGAGGGAGGCCTGAATTTCCGGGGCCACGAGGAGGGCCTTGATTTCGGAGGCGAAGTAGAGGGTACCGTCGGCGATCGTATAAAAGAGGGGGCGGATGCCGAGCCGGTCTCTCGCCATGAACAGGGTCTCGGTCCGGCTGTCCCAGAGGGCAAAGGCGAACTGCCCGTTGAGGTGCTCGAGACACTCCTCGCCGTATTCCTCGTAAAGATGGACGATGACCTCGGTGTCGGTGGTCGTCGAGAAGCGGTGGCCGGAGCCCTGAAGGCGTTCTCGAAGTTCGACGTAATTGAAGATCTCGCCGTTGAAGACGATCCAAAGAGTTCGTGCCTCATTGGAGATCGGTTGCTGGCCCCCGTCGATGTCGATGATGCTCAGCCGTGCACTTCCGAGGCCCACCCCGCGGCCCTGGTAGAGGCCGAACTCATCAGGGCCCCGGTGGCGGATCATGGCCACCATGGATCTGAGGAGATCCTGGTTTACCGGCTTTTTGCTGTGGAGGTGAAGTGCCCCCGCGATTCCACACATCGATCTACCCCTTGCTTACACATCTTTTTGGTTGCGGCCCGACCGCGTTAGGGTTTATAAAAAGTATGCCAGGAAACCTACAAACTTGTCAGTAGGGTTCTTGGCATAATCCCGAAAAAATGCAGTAGGCACCTGCGGCATGGAAAACCTTGCTGCAACGCTTGTTTCACGATTTTGGTCCTCGACGTAGTTTTCAGCTACGCCTCCGGGCCAAAATAGCTCCAACTTCGCGTTTCGCTAAGGTTTTCTGCGCCTCGTTACGGCGCCTACTGCATTTTTCGGGATAATTATAAAATAGAGTTGGCTTCGAAGTGAAACGTTGGTGCTGAACTAATCAAACGGATATCTTTCGGCCTTATACAGAGTTGGCTGAAGGAAGGGCGACGTTAAGGGGTCCAGGTAAAGAGCCCAGACGACCTCTTGCCTTCGCGTGACCTCATAGATGCTTCCGTGATGGGGCGAAGTGATTAGGGTATTCCCGTTCGGGAGACGGTTGGCATCGCCCATGGAATGGTCAAAGAACAAGGGCCTGGAAGGCCATTGCCAGACGCCTACGGCCCAGCCCTGATCAGCATCAAAGGCAATTTCGAGGGCCCGGCTGTACTCGACCGGAAGTTTGTGGTTCCCATTATCGTAAAGAAGGATGTTGCCGTTCCACAGAAACTGCGGGTCGTGTCCGTGGGAGAAGAGGCCCTCGCCGAAGTCCCCTCCACTGCCCATGGACCAGACGATCTCGCCCGACGGGTAGTCGATCTTCACAATCCGGTCAAGGTGCCGCATGTTCAGATAGACCGCCCTCTCAGCCGGTCTGTAAAGGACCGAATTGGCGTGGGTCCAGTCATACCCTTCTTGGAAAGGATGAAGATGACCCGATATGAGGTGATAGGGACAGTAATCATCCGTAGAGAGGTGATCGCCGGTTTTCCATTCCCACACGACCTCACCGGTCGCAGGGTCGACTTCGCGGATACCGTCGGCACGGAAGGTGTTGTCCCATCCCTCGACTTCCAGTTGGTAGTGGAAGATGTACATTAAGTGTCCATTGGGCATCTGTGAGAAGGAGTGGTGGCACTTCGGCGCAGGGATGAGCCTATCGATCGAGTCCGACGCTCCGATTTGATATATTCTGTCAGCCCCCATGACGAGTAGGCTCCCGTCCTCTGTGAACTCGAATTCGACATCAATACGAGAATCGAGTAGCGGGAATTCGCTTATGATACGTCCATTCATATTCACCAAACATAAAGTATTGGTCATGTAAGGACTAAACAAAGTAAGCCCATTTAAAGCCTTTCCCGGATTATAGGATAAGATCTTTATGTCGTAGCGACAGGAGGAAATCATCGGTGCGACAATAAGAAGAATAATGAGTGCCAGAATGCCCTTTGTTCCTGCCGGGGCCAGTTTTGTCAGGGAACGTTTCGTTGAATTCATGATCCTTTCCTTTTTCAATGTAAAAGCGAGTGTGCAATAGTGAATGAACAAAATCTATTATACCAAAAAAGTCGGAAAAAAGCCAATGTAAAATAAAATCGTGTCTCTATGCCCGGCTGAAATTTCTGCGGGAGATCATGGATTTTCTCTCTGATTTTGTGCAGAATTAAATTCGAGCTAATCCACCGGCTAACAGCCGGTGGATTAGCTCGAATTTAATCAATGGAGAATTTCGACTCCGATCAACGTCTGAAGGGAATAGAGATAGAGAAAAGAGAGAAAGTGAAGGAATGTCTAATAGCCAGTGAGGTACCATTATTCTATTCAATCCCCATGAATTCCGAGAGACGAAATTCTCCAAACGGATCAGCGACCACCACCTTGCGGGTGGTGGTCGCTGATGTTCCATCAGACGCACGTTTCAAATGAAAGGGGTCGAGGTGCTCACGAAGTACAAGGTTCTGTCCCAGAAAAAAGCAACTTTCATTTTGACACTTGCCTGTCGTGTCGTACCCGAGGTGAGCGCCCTCGACGGGCGGGAACAACAGGAATTGGTGCAGATCATCGATGATGCCCTGGCCCTTCGCGAGCCGGCCGTCCGCTTTCAATTCAAGCTCTTCCTCACCATGATCCGTTGGTCCTCCATGCTGCGCCATGGGAAGACGCTTGAGCGCCTTTCACCCGATCTCCAGGACAAGATGCTCACTGAATTTCAAGAGAGTTCGGTCCCTCGTCTGGGTGCAGGCATGTGGGGGCTCAAGACATTGATCTTTATGGGGTACTATGGCAATCCCCAGCGGTGGGAGCGGATCCACTACACCCCATCGCTGAACGGTAACGAGAGACTTCATGGTTGAAAAAGAATTCGACATCGTGATCATCGGCTCAGGCGCTTCGGGCGGTGTGATGGCCAGGGAGCTTTCACCGCTGTGCCGGCAGGGTATCAAAATAGCCGTGCTCGAGTGGGGGGCGAAGATCGAGGAGCAGGAGTACACCGGGCGAGAGCTGGAGATGGTCAATCGTCTCTATTTCGACGGAGGGGGTGTTTTCACCAAGGATCGCGGCATCACGATCTCTATGGGCAAGGCGTACGGGGGATCCACGGTGGTCTATACCGGAACGTCACTGATCATCCCGGAGGATGTGCTCGAAGGATGGCGCATCAAAGGTCTCGGATACGAGGACATCAAGCGACGCTGCGAAAAATATTTCGAGGAGAACAATGTCCATCTCATGGAGCCGGAGCTCATCAACGAGAACAACCGGCTGTTCTACGAGGCGTGTAAGAAGCTCGGCCTCCGGGTCGAGCAGTTTCCGGTGAACGTCAAGGGCTGCCAGGGGGCGGGTCTGTGCAATCTCGGCTGCCCCAGCGGAGCCAAAATGGGCACCCACATCGTGCAGCTCCCTGAAGCTGAAAAGAACGGTGTCCAGGTCGTGACCAACTGTAGGGTCGAGCGGATCGAGGACCGGGCCTGTTTTGCCGTTGTAGAGGATTCCGGGTTTGGGCAGGCCTCGCTCTGGGAGCCGGGCCCGTACAAAATTAGAGCGAAGCTCATCATCGTATGTGCAGGCGCAGTCCACACACCGGCATTGCTGTTGCGCTCCAGGCTGCCGGTGAAGCTCCCCGCCCTCGGGCGCTACGTTACGCTGCATCCGGCGCTGATCCTGGCCGGGCAGCACGATCGTCCGATCACGAACTTCTACGGGCACCCGAAAAGCTATTACTGCGATCATTTTGTAAAGAGCAAACGTTTCATCCTCGAGACCTGTATGTATTTCCCTTTTACCACGGCCAAGAGCCTTGCCGGATTCGGAGCTGATCACAGCGCCATGATGGCGCACATGGACCGGCTGCAGATGATCATCGTCCTCGCCTTTGACGAGCCAAAGGCCGAAAACTGTATAACCATCGATCGCAGGGGCGGGCCGGTCGTGGACTACAAGGTTTCAACAGAGGTGATGGACGCGCTGTTCGAATCGATGATCGTCACGGCGCGCATTCTGTTCGCTTCCGGGGCCAAGCGGGTGCACGCACCGGCAGGCAAGAAGTTCTTCATCGAAGATGCGGAGCAGGACAGGCTCGAAACGCTGATGTCCCGCGACAGGCTAAAGGCGGGCAAGGTCTCTCTTGCCAGCGCCCACGTCATGGGGGGGTGCAGGATGGGCGAAGAGATCGACTCGTCCGTGACCGATTCGTGGGGACAGGTGCACGGTCTGCCCTGGCTCTATGTGGCCGACGCGAGCATCTTTCCGAGATGCTCCGAGGTCAATCCGTACATCACCATCATGGCGCTGGCCGACCGGATCGCGGAACATATCCGGTCCGGGGCCCGGGAGCTGCTGAATCCATGAAGATTCGCGGATCGAAGATCGTCGTTCAGGCCCGTGGAGGGAGCGTCTTCGTATGATAGCGCGAGCGGCCGGTCGGCGACTGCCTGGATAGAATCATCCGCATATTTCACCAAAGTGTCGGTGTGCCTCGACAGCGGCCGCTCTCATCATATCTTCCGCTCTGGCGGTTTCCCGCTTTATAAGATAAGCCAGCAACTGATCCGCATCGAGATCCCGGGCCGCTTTTTCGCAGGCCTCCCAGCTCAGCACGCTTCGGACCACTCGATCCACTCCCTGCTCTTCATTGTCGTAGGCCCGAGTCTGCATGTCGTGGCCTTTCCATCGGCGGTACCCGGCATCCTGGATGAGGCCGGCCATGGCGATGTTCACGCCGTTGATGCGCACACCATGATCGATATCGAATTTTCCGGGCCCTCCGAGGATTAGGCCGTCACTGTAGCCCTGGCTGTTCAAATGCATGTGCACCATGGCCTGATCGTCCAGCTCTTCCACCGTATCGTACAGGGGATCGAGCCCAATCATCTCGGAATGACCGAACTCCTTGTTGATCCCTTTTTTCATCCGTGAGATCCCGAATTCCTCTTCGAGCTTCCTCCAGAAGAGCAGTGCGCTCGCGACCGTGGGCAGCAGCATTGCAGGGTGGCCCTCGTTCGGCTTCGGCTCGATCCCGATGTAGAGTTTTCCACCGGCCTTCTCTTCGTGCCGGCAGAGGCCGGCCACGCTCTCTTTGAGGTTCCGGTACATCCTCCTGAGCCCTACAGAGGCCAGGTCGTATCCGAATGAGCCGTTCCACAGGACCAAGGTGGGGGCCTTTTCGGGCTCTGAGTGCCATGCCTTTTTCAGAGGACCATAGGCAATATCCACGGTCTTTGCTCCAAGCTCTTCCGCACGGCTTCTCTCATCCGGGTCGAGTGATGCAATGCCACCGTATCCGAAGTGGCTGTGGGCGCCGGGCGTGATCATGGCCAGCACGAGTCCCGCATCGACCAGGGCATCGGCGATCTCCGGGGCCGTTTTTTCATCGACCTCCGTGTCGTAATGGAGCTCGATTCCCAATTCAACGTGATCGGGGAGCCGGGGCGCTATCGCATCTTTGACAAGCCTGATCATGCCCACCGTGTCGAGCTGGGACGGGCTCCAGGCCGGCCTCATGTGGGCGGGCGTAAACCCCCCTTTGCCGGCGTTGAAGGTCCATCGGCAGATGCTGTGATAGGATTTGACGTCAGCCATGTCTCACTCCTTCGTCTAAACACTGGCGCGGCCGAGCCGCAATCTATTTTTTCTCACACTAAGCCGCAAAGATCACAAAGTTTTTTTAATGCATAGGAAATTATAAAATCGACAATTGAGCACCTTGAGGACGTTGCGAGCGAAGCGAAGTCGAAGATTGCGA
>CAZFWM010000428.1:0-6015 GCA_964522545.1 uncultured Thermodesulfobacteriota bacterium
CACATCCTTAGCCAGCCCCCGTGGATCGTGGAGTTCGTGAAACTGCAAATTCAGCGACAGGCGCAGCCGCTTGGCCTGAGGCACCACATCGACAAAATTAGTCTCGGCCTTGTAGGCGACGTAGAGCTTGAGGAACTCCTCAGAGACGCATGGGTCAATGGCCAGCACTTCCTTGCGGAATCTGTCGAAGAGGGGTCGCATGGAGCTTCCCTCAGCGAGATGAGGATGGTCCTCGACGGTGTACGCCTCCGGCCTCTTATCCGCTTTGGGCCGGTAGGCATCGAGCACGTCGTCAGATAGAACCGGGGCCCGCCAGATGCCAGCTGCCTTTCGGGCGAGGCGGTCGGCGCGGGCCTGAATCGCCGCCTCATCCCATGTGTCCAGTATTCCCAGGCCTTCGTTGACCCGGAGCGGGCTCTCCCTGAACCCTCCGTCCATGTCGCGTTTCTCCGAAAAAGGGCGGTCACTGTACTCGGCGTTGTATCCGGTCAGAGTCAGATTGCCTAGGGTATGCAGCCAGGTCTCCTGCACCCGCTTCCACTCGGGTCCGAGCGCATCCCGCCATTGCTGCGAGAGGTGCTCGTTCTGCGGAAGGATGTGCTCGATGGTATATTCATCGACGGGCACTCGTTCCTTGCGGTCATGGTTTTCGAGCCTGCGCAGCCAGTAGCTACGGCTGCGGAAGTTGTAGAGATCCCGCACCTTGATTTCTCGGCGGAACTCTTCGTCGCCCGGAAACCTCCGGTAGGAAGGCAGGAGCAGGAAGTGGGCGAGGATGCTCTCCAGGTAGCGATCCTTCTTAAGAGCCCGGCCAAAGGTGGAGAAGGTCTTGTTGAGCGAATTTGTAGGGATGGCGCAAACGGCCCGGCGGAAGACGTAGCTCTCAATCAGTATCACGGCCTGCTCAAGCTCTTTGGCAGCCAACACTCCACTCGAATAGTCTTGGTACAACTCGAGCAGAAGGGGATAGGCGACATCCACCTTCAACTCGCGCAGATCGCGGAAGGCGGAATCGAGGCGCGGGGCGGACTCCTGCCCTAAGGCCATGGCGCAATAATGACCGGCGAATGCGTGGAGGTCAGCAACAAGAGCATCAACGCCCGCTGATGCGATTTGCAGGTCGCGGGCATGGGCCTTAAAAGCCTCATAGACTTTTCGAACGTTTGGGATCTCACCGGTCTTGAGGGTGAGGTAGTGGCGCATGAAACCGTCAAACTGCGCACCGTAGGCTTCCTGGCCGAATGCCACTTCCATGGGACGCCAGTGATCAGTGTAGAGCCGTGTTTGATGGGCCGGCTCAAGCCCCATCAGAATGAAGTTCCGAATCAGATCGGCTTGACTGAGCTCAAGCCCGGTGGAGTTCATGCTTTCGAAGATCAGCTGTGGATTATCCTGATTGCGGCTAAGCGAGATGTCCACGACCATAAGCTTGGCCAGCCCCTTACAGAGGGGGGTGAGGTCATCTCCGAGCTCCTTCACCTGATTCTCGAAATAGTCGAAAATCTCTTTGAGGCGCAAGGAGTGCTCGGCGGGGAGCGACTTCTGGTCCATGATCGATAGCAGGCTTTGCTTATCGGTCTGGGTGAGCAGCAACTTGTAGCGACGTTCGTCATCTTCCAGCGTGTTGAGCAGGTAGTAGCTCCGGAGTTTTTTGGCGGAAAAGCCATCGAATGGTTCGGAGTTTCCAAGATGACGGGCGAGCGCCTCGATGATGAGAGACACGGTCGTGAGCCGCTGCTGCCCGTCTATAACAAGCAGCGGGGACTGGCTGGAAACTTGATAGAGCCCCTTTTCGATGTAGACGATGGAGCCGACGAAGTGAGCGGAGATCTCGTCGTTGCCGCCTGCTCGGAGGATGTCCTCCCAGAGTTGCCGGCATTGCGACTCCGTCCAGGAGTAGGTTCGCTGGTAGATGGGAATGATGAACTGCGGCGACCTCTTGAGGAAATCAAGCAATTTGGCTTCGGTGGCTTTCATCGGCATTCCTCCCCAATGATCTCCCCCAAAAGCCCCTCGGTCTCCTTCTCCAACGCCAGGATGTCGGCGCGGATCTCCTCCAGAGAACGCATGGGCTGGGGCTTGTAGAAGTAGCGGGTGAAGCTAATCTCGTAGCCGGTCTTGACGCTGCCTTCCACGATCCAGGCGTCGGGGGCGTGGGGCAGGACCTCGCGCTCGAGGAAGGCCTCGACGCCGCCCTCATCTGTGAGCGGGATCTGCTCGGTGTCGCGCAGGTCGGTGTCGGGCTCGTATTCGACCACGGAGGGCTTGCCGCCGATGGTGGTCTCGAAGATGCCGCGCAGCGGATCGGGCTCGACCCCCTTTTTGTGGATCTTCTTGATCACCGGCGGGCCTTCCTCGTTGCGTGCGCCTGCTTCTTTGAGTTTCTTGATCTCAGCGGCCTTGTAGACGCGGTTCGGGTCGGTGCCCACCAGCCTCAGCGGGCGATCAACGGTGACCTTCCAGTAGCCGAAGGCAGCATTGTCGAAGATCTTGCTCTGCTCAGTCTCCTCGAAGGCGAGGAATGTGTCGCAAATGCGGGCGATGTCCGCCTCGCCCAACTCGCAGTTTTTCTTGCCGAGGTTCTTGCGCAGCGGTTTGAACCACTGCGTAGCGTCGATCAGCTGAACCTTGCCCTTGCGATGCCCGGGCTTGCGGTTGGTGAGCACCCAGATGTAGGTGGCGATCCCGGTGTTGTAGAACATGTTGAGCGGTAGGGCGACGATAGCCTCGAGCCAATCGTTCTCGATGATCCAGCGGCGGATATTGCTCTCCCCCTGGCCGGCGTCGCCGGTAAAAAGCGAGCTGCCGTTGTGCACCTCGGCGATGCGGCTGCCGAGCTTCGTGCCCTGCTTCATCTTGGAGAGCTTGTTGGCCAAAAACAGCATCTGGCCATCGCTCGAGCGGGTGACCAACGAGTACTCGGGGTCGCCTCCATGCTCGATCATGAATCGGTGGTCGCGCATCTCCTTCTTGCCGCCCATGCGTTCCAGGTCGCTCTTCCAGCTTTTTCCGTAGGGCGGATTGGAGAGCATGAAGTCGAACTCACGGGACGGGAAGGCGTCGTTGGAAAGGGTGGAGTATTCGGGGCCTCCGATGATGTTGTCCGCCGCGTCGCCTTCGCCCTTGAGAAGGAGGTCGGCCTTGCAGATGGCGTAGGTCTCGGCGTTGATCTCCTGGCCGTAGAGGTGGGTGGCTACCTCCTTGCCGTGCTCTCCGGCTACCTGCTGGAGCGTCTCCTCGGCCACGGTCAGCATGCCGCCGGTGCCGCAGGCGCCGTCGTACAGCAGATAGGTGCCTGATTCTATCTTATCAGCAACGGGGAGAAAGATTAGCTTCGCCATAAGCTTCACGGCGTCGCGTGGAGTCCAGTGCTCGCCTGCCTCCTCGTTATTCTCCTCGTTGAATCGGCGCACCAGTTCTTCAAAGATCGTGCCCATGCCGTGGTTGTCAAGGCCGGGGAGCCTGGTCGAGCCGTTGCTGTCGAGCACGGGCTGCGGGCTGAGGTTAATCTCGGGCGAGGTGAGCTTCTCGATCAACGTACCGAGCGCATCGGCCTTGGAGAGTCGCGGGATCTGGTTGCGGAACTCGAAGTTGTCGAGGATGTCCTGCACGTTGGGTGAGAAACCGTCGAGATAGGCCTCGAAGTCGGCCTTGAGCTGTTGCTGGCTGGAGCGGGCCTTGAGGTCGCGCAGGGTAAACTTCGACGTGTTGTAGAAGGCCTGACCAGACGCTTGTCGCAAGGCTGGATCCTGATGGACAATCTTCGCCTGGTCGAGCGAGACCTTCATGTCGAGGACAGCCTGCTTGGTCGACTCAAGCACCGCGTCAAGCCTCCTTAACACCGTCATCGGCAAGATCACATCGCGGTACTTGCCGCGGACGTAGAGGTCACGCAGCACATCGTCGGCGATGCCCCAGATGAAGTTCGCGATCCAGTTGAGTTGAACTTGTTTCATGTGTCTCCTCTGTCGTCGGGAGATCTAATACCCTATGGCTCTGTGGCTGAACCTAGTGAAGACTACATTTTAACAGCCTCTTGTTAATTTAACTTATCTCATTTCCTTTTTGGTACGCGAATACAACAAGCAACTCCAGGATAAAAATATTTCTTGCCTTTTGCTAAGCAATCGCTTGGAAAAGTATAGGCCATGGCTCCGTAATCGACTTCATTAACTTGGCGAATAAATTCTTCTTTTCGTTCCTCAAGCGAATCGAGTTCTGATATTGGCAACAGGGGAACAACGAAGATAATTCCAAGTTTATATTTTACAATATCTGTGGATGAAACGACTTCCTTTCTTGCAAGTTTTAGCGAGTCTTTCATTTTTTGAACATTCTTCTTAGCTCTACACGATATTGATACCCATAATTGTTTTGCTTCAGCAACATATTCTGTTCTTTTAATCACGAAGAAAAGATCCGCCCGGCCGTTCCACTTTCCATGCTCATCGTCTTTTTTATCAGTACGGTATTCTTCTAAAACATGGCTGTCTTTATGAACGCGTGAAATTGCCGAGGCAAAAGTGCTCAGCGTTGCGCGCTCATTATACCAATAAAGAGCGTCTTCATTGTCGTAGTCATTTGTAAATGAATCTATGATATTCATCCACTCGTGTAGAACGGGAGACAGATGGTTCCTAAAATTTTCATTACGGATTATTGCATTTCTTTGATTCATTGTTTTTCCTCCCTTATCGACTCGATCTGCGGCTTACGACCACGCACACCGGCACGCTACAGCGTGTCTGGTGTAGCGTATTAGACGCGAGGATCACCGTATACTGCCCTTCCCCTCTGGATTACAAGAAGGCGCCCCCTCTCCAATTCTGTCCAAGCCTCGTCCGTAAGTGGCTTGGTAGCTATTATGAAACCTCGCTCAGAGGGCTTCTTCTCCTCCGCAAGGTCAACGGTCCAATCTTCGTCCTGGAGATTTATCGACGGAAAGGGCGCCTCTCGACAGGTGAGATGAAGGCCTTTGTATCCGTTCATGTCGTGATAGGAGAAAAGCTCACTTCCGTTCGAGAACAACAAGTTCATATGGCCAAGACGATTCATCCGGCGAAGGCGATCCTCAATCCAAGCATAGTTAGAAAACGGAACCTCTTCCTCCTTCATCCATGAAAGGAACACACAAAATGCTTGCTCCGAATCGGTCTCACCGTTGAGTCTAAAGTGATTTTGTTGGGGCAAGCCGGAAAGCGTGCCGTTGTGAGCAAAAACGATACTCCTACCGTGAACAATCTGATGAAACGGATGTGTATTCGGTCTGCTTTTAAGACCGCAAGTGGCGTAGCGTACGTGCCCGATAAAAATGCTGCTTGAGATGCTTGTGTCCGTCTGCGCGTTTAAAGCAGCCTTGCTCTCAATGGCAGGTGCTGCCTCCTTCTGGATGGATGCCCGACCATCCTCGAACCAAGCCAAACCCCAGCCATGGGAATTACTCGCGCTACGATGCCGAAAACCGCGGAACGAGATGCCCGCAGTTACGGGCTCATTGAACGCCAATCCGAGAAGTTCGCACATTCTTATAATCCTCGCACCAAACGTTCCGGCTCAGGGGGAGAGCTGTTATGCGTCGCCTGAGGCAGCCTGTTAGTCGTCGCGATCATCCTCTAAACAACCGCCAAAGATCCGGCGGCACACCCAGACTGGCAACGCTAAGTGAGGGCGAGGAGATGATCCGTAAGACCTGTTCTGCACTTTAGCGATTAAGCTGAAATTCGAAACGATGCCAACTAGATCACCCGAATCATCAATAATTGGCCCACCGGATGTGCCACCCTCGATTTGCTCGTCAGCTTCAACGTATAATGATTGGGCATCTTCGGCACACTTCATTGCATTCCCTGTCACCCATGTCCCTTTATGGGTATAAATATGGACTCTGAACTTCTGAAATAGCACAAAGTCTCTGCGATACAATGGCACTGGTTTCGTATGCTCGCAAAACTGCTCAAACTCCCGACCTGCTTCTGAATGAATGTCTCAATTCAGAAATGAATTACACTCCAACGA
>CAZFWM010000429.1:0-6010 GCA_964522545.1 uncultured Thermodesulfobacteriota bacterium
TTGACCGTCACCAGTGGAAAGCGTATATTCAAAATTGACTGAAAAATTGCTGAATATTAAAGATTTCTCCCTGCGGTCGAAATGACAAAAAGCGGTGGCCGAAACGACATGTCCGATCAATCCGACTTTTTTTTCGAGACTGTCATAGATGACATCCTATACAAATTATACCTTTTCCACTTTTCCCTTTTCCTATTCATACACAGATCAGTTTTTCATTCGCTGGCGGTAGGCCTCGTACAGGACTACCGATGCGGATGTGGTCGCGTTGAGAGAGTCGACGAAGCCCTCCATCGGGACGAATCCGGCCGAAGTCTGCGCCGCCTTCCACCGGCGGTGGACCCCGTATTTCTCGTTTCCCACTACCAGGAGGAATTCATCGTGCAGGGGGAGGTCATAGATCGAGACCTCTCCGTCCGGCGTGAGCGTGTAGATCGGCAGCCCCCGGTCACGGGCGAAGTCGATTGCGGCATCGCGGTTTGAAATGACGGTGGGCGTGTGAAAGATGCCGCCCATGGTGGCCCGCAGGCACTTCGGGTGATACAGCTTCTTCTCCGGCCCCGTGACGATGACCAGGCTTACCCGGAGGGCGTTGGCCGTGCGTATGATGCCGCCCATGTTTCCGGGATCGCTCAGCTCGTCGAGGACCATGACCAGGGAGTTCTTCTCCAGGCGGATCTCTTCTAGGCGGGGCGCCACGTAGCGGACGATCCCCAGGACACCCTCGGCCTTGTAGGAGAATTTGCTGAAGAGGCGGCGGGCCAGGCGCACCGTATCCACTCCCTTGGAGCGAAGGGTGTCGACGAGCTCGAAGCAGCGGTCGTCCAGGAAGAATTCGGGTGCGTAGAGGATCTGCTCGAAGGGGACTTCGGCCCGCATGGCCCCGTAGGTGAGGCGCAGCCCCTCGAGGAGGAGCCGGCCATCGGTATCCATGCCCTTGAGGGCCTTGAGCTCGAAGGCCCTCCTGAGCACCGGGTGTCCGGTGTCGGCGATGGCGTCTTTTACCTTTTCCATCTCTGCCCCGAGGCCATTCATTCGGTCGGCCCTGTCAATAGCCGTCCCTGTCATTTCGACACCACCCCTGTCATTTCGAGCGAAGCGAGAAATCTTTCCTTGTGGACCGTTTTGAAAAGATAAGATTTCTCCCTGCGGTCGAAATGACAAGGCGCAGTGGTCGAAGTGACACATCTGATAAATCCGGCTTTTCAAGGTACCAGAAGCCCCGGATCGTATCAACTCGATTACTTGGAAAAAAGATTTTTCAACCACAGAGGACACAGAGGTCACAGAGAGAGAATTAAAACAAGCTTTTCTTTTCTCTGTGCTCTCTGTGTCCTCTGTGGTGAATTTTTTTTATGTAATGTTTGAAATATCTGAGATGCGACCGACTGAAAATTGAAAAGTTTTTCGATCGTGAAGGCTACAGATCCAGCCGCTTCGCCAGTCGTCTGGATGCCTGGAAGAAGATCCAGATGAGGCGGTCCTTGAGGTAGTAGCGCTGGATTTCCCCGACCGAGTATGGCCTGAAGCCGTCCCCGCCCGGCTCCCCGAGAAAAAAGGCGTTGGCGATCTCCACCAGCCGGGGCACGATGTCACGACGGCCGTAATGGATGCAGTTCGAGATGAGGTCCAGCACGATCAGGCGGGGTGTGTAGTAGCGGTCGAGCACTCCCTGGAGCACGTAGCGTCGGATGAAGGAGCGGCTGAACCGGGGCAGCGGCCGGATGAAGATCTCGGCGTCGAGCTGCTCCACGCCGTTGCGCCTGAGCAGGGGGGTGGTGGTGTCGATGTAGAGGAGCTGCTCCCTGCCGGAGACGGCCGGCCTCGACGGATCATAGCCGGCCACGGCCCAGTTCGGGATCTGCCCGTCGAAGCCGATCTGAGGTTCGCCGCCCTCCCTGTTGTATGCAAAGACCTTGCGAAGCTCATCCAGGATCATTCTGAACAGCGTGTGGCATTCGGGGGCCGAGACGCTGTCGATCACGCGAGAGCCGATCGACTCGGGGGGGAGCCGCTCCTGGAGATCGTAGACCTGATATCCGCCGCCCGAGGCCCGGAGGACCCGGGCCTCATACAGGGGGACCCCGATTCCGAGCGTGCCGGCGATGAGCTCGTGGTACTCATGGTAGAGCGGGATGTATTGGTCCACTTCTTTCCGGGACAGGAAGGGGGGCATCTTTTTGTATGCGTAGGTGATCAGGCGGCCCGGGCGCTCCGGGTGGGGCCGGGCGAGAAGGGGATTGCCTGTGAGCTCGAGGGTGGTGGTGACCTCCCCGGTGCCGAGGACGTTGACGGCGAGGCGCTCTCGGCAACGCCCGGCCAAGCCCTTCGAGAATCGCCGGTACAAGGCCACGTCCTCGGACAGGGTGGAGCGAAAATCGGCCAGCCCTTCCTGACACGCTTCAACCCTCGCTCGGGTGGCCTGGTCGATATCCGAGGCGATGGCATCGCGTTCCGAGAGGGATCGGGCCAGGGGGAGGCAGTGTTCGAGGAAACGGTTCTCGGCCCGGGACGTCCCGGCCAAGGAGCCGGTCTTCCCCGATCCGGGGCCGTGGAAGAGAATACGCAGGTGGCGAGAGGCTCTGGGATTCCGTACGTAGCGGTCGAGCCAGCGATCCAATGCCTCAACGCTTATTTCGAGAAGGTACCTGTTCCCGCTTTCGATGGACGACCAGAGCGAAAGATCGGCCTCAGATAGGCTCAATTGACGGGAATCTTTCGGTTTTAAAAGGCGCAATCCCTTGCGCTTGGTAACATAGAGCCGGTCGAGCTCGGTAAAGAAGGCCAGGGTGAGTGCGCTCATTTTTTCAGGGACGCTCACCCGCGCAACTCCTCATACGACACCTCCAGGGCCTCCAGGACGAGGCTGATTTCGTCGGGGCGGATCACGAGGGGCGGCATGATCTGCACCGTGCTCTTGTGATTCTCGGCGAAGAGGGCGAGCACCCCGTTTCGCGCCAGCTGTATGCTCATAAACATGCCCATCATCTCCCCGGCGGTTTCTATGCCGATCATGAGGCCGCGCCGCCTGACCGCGACCTGAACATCCGGGAAGCGGCGGCCGAGGTCTTCTAGCCCCTCGGCGAAGAGCTCACCCATTTCGTTTACGTGCTCTAGGAATCCAGGCCGGGTGATTTCGTCGAGCATGGCCATGGTGACCGCGCACCCGAGATCGGTCCCGCCCCCGGTGGATATGTGCAGGAAGGGGTCGTCCCGGAAGAACCGCTCCAGCGCTCCGCTGATGCAGGTGGCCGCCATCGGGTAAACTCCGCCGCCCAGCCCCTTGCCGAGGACCATGATGTCCGGGGCGACGCCGTGCTCCTCTGTGGCCCAGAGCCGTCCGGTCCGGCCGAGGCCGGTTTGCACCTCGTCGTCGATCCAGAGGGCCCCGTGCTCGTCGCAGAGCCTGCGCAGGGCCGGGAAGTAGTCGGGCGGGGGGATCAGCATGCCCGCCGTGGCCGGGATCGTCTCGAGGATCACGGCCGCCGTCTCCTCGTCCACGGCCCGTTCCAGGGCGGCCAGGTCGCCGAAGGGGACCTGCTCGAACCCCGGGACGAGGGGGCCGAATTTCTCTTTCCACCTCGGGTCGCCCGCCGAGAGGGCGAGCCCGGTCACCCCGTGATAACCCCCTCCGGTCGACACGACTCGGGTGCGCTTGGTGTGCCCCCGGGCGATCTTGATGGCGAGATCCACGGCCTCGCCCCCGCCCGCGCTGAAGATCGTGTAGGTGAGGCGGCCGGGGAGCAGGTCGGCGAGCCGGGCGGCCAGGGCGGCCCGGTGCTCGCTCAGCAGGAGGTGGTCGCCGTTGTCGAGCTCCTCCAGGGCCCGCTTTAGGGCCTCGGTCGTGGCGGCCGGCCGGTGTCCCAGGTTGAAAACCCCGCCGCTCGAGCGGCAGTCGAGGAGTCGGGTCTCGCCGTCCAGGTCCCAGATGAAGCACCCCTCGCGTCTCCCGGGCACGAAGTCGAGTCCCGCGTTCCGGAAGACCTCGACCTTGCCCCACGAGACGTGGTCGGCGAAGTCTTTGATGATCTCGTCTTTTGGCTTGCGACCGATGTACATGTTTGTCTCCTTTATTTTTTCAATCCGAGGACACAATCTGGAAAGATAAGATTTCTCCCTGCGGTCGAAATGACAGATGACTGTCGAAATGACGAATGAAGAAGGAATCCATGATAGACTTTATTGCACACTATATTTTTCTTTGATATTCTTATCATATTATCCTGAATAAGAAAAAATCGATTCATCCCCAGGAATTTGGAAAACATGGATGAGGAAATATGAAGAATAGTAATGTGTACATTACCGGAATCGGGCTGGTTACCGCACTCGGGGTTGGCAAGGAGAAGAACTGGGAAAATATGTGTGCGGGCCGGTCGGGAGTGCGGGAGATAAAGGGTTTCGATACCTCGGAATATTCTGTTCATTTTGCGGCGCAGGTCCACGAGAGTTTCCAGGAACATATGGAGAAGATATTTTCAGGGACCCAGCGAAGGCGCATGGCGGCCTTTTCCCAGCTCATGCTTCTCAGCGCCCACCTCGCCATGGAGGACAGTGGCCTGAGCGGCGATTGGGATGATCCCACCCGGGTGGGCATCTGTATCGGAACGGGCGGTGGAGGGATGCACTATGTCGAGTCCCAGATCATGGAAAAAGGGGATGGACACCTGCTCCGGGGCATCAAGCGTCTCGAAAACCTGGCCGTGCTCAAGTACATGCCCAACGCACCCTGTGCGATCCTCTCCATCCACTACGGTATCGAGGGGCCCACGTACACGGTCTCCACTTCGTGCGCGTCAGGGGCCACGGCCATCGCCAGTGCCGTCGACCTGATCCGCGCCGGGCGGGTGGATGTGGTCATTACGGGCGGAATGGACATCAATGTCTTCAGGATGAGCCTCAAGGGATTCGGCAATCTGCACGCCCTTTCCGAGCGGAACGATGACCCGGAGCGGGCGAGCCGTCCTTTCGACAGGGAGCGCGATGGGTTCGTGCTGGGGGACGGGGCCGGCATGTTGGTCCTCGAGTCCGAAGAGCACAGCCGGAAGCGGGGCGCCAACCCCTACGCCCGGGTCTGCGGGAGCTCCATGACCAACGACGGCCACCACTTGCTCCGCCCTTACCCGGAGGGCCAAAAAATGGCCGATACCATGAGCAGGGCCCTCGCCGAGGCACGGTTCGCCCCAGACGAGGTCGACTACATCAGCGCCCACGGGACGAGCACGAAGGTCAATGACTCTCTGGAGACGGGGGCCATCAAGCAGGTCTTCGGAGATCATGCATACCGGCTGGCCGTGAGCTCCCAGAAATCCATGATCGGCCACACCATCGGCGCCTCCGGCGCCATCGAGGCGGCCGTGACCGCTCTCACGCTCTCTCGGGACGTGCTGACCCCCACCATCAACTACGAGTTTCTGGACGAGGAGTGCGACCTGGACTATGTGCCCAACGAGGCCCGCGAGAAGAAGACCCGGGTGGCGATCTCCACCTCCTTCGGCTTCGGGGGACACAACTGCTGCCTCGCGCTCTCCAAACCATCCTACCGGGAGGGGGAGTGAGCATGCCCCTCACGCGGGCGGGCGTAATCGGAGCAGGCACCATGGGGATGGGGATCGCCCAGTGGCTGGCCTGCTCGGGCTTCGGCGTGACCCTGCGGTCCGGTCGGCCCGAAGCCCTGGAGGCATTCGTCGAGAGCGTCCGCCGCTTCTACGCGAGGAGGGTGAAGCGGGGGACCATCGCCCCCCTACGGAAGCGGGGGACTACTGCAGTTCACCGCCGGCGGCCACGTGTTGGGCTTCCGCCCTGGCGAGATGATCATGGCTGCCCCCGATCACATGCTTAAGGTTGAGTTCCTCGGCGCCCACGCTGTAGCGCCCACAGCCCAAGCCTCCCAGCTACACGCCCGTCAAGGCCAACCCGCCAGGGAAACCCTGACCCTGTGGGGTCAAAACCCGAAACACGAAACCCAAAACTCGGAACTCGCCCCATCGAAGGGCGTGGTAACTTACCC
>CAZFWM010000430.1:0-5982 GCA_964522545.1 uncultured Thermodesulfobacteriota bacterium
CTATCGGGAATCATTGGATAAGACTGTCTTTGAGCGGTGGGAACTCCTGATTAGAGAATAGAAAAAAAAGAAGGCGGGAGGGCCCCCGTTAGAACCTCCCGCCCGATGGCGATTACTCACCGACAAATCTTATGGGCCGTCAGGGGATCGAACCCCGAACCTACTGATTAAGAGTCAGTTGCTCTGCCAGTTGAGCTAACGGCCCTCTCGATAATCGTATTTTTTTTTAACATACCTTCCTGCTGATGTCAATTATAAATCCGAGCGCAGAGAGTGCTATTCATCAGCATCATGGCCGGGCCATTTGGTCCTGTAATCATGGATGATCCGACGAAGCTCGTTCAGAGTGAAGGGCTTTCGCAGAATTCTGAAGATCCCCTGATCGAGTACCTCCTGTTCCTGGTCTTTCTGAATACCGCCGGTGAGCAGCACGATGCATTTCATCTTTCCCCGGGTGCGCAACGCTCGTACGAAATCCATTCCGCTCATGCCGGGCATCAGGAAATCGACTAACAGGAGGTCGGCATCCTGCTCGTCAAGTAGCTCGAGTGCTTTCCCTCCCTCCGGGGCGCACCGGACCTGATGACCTTCCTTTATGTAGATATCGCTTATCAAGCTACTGAGTTTCTCCTCATCGTCGACGATCAGGATCCTGAGAGGCCCGGATACTTCCGGCGTGTGGACATCCGCTTTCCGGACCGATCGGGGAGGTGGGGGGGCATCGACGGTCAAGGGCGAGGACAGCGGAAAACGCATGATGATCCTCGTCCCCTTTCCGATCTCACTCTCGACATGGATAGCGCCGTGATGGAGCTCCACGATGTTCTTGGCGATGGTGAGGCCCAGCCCGGTACCCGGCGGACCGTCCTCGGAAAGGCTCTTCGTGCTGAAAAAGGGCACAAAGATCATAGACAGGTCCTCACGTGATATTCCGCGGCCGGTGTCCGATATTTCGACGCGAACCCAGCCGCCCTCCTGATCTATCGCAACACCCAGTCTCCCCGCCTGAGACATGGAGTGCATGGCATTCAGGATCAGACCGAGAAAGGTCTGCTGGAGCAGGGCCGCATCAAGCACGATATCCGGCACCACGGAAAACTTTCGGTCGATGGCGATGTTCTTTTTGGCAAGGTCCAGACCCACCAGGTCGATCGTCCGGGCCACCACCTCACTGATGCTCCCCCGCTCCCAACAGGGCTCGATCTTTCCGGAGAAGTCGAGGAGATTGCCGGTCAGCCTCGATGCCCTGTCCACGGTCTCTATAATGATTCGAAGCGACCTTTCAGTAATCGACGCGTCCTTCTCAGCCAGAGCGTATTCTGTATGCCCTCGGATCACGCCCAGCAGATTGTTCAGCTCGTGTGTCAGGCAGCTCGCCAGCAGCCCCACCGAGGCGGCCTTCTCCGTATCGATGTGCCTGTGCTCCTCTTCCAGCTCTTTCCGGATGTCCCGGAACACCGCCATGCCCCCTTTGTAATTTCCCTCCGGATCAAAGAAGCTCACCGTAGAGATCGAGATGGGGATCCGATTTCCGTTCTTGTCCAGAATCCGCGTGCGGTATCCACTCAGCCCCTCGTGCCTACTGTCAAGCTCCTTGATCCTCTCCAGCTCCTGGTCGTCTTCATAGATTATCTGCAGCGGCTGGCCGATGATCTCCTCTTTCGCATATCCGAGGAGGTCCTTTGCCCGCTGGTTGACGATTGTGAATCGGAGATCCTGATCGACGACTGTTATGAGGTCGGGAGATTGGTCTATGAGGAAATAAAAATATTCGGAAGTCATATCGGACATCGGGTTCAATCCCCCTCGATCGTGAAGACCCACTCGCACCACGCGTCTTCAGGGTGCGGGTCGGGCGGGCAGAATCGGCAGGTCATGGAAATCGCCGGGTTGATCTCCCGGGCGAAGTTCTCGAGGTATCCGTGGCGGACGCGCTTGCACGGGAACTCGGAGAGCCCCTTCCTGAGGCGGGCCCCCTGGGTCGCGCACCGCCTCACACGGTAGACCGCCTCCTTCTCGCCCACCTCGATCGCCTTGTCCTTCTGGTCGAGGGACCAGCTGGTGCGCTGCAGCGCCTCCATCAGCTCGGCGAGGGAACCCACCCCGCCGTAGCCGTACAGCTTCTTGAGCGCCCTGGCCTCGAGTGAGGCCATCGTCTTCCAGCAGGCCGCGTCGATCTCGGTGGCGGCTTCGGTTCCGAAACGCTCCTCGATTCCCAGGAAGTACAGGCCGTCCACGCGCCAGAGGTTTCGGATGTGGAGGTCGAGAAAGGCCTCGACTTCGTCTGTGCTCATCTGGGCGAGCATCTCTCGGTCGGACGGATGAAGTGGGCCGGACATGGCTGTGTCGCTCCTTTCTTCTCGGGAAAGTAGGGGTTTGATTCATCAAACCCAGAGCCGGGCGCGATGAATCGCGCCCCTACGGAAAACGAAGAGGTCGGCCGGGCTATCGCTTGCTTGGGGCCCGACGGCCTTTCGGGCGGAGCCTGCCGGGAGCCGGTTCGTCCCGCTCTTCGAGCCAGTCGAGAATATAGGGCCAGACTTCGCTGGGAGCGTGATCGCCGCAGATGAGGTCGCAGTGACCGTAGGAGACCCGATTCTCCGGCGGGCCGAAGAACTTGAAGGTCTTGTCCCGGCTGCGAGTCCGCTCGTAGCCCTCGATCACGGACTGGGGCGGGACCACATCGTCCTGGTCACCCACGAGGAAGAGGATGGGAACATCCAGCTTCTCGATTCCAAGGCTGTAGTCAAAGCTCTCGTCCGTGCTGATGAATTCTCCGGTGGCCGCCCACCGCACGAGGAGGCTGAACACAGCCGTGCTGGTGCGGTCGAATCCGAGCCGGATGCGCTCCTCCAGGATGTCCCGCCTCGTACTGCCCGGCACCCACATCCGCATGGGGAAAATACCCTTCTGGCTGTCCAGGTAGAAGAGTCCCGCCTTGACGGCCAGTCCTATCACGTCCACGTAGAAGTAGTGGGGCAGTATCTTGAGAATGGGTGTGTGGTCGCCGAAGAGCTTGCCCAGGAGCGCCAGGGGCCGCATGACGGGATTTCCCATGCCAAAGGTGAAGGGGCCGGCGATGGAGACGATGCCGGCCAGGTCCTCCTGGCTCTCCGGCCCAAAGCAGTAGGAAATGATCCCGCCGAGGCTGTGGCCGATGTAGAAGATCCGGTCGACCTCTGAATGCCGCTTGGCGAACTTCACGCAGGCGGGCAGATCGTAGCGCACGTAGGCCTCGAAGTTCTCCGGGGCCTCGCTCCCTGCGGCCCGGCTCAGCCCGTGGCCGCGGAGCTCGACATTGTAGGTGGAGAAGCCGTGAGAGACGAGGTAGTTCTCCATGCTGCGTCCGGACAGGTGCCAGCTGTACCGGTTCTGGCCGAGGCCGTGTACGAGCATGACCGGCCTGCGGTGCCGGCGAGCGCGCTTCGGCCGCTTATGGGTGATGATCAGGGGCCTGCCGTCATCGGTCCGGACCTCGTACATGGACTTGACCAGCTCGACGGTGCGGCCCCCGTCCACCACTTCCCTCACCGCAATGTCATTGCTCATTCTGTGGTTGCGCTCTCCGTGTGCCCGGATCCGGACCCGTCGGCACTTGTCGGATGAATCATGCTGGCGGCCACGGGCCGCCCTATTACCGATTCTTCGTCCAATTCGGATTCTTGATCCCGTACTTCTGGATCTTGTACAGCATGACCCTGCGGCTTATCCCGAGCAGGGCCGCCGCGTCTTTCTGGATCCAGTTGGCCTTTTTCAGAGCCTCGAGCACCAGGCTGCGCTCGACATTCTCGAGATTGATCCCCCCCGGCGGGAACATGACGCGCACCGGACTCTTCTCCTCCCCCATGCCCTCCTCCGGGCTGAGACCCAGGTCATCCGGCCTGATCACATCGCTGTCGGTCATCAGGACCGACCTCTCGACCGCATTCTTCAGCTCCCTGATGTTGCCGGGCCAGTCATATTGATGGATGAGCTTCAGGGCTGAATCGGAAAAAGCCCGTATATCTTTGGTGAACTCACCGCAGAACTTCCTGAGAAAGAACATGGCCAGGGGGACGATGTCCTCGTGGCGCTCCCGGAGCGGCGGGATCGACACGGTCACCACATTGAGCCGGTAATAGAGGTCGTCGCGGAAGTTCCGCCGTTCGATCGCCTCCTTCAGGTCTTTGTTCGTAGCGGCGATGATCCTCACATCGACCTTGATCGTCTTTGTCCCGCCGAGACGCTCGAATTCCTGCTCCTGCAGAACACGGAGGACCTTGGCCTGGGTGGAGGAGCTCATGTCGGCGATCTCGTCGAGGAAGATCGTGCCGAAGTTCGCCTGCTCGAAGCGGCCGATGCGCTGTTTGTCCGCGCCGGTGAAAGCGCCCTTTTCGTGCCCGAAGAGCTCGCTCTCGAGGAGGTTTTCCTGAAGGGCGGCACAGTTGACCTTCACGAAGTTGTTCTTCTTGCGGAGGCTGTTGAAGTGGATGGCGCTGGCGATGAGCTCCTTGCCGGTGCCGGTCTCGCCCAGAACGAGGACGGCGGCGTTGCTCTTGGCGACCTTCTGGACCACCGAGATGACCTTCTTGATCTGGGGACTCTCGCCGATAATGTTCTGGAACCGGTAGATGTGATCCTGGGTGTGGCGCAGGTAGGCCGAGTCGCACATAAGGCGGCGGCGCTCGAGGAGCTGGTTGGTCTTCATCTCGAGCTCGACGAAATCGACCGGCTTCTTGAGATAATCGTCGACGCCCCTCTCCAGCTCCTCGGCCAGGATGCCGATCAGATCGGGCGGGACCATCAGGACTATGCAGGTGCTCGAATTGGTCTCCTTGGCCTTGGTGACCAGCTCGATCCCGCTTCCATCCTTGAGCTCGAGGTCAAGAAAGATGAGATCGAAATTCTCGTCAAGGATCTTCTCCATGGCCGCATCGACGTCGTGGACCAGGAGGACTTCGTAGCCCTGCCCGAACATGTTGATCGCCATCTTCTTGGCAAGCTCCCGATCCGATTCCACTATCAAAACCCGAACCATTTTATCCCCTGCAGTGTGTTGAGTAGGTCAACATCTTTGTCCGGAAGAAGAGTTTCCCATATCAAATAGTTAAGCTAACAAACTGTCTATTCTGTGTAAAGGGAACCGGCGACGAACTTGGCCGCCCATACCTTTCGATAGGTCTGCTCGTACGTGTGGATCATACGGTCCAGATCGAACAGGGCCTTCACCCTCTCCCGCCCGGCGGCTCCAAAGGTATGCCCGAACTCCTCCGGTCCGATCACGCGGGCGATGGCCGCGGCCATCCTGTCCGCGTCGCCCCTCGGCACGAGGCAGCCCGTCTCGCCGTCGACCACCACCTCGTCATTTCCGGGGATATCGGTGGCCACCACCGGCAGGCCGGCCGCCATGGCCTCCAGGAGGCAGATGGGCAGGCCCTCGAAGAGGGACGGCAGTGCGAAGAGGTCGGCCGCGGCGAGCAGGTCCGGCACGTCGTCCCGCCGGCCGAGAAGCCGCACGTACCGGGCGAGCCCGGCCTGATCGATATATTCCCTCATGCGCGACTCGGTGGGTCCTGTTCCCGCCACGAGCAGCCTCGCCCGTTCCTGCACCTGGACAAGGTTGCGCATGGCCCGCAGAAGCGTCATGTGATCCTTCTGCTCCCGCAGCCCGGCCACGACGAGGATCGCTTTCTCCTCCTGCTCCAGGCCCAGGGAGCGACGCACGGCCTGTCGACGTGCTTCTATGCCCTCCCCGAAGCGCTCCAGGTCCACGCCGTTGGGGATCACGCAGAGCCGCTCCTCGGGAATGCCGAAGCGATCCTGGCTGAACCGGGACAGGTGGTGAGCGATGTCGATGAAAAGGTCGACCCGGCGAAACAGGAACCTGTTCACGGCCAGGTGGCGGCCCGCCGCCTGAGGGAGCTCCTCCTCCAGCCGTGTGTGTTCGGTATGGGCCAGGACCGGGCGGCCGGCCCCCATGCACGCCAAAAAAGAATAGAGAAG
>CAZFWM010000431.1:0-5958 GCA_964522545.1 uncultured Thermodesulfobacteriota bacterium
GCCATGCCGCGAATTTAGCACAACTCGGTGGTACAGTAAAGTGGATAGCCCTTACATACCTTATCGCGCTATGAAACCATCATACCCGGCCCGTTTCAGGCGTTCAGCCAGAATCCGGGCCTCTTCCTCCGTATCGAACGCCCCCACCCTCACTTTGTAGAGGCCTTCACTCTCGACCACGGTCACGTCCTCGAACCGGGAAGAGAGGCTGTCTTTCATCATCAGCGCGTTGCTTCGCTCCTCGAACGATCCCACCTGTACGAAGTAAGGGAACTGGTCGAGGTCGGTAAATCCCTCGACCTCGATCCGCACAAAGGTAATCCCCTCCTCAACGATGCCGAGGACTTTGGCCGCACCGTACGAAAGATCGATGATTCGGCCCTCCACGAAAGGCCCCCGATCATTGACCCGTACCCTGACCGTCCTGCGGTCGTCGAGGCGGATTACCCTGGCGGTTACGCCCAGGGGGAGGGTTTTGTGGGCCGCCGTCAGCTTGTACATATCATAGGTCTCCCCGCTCGCCGTGGGGCGGCCGTGGAAATCGTCGCCGTACCATGAGGCGATCCCCTCTTCCACATAGCAGCCGGGGCGTGGCGCCTCCAGGTCCTCCCCTCCTCTTCCGTCCGGGGCCGTGCGCCGACCTGTGGTACAGGATTGGATAGAGACAAACAAAACCACGGTGGCCGCGATCATTGAAATCAATGTTACATAGATCTTGCGTCCAACCCCTGTCTTCCGCCATTTCATTATGAGCGATCTCCCTGGGAGGCTGTCCGAAAATAGCCTCCTAGACGTTTTTTCAATTGTAAACCATTTCACCACGGCCCGCAAAGCAGCAATCGCTCATGGCCGGGAGATGTGGACAAACAAGGCTCGTTCTGCTTCAATAATCAAACGTGAAAGAACGAACTCCACCAGACATTCAACACCGGATAAAGGCCTGGCTCCGCAGGAAAGGGAATCGGAGCATGCTCCGGGCCTTCCACCTCGCCGAGCGCACATTCCTCGGGCCACTCACTCCGAGCGTGCGTACCCCCAGCCGACTCGAGTACACGTGGGAGCATGCGCGCCTGGTCCGGTACAAGTCGACGAAGAAGCCCGCCTATCCCATACCGGTCCTCCTCGTCCCCCCCCTGATGGTCACGCCCACGATCTTCGACCTTCGACCGGGGCACAGCCTCGTTGAGTTCCTGCTGGCGAGCGGATTCGATACGTTTCTCATCGACTTCGGGGTGCCCACCCGCGAGGATCAGCAGATCACCATCGCCGACTACGTTCTGGACTTCATCCCGAACGCCGCGGCCAGGGTGAGGGAGGTCACCGGCCAGGACCTCCTCTCCATGATCGGATGGAGCATGGGAGGCATCTTCATCCTCCTGTACGCGGCCCTCCACGAAAAAGAGGGGGCGCTCAAGAACGCGGTGATCATCGGATCCCCCGTGGACTTCAGCAAGATGTTCCCCTTCGGTCTGCTTGCCCGGATCGGGCGGCGGCCGGTGGTGATCGCCACGGACATCATGGGAAACATCCCCCCCTTCCTCACGAAGACGAGCTTCAAGATGCTCAAGCCGATCGGCATCGTGAACCGGTACCTCGAGCTCCTGGCCCACTACTGGGACCGCGAATGGGTGGCAGGCTTCGAGAGCATCGACCACTGGGTGGACGGGTTCATCCCCTATCCCGGCGAGACCTTCAAGGAGTTCGTCTCCGATTTCCTGGCCCGCGACCTCCTGAGGAACGGACGAATCCTGCTCGGGGGCCGCCCCGTCTTCCTGGACCGGATCATATCCTCGCTTCTCGTCATATCCGGGGGTGAGGACATCATTGCCCCGGCCGGCTGCGTGGAGCCCCTGGTCAACATGGTCTCGAGCAAGGACGCTCAAGTGATCCGGGTGCCCCAGGGCCACATCGGGCTCGTGGCCGGGAGCAGGGCCCCGGAGCTGGTATGGGAACCCATGGCCCGTTGGCTGTCCAGCCGCTCACACCGGGACAAGTGAAAAAGATGGAAACAGGGACGATCTGGACGAGGAAGCTGAGCGACGAATTTTGGACCGGGGTGGTCTCTCCCTTGATGTTCTCTATCGCCGGAGAGCTCATCGAGGGCCGGATGATGAAGAAGGCCCTCTACCTCTGTGGCCGCGAGAACCTCGCACGCGATAGGATCGTCACTCAGATCAATGGGCGCGTCTATATCAATGGAAACGTGCTCGGCTCTATTGTCCAGCTCATCCCCGCCGTCTTCATCACGGAAGAACTTCTCCAATTCCTCCCGCAAGAGATCTGCCGCCAGGTTCTCGAGAGCCGGCAGTCACTCTTCTCGCTGAATTCGTTCAATATCCTGGGGCGCCTGTTCCGGCTCGACCGGACCTGGGCCCCTTTTTTCAACTACAAGGAATTCAACCGCAAGACGGCCGACATCGGGCAGATCCTCGAGGTCCTGCGTACCGCCCCCCCCTCGGAGGCGAGCATGGAGGAGCTGCTGGACCGGGCCGACAGGCTCTTCGTGCAGATGGGCGATTTTCTGGAGACCGTGACGTGGGGGATGCTCTTCGCCTATGTGTTCCTTCCCCTGACGGACATTCTGTCCGAAAAATGGGGGAAGGACCGCCAGGGCGAGCTCGCCTCCACGCTCACCGTGGGCCTCGACGGAGTGAAGACATTCGAGGTCAACCTCCAGCTGGATGAGCTTGCCGAAATGGTCGAGGGCAACGACAGGCTCCGCGAGATCTTCATCGAGCGTCCGGCCTCCGAGATCCTGGAGGCATCCCGTGAATTCGAATCGGGGCGCCGGTTCCTCGAACGATTCACGGCCTTTCTCAAAGAGCACGGGCACAGGCTCGTGGGTCGAGATATATGCCATACGACCTGGCGCGAGTCGCCTGAGATCGTCGTGGATCTGATCAAAAAGAGCTTCGGATCCCACGAGGTCTATCACCTCAACAAGGCCCATGCGGCGAGACGGCGCGCAGCCACCCGGGCCCTGCGGCGGAAGATCAAGCGAGGCGCTCTGGGCCGTCCCAAGCGTTACCTCTTTTCCCTCTCTCTTTTCTACAATCAGCGCTACTTTGTCATTCGGGAGAACATGCGCTATTACTCCGACATGTTCCTCGAGCAGTTCCGCAAGGTCTATCTCGAGATCGGCTCCCGGCTGACCCTCTCGGAAAAATTATCCGACCCCGATGACATTTTTTATCTTTCCAAAGAGGAAGTAGCCGCGCTCGTCTCTGACGGCTTCGATGCTCAGGCCCTGTCCAAAGAGCGACGCGTCGACTACGAGCGCTTTCGACGGATCAAGTCTCCGGAGGTGATCCGGACCGGAGACGAGCAGCAGGGAGCACCGGCTCCGCCGCCCTCGGCCGTGATGGAGCTGAGGGGCCAGGGAACGAGCCGGGGCGTCATCACGGGCCGCGCCCGTGTGATTGCCCTTCCAGAGGATTTCCACAATCTCGAGAAGGGCGAGATCCTGGTCACTCTCTACACGGACCCGAGCTGGACCCCTCTTCTCGCCATGGCGGGCGGCCTGGTTCTCGAGGTGGGCGGCATGCTCTCTCACGGCTCCATTGTCGCCCGGGAATACGGAATCCCGGCGACCGTGGGCATCAAGGACGCCACGGAGATCATCCGCACGGGGGACCGCGTCGAGATAGACGGAAGGGCGGGAACCGTCGTCGTCTACAAGACCGATGGAGAAGAGTAAGTAGATCCGCACCTGTCTCACGAGCGGCCCGGCCGGACCGTATTGTCCGATCCCGCCAATTTTACTGTAATATTTCCTCTTCATCTTTCGTCTTTATCTAACGTACTCGGCTTATTCATCTTTCGATGAAAAGTCACGGATCATCAGACTCTAATGTTCTTTTGATTTACAAAAATCTAGAAATCGGTTATAATTGTTTGGATTCTCTTGATTCTCAAAAATGGAAAGGAGTCCCCCTCATGAAGAAAGCCACCCTATTTGCATTGCTCCTTATCTTCGCCGCCGGCGCGAGCGTCTCGGAAGCCTGGAACTTCTTTGACCGGCTTCCGGTCGAGATCGACCTGGCCCGACCCGCCGACCTCGAAATGCTCGTCCAGTCGGGAATCGATATCAGCTCCCTGCGGGACGGGAAGGTCATCGCCTATGTGACGACGGAGGAATTCGACGCTCTCACCTCGATCGGCCACAAGATCGAGTGGATCCCCATGCAGGAAAAGGACCGCGACTACCCCACCTACGCCGAGCTGACCACCCAGCTCCAACAGATCGCAGCGAACAATCCCGACATCTGCGCTATGAGCTCAGCGGGCCAGTCCGTGCAGCTCAGGGAGCTCTGGTGGATGAAGATCTCGGACAATGTGGGCATGGAAGAGGACGAGCCGGAGTTCAAATACATCTCCACCATGCACGGGGACGAAGTTACCGGCGTGATCATGTGCCTGTGGCTGATCAGCTATCTCACCGACTACTACGGGACAGATCCCCAGGTGACCTCCCTGGTCGATGAGACCGAAATCTGGATCATGCCCCTCATGAATCCGGACGGCTACGAGTCGTCGCCCTACCGGAGCCGGTACAACGCCCACGGAGTGGACCTCAACCGGGACTTCCCCGACTTCGTCACCGATCCGATCGACTCCACGGCGGGACGCGCCCCGGAGACCGCGGCCATCATGAACTGGCACATGGCCGGCCACTACCCGATCCTCTCGGCCAACCTTCACGGCGGCGAGCTGGTGGTCAACTATCCCTGGGACACCATTTACGCCCTCAATCCGGACGACGCCCTCTTCATCGACGTCTCTCTCACGTACTCGTCCCTCAATCCCCCCATGTACGCCAGCCCCTACTTCGACCAGGGGATCACGCGCGGGGCCGTGTGGTACGTCATCCACGGCGGCATGCAGGACTGGTGCTATTTCTGGAAGGGCTGCAACGATGTAACCATCGAGATCAGCTCTATCAAGGAGCCGTCCTATGCCCAGATGACCACGTTCTGGAGCAACAACCGGGACGCCATGCTCGCCTACATGGAGCGGGTCCACGACGGTGTGCGGGGAATCATCACCGACGCATCCACCGGGAGCCCGGTCTTCGCCGCCGTCGAGGTCCAGGGGATCGACGATGCCAACAACCATGCGGTCTACTCAGATCCCGACGTGGGGGACTACCACCGCATGCTTCTGCCCGCAGACTACACCCTCATCTTTTCCGCCGACGGCTATCTGACGCAGACAGTATCGGATGTAGCGGTCACGGGCAGTGCGGCCACCGTACTGGACATCGAGATGATCTCCTCCGGCACGAGCCTTCCCCCCTATGAACCGGCAAGCCCGAATCCGATCGACGGCGCAACGGACCAGTCCACTTCACCCATACTGCAGTGGACGGGCGGAGATCCCAACCCCGGCAACACGGTCACCTACCATATCTTAGTGGATACCGTCGATCCTCCGGTGTTCGAGGTGGACTCGATCACGGCCATGGCCACGGTCCTCGATCTCAGCTATCAGCTCAGCGGGCTGGACTACTCGACCCTCTACTACTGGCAGATCATAGCCGAGGACAACCACGGCGAGTCGACGCCCGGGCCTGTGTGGTCCTTCACAACGGGAGCGGAGCCCAACGATCCCCCCTACGTGCCGTCCAGCCCTCTGCCGGCGGACGGGGCCACGAGCCAGTCGACAACGCCGACGCTGCGCTGGAACGGCGGTGACCCCGACGCGGGAACTACCGTGAGCTACAGCATCTATCTGGACACAGTGGACCCCCCTGCTGCGCTGATCGACACGATCGAGGTCCCGGCGACCCAGACGCAGATCACTTACCTTCCCGGCCAGCTCGTCAACAACACGACCTATTATTGGAAGATCGTGGCCGAAGACGACAAGGGAGCCACGACTGCGGGACCGATCTGGCACTTCACCACCCTGCCGGGCGGAGGCCAATGTTTTGCGGCTGCGGCCCTGGATAATTGATAT
>CAZFWM010000432.1:0-5944 GCA_964522545.1 uncultured Thermodesulfobacteriota bacterium
AAGGCAGAGGTCTGCAAAACCTTTATCCCCGGTTCGAATCCGGGTGCCGCCTCCAATCGTTTTTTCGTCGTCGGAAAATTACAACGTCTTTACGGAAAGGCTGTGATCAGAGATTGGGCATAAGGGTAGGGTTTGTTCGAGTACTGCAGTGTTCGGGCAAGCCCTTTTTTTTTAACCCAAAAAAATCCAGTAGGCACCTACTGCATTTTTCGGGTTTAATGGATGGCGGAAAAAAATTTTCACTGTGACAAAAATTTTTCCCCAGAGTCAAATCGTTGACATAGGAATCTACATGGGGGTAGGCGTTATTGTGAGATCATCAGCAGGGCAATGATCACGGAAATCCCCGCCACGGCTAGGCCGGTGATGGCGCTCAATCTGGCGGAAAGAAAACGGGATTGATATTTACTGGTCATTCGTGACTCCTGAATAATGAGAAATGTGTTTATTCTGTTAAAGAATGCAAATTATGTACCTCCTTATTCCCAGTTTCAGCGAAACGAATGATTGCATGTGGAATGGTCATGAATAAGCATTTCATACTAATTCTTATAGCCTCTTTTATTATCTCCGCGGCGCCTGCACAGGTTTTCGGTCAGGAGAGCCCATATGATTATAATGATCGAGGGATCGATCTCTTTAACGAAGGGAACTATGATCAAGCGATAGAAGTGTACAAAAAGGCGATCGCTGCCAAGCCCGACTTTGTCGAAGCCCAGTTCAACCTGGGAATTGCCTATGAAGCGAAGGGAAGCCTGGCTCATGCAATCGCACAGTACAAGAAAGTAATCGAGCTTGACCCGGATCTCGCCGAGGGACATCTTAGCCTCGGCAATGTATTCTATGCCCGCCAGATGGTGGACGAAGCACTTCGGGAGTATGAGGCGGCGGTTCGTCTCAAGCCTGCCCTCCCGGAGGCGCATTACAACCTCGGCGTCCTGTACGGTACGAAAGGGCAAAGGGATAAAGAGATAGCGGCTTACAAGCAGGCGATAAAGCACGATCCAAAGCTTGCCGAAGCGTACTTCGGGCTGGCCGTGGCCTACCAGCAGAAGAACTGGAGAAAGAGCGCTATCGAGAACTATAAGAAATGCATCAGCATGAAGTACAACCTGAGCGAGTGCCATTACCAGCTTGGAATGCTTTACCACGCGACAGGCAAACTCGACAGCGCGGTCAATGAGTATAGGAAGGCTCTGCGCTACAAGGAGAGCAGCCCGGATGTGCACTACAATCTGGGGCTGGCCCTGATTGACAAGGACAGGCACACAGAGGCGATCAGAGAGCTTCGTAAAACGATCGATCTGGACCGGGAATTCTTCTACGCCTATTACTACATCGGCAATGCATACCGTCTCCTCGAAAAGGACAAGCTGGCCATCGCCTTCTACAAAAAGTACATCAAGCTGGATAATCGTCCGGACGAAAAGGCCATGGTCAAACGGGCCGAGAAGCACTTGGCCGAACTGGAAGAAGAGATGAAAAAAGTGAGTGACAACTGAGCTGGCCATGATCGGGTTGGGATTCAGGACTGCCATATTTTTCTCTTTATTCTTTTTGTCGGCGGATCTCTTCGTTCCTGCCTACTCGAGTGTCGACACGGCTGAGGAGGCTTATGCACAGGGGCTGAATGCGGCGGAAAAGGGCAATTGGAAGGACGCCGTAAAGGCCTATGATAAAGCGATCCAGTTGCGCCCTGATTTCGCCGAAGCCCACTATGCTCTTGGACGTGCCTACCGTGCCATGGGCTTTCTGTCCAGGGCGGTTGAGTCCTTTACTGCTGCGGCTGCATTCGATCCGGAGAACGTTGCCCTCCTTTATGACCTGGGCCTTGCCTATCTCTCCCTCGACAATCCGGTCAAGGCGATGAACCAGTTCAACCGACTGATAAAGATCAAGCCCGATCATGCAGAAGCTATCGAACAACTCGCACAGATTTATGAAGGCCAGAAATGGTGGGACATGGCCATTCGGCAGTACAGACGATTGGAAGAGCTGATGCCTGGTGACGCGGCCCTCTGCGAGAAGATCGGCAAGCTCTACAGGACCGTGGGCAATAAAGAGAAAGAGAAGGAGTACTACGAGAAGTACAAGGCGCTGCGCGAGGGTGCCCGGAAAGAATAGAGAAACATCCACTTCCCCTGAAAAGCAAGTACGTCTTTTGACAGTCCTCCTGTTTTATAGTATCCACGAACCTCTACTTCCCTTTTTCCACAACGTGCGGAAGGAATTGAATCCCGGAGGAGTACCTTATGTCCGAGAACGTGAAGCCCGACCTCCCCAAATATGACTTCAAGGCCATCGAGCGACGCTGGCAGAGCTTCTGGAGCGAAGAGAAGCTCTTCCATGTCGATGTGGCCGACGATAGGGCGCCGAAATACTATTGCCTCATGATGTTTCCCTATCCTTCGGGCTCGCTCCACGTGGGCCACGGTCGCAATTACATCATCGGAGACGCCGTGGCGAGATACAAGATGATGAAGGGATTCAACCTGCTCACCCCCATGGGGTGGGACGCCTTCGGCCTGCCGGCCGAGAACGCGGCGATCAAAGAAGGCATCCACCCCATGAAGTCGACCATGGCCAACATCGCCGCCATCAAGAAACAGCTTTCCCGATGGGGAACCGGGTACGATTGGGCCCGCGAGATCGCGTCCTGTCAGCCGGAATACTACAGGTGGACCCAGTGGCTGTTCCTCAAGTTCTTCGAGAAGGGGCTCGCCTACAAAAAGAAAGCCCCGGTGAACTGGTGTCCATCCTGCGCGACCGTGCTGGCCAACGAACAGGTCGTCTCCGGCCTTTGTGAGCGATGCGATACCGAGGTGGAGCAGCGCGATCTGGAGCAGTGGTTCTTCAAGATCACCGACTATGCCCAGCGCCTCCTCGACGATCTGGACACCCTCGACCACTGGCCCGAGCGCGTCAAGATGATGCAGCGCAATTGGATCGGCCGGAGCGAAGGGGCGAGGATAGACTTCACTCTTGAGGCGACCGGCGAGACCCTGCCGGTTTTTACAACGAGGCCTGATACCCTCTATGGGGTGACGTTCATGGTACTGGCGCCCGAACACCCCCTCATCCCGTCCCTGGTCGCCGGTCGGCCGGATGAACAAGATATCCTCTCTTTCGTATCAGAGCTTCGCAACCAGAGCGCTATCGAGAGAACCTCGGATACGTCCGAGAAGGTTGGCCGTTTTCTCGGTCACTTCGTATTAAACCCGGTCAATGGAGAGCGCGTGCCGCTCTGGGTGGCGAACTTCGCCCTTATGGAGTACGGCACCGGGGCCGTGATGAGCGTGCCCGCCCATGATCAGCGTGACTTCATGTTCGCCAAGAAGTACGATATTCCGATCAAGGTCGTGATCCAGCCGGAAGGGGAGAAACTCGATCCGGCCACCATGGAGCAGGCCTACGAAGAGGACGGAGTCCAGGACAACTCCGGCCCCTTCGACGGTCTGCCGAACCGGCAGGCGATCCCTGCCATCACTGATCATCTCGCCCGGCAGGGGAGGGGGGACTTCATGGTGAACTTCCGTCTCCGGGACTGGCTCATCTCCCGCCAGCGCTACTGGGGCGCGCCGATCCCGATCATTACCTGTGATCAATGCGGGGAGCTTCCGGTTCCCGAGCAAGACCTGCCCGTCCTTCTCCCGCTCGATGTCGAATTCAGTCACAAGGGGGAGAATCCCCTCGCCAGGCACGGGCAATTCATCCAGGCTGTCTGCCCAAAATGCGGGGGCGCGGCGAGGAGGGAAACGGACACCATGGACACCTTCGTCTGCTCCTCATGGTATTTTTTGCGTTTTATCGATCCTCACAACGACGAGGCCCCCTTTCGGAGTGAAGCGGTAAATAAGTGGCTTCCCGTGGACCAGTATATCGGGGGGGTAGAGCATGCGATCCTGCACCTCCTGTATGCGCGCTTCTTTACAAAAGTCCTGTACGACCTTGGCCTCGTGAATTTTACCGAGCCCTTCAGAAACCTGTTCACTCAGGGGATGATCTGCAAAAAAAGCTTTTGGTGTCCATCGTGCAAGGTCCACCTCGATGAGGATGCAACGGCTGACGGGCGATGCAACACGTGCAAATCCACGGTCCAGGTGACCCTTGAGAAAATGTCCAAGTCAAAAGGCAACGTCGTAGCGCCCGACGCGCTGATCGACCGATACGGTGTCGACACGCAGCGTCTCTACACCTTGTTCATCGGCCCGCCGGAGAAAGACGCGGAGTGGAACGACTCCGCCGTTCTCGGTGCCCACCGGTTCCTCAACAAGGTCTGGGAGACCGTGCACATTCATCTCGACTGGATGCTGGACACCGGAAAGCCGGAGGGAGGTCTGGAGAATCTGCCTCGCGCCGCGCGCGACCTCTACCGGAAGACCCACCGAACGATCCGGAAGGTTACAGAGGATATGGAAGGGGATTTCCACTTCAATACCGCCATCAGCGCTGTCATGGAACTTGTGAATCTCATCCGATCGAGCGACGGTTCGCCTTCTTCTCCGGCCTCGGAGCGCTGGGTCCTCAAAGAAGCCATTGAGAACGCCGTGATCCTGTTGAGCCCTTTTGTGCCACACCTGTCCGAAGAGCTCTGGCGCGCCCTGGGCCACGATGGATCTATCTTCCGAGAGCAGTGGCCCGGCTACGATGAGGCGGCAACCCTGGCCGAGGAGATCGAGATCCCGATCCAAGTCAACGGTAAGCTACGCAGCCGGATTGTGGTGAGTGCGGAAGCCACAGACGAGGAGATCCGCTCCCTGGCACTGGCCGATGAAAAGGTAGTGAGACATACAGAGGGGAAGGAGATAAAGCGGGTGATCCTGGTTCCCAAGCGATTGGTGAACGTAGTGGTCGGTTAAGCCTTCATTCGATCTGGGTGGATTTCCCTAATTGGTTGAGAAAAGCCAGAACTTCTTCTGCATGGCCATCCACGGATACGGCTCTCCAGATCTTACGGAGCTTTCCATTTTTATCGATGATGAAAGTCGACCGTTCGATTCCCCAGAATTCGCGTCCGAATAAATTTTTCTTTTTATAAACGCCGAAGAGCTTACTCACATGAGCGTCCTCGTCGCTGAGGAGTCGAAAATTGAGGGATAGTTTCTTGTGAAATTTTTCGTGTGAGTGGAGTGAGTCGAGGCTTATCCCGATCACCACGGCATCCGTCTTGTCCATCTCGTCGTGGGCATCGCGGAACTGTGTCGCCTGGCGTGTACAGCCCGGCGTGTTGTCCTTGGGGTAGAAGTAGAGTACCGTATTGTATTTCCCTTGGAATTCCCTGAGCGATGTCTTCCCTCCTATCGTAGACGGAAGCCGGAAGTCAGGGGCAATGATTCCCTCCCGGAGAATGCGCTTTCGTGTCATCACACCCTCCCGAATAAAAGCGTTCCCGTGCACGGGAACGGCAGGTCAACATCTAAGATTGAACATGAACAAATTGTCGAGTTACCGATATTGTATAATGAATTTTGAAAGATGGGAAGAGGCTTTTTCAATAGAATTTCATAACTCCAGATTCAGCAAACCTGGGGTAGTAATTATGAAATTCTATAATGCAGACATTAAAGAAAACAGGGATTTTTAGTGGGTAGTAAAAAGCGGGGGTGGTAAAAAACGAAGAAAGAGGAAAGAGGAAAGAGAAAAAATAAACCCCGATCGTATAAATTACTTTGAAAAAGCATGTCGTGATGGTAGTCCCAAGGGGAATCGAACCCCTGTCTCCGGCGTGAGAGGCCGGTATCCTAACCGCTAGACGATGGGACCACTTTTTTCAGAAGATCAACATTCCAAATCTTAGGATAAGGAATCCTATCTGTCAATCCCCGACCAGACATCTTTGGCCGGGATTGCGCGCGCCGTACTTCCGGGAGATCGCGGGGGGTCGTTGGGGTCAGGGTTCCGGCAAAGTCGCATAACTTGCTGTCCTGATTGATTTTTGAAAAAA
>CAZFWM010000433.1:0-5930 GCA_964522545.1 uncultured Thermodesulfobacteriota bacterium
CAAGTAAAAGAAGGGGGCTTGACAAGCTTATGACAGCAATCCCCCGGGCTCCGCAGGCCAATGGGCTCGGGGGATTGCTTCGGGGCTTTGCCCCTCGCAACGACCTTCAATTGAGTCCGTTTGAATCGATCGATTCATATTCCTTTGCGTCTTAGCGTCTTAGCGTCTTTGCGACTTTGCGACTTTGCGTTAAAATTCTGAGAGTAATCGTCCGCCCAAAAGAGGAGTTGAAATGAGGATAGCTTGTCGAATCGCGTTCGTTCTCCTGGCACTGGCCCTTGCTATCGGACCGACGACGGCCTTCGCGTCAGAAGGCGATCCAGCCGAGGCGGAGAGCGACGTGCTGCTGGATACCCTCGCAGAGTGGGCGCAGAGGTCCTTCTCGGAGGTCTCCCTGGAGGAGGGGCCCGCCCCCGGGCGGACGGTATTCTCCACCCTGGATCACGAATTCTACGAGGCCACGGCGGTCTTCGGGGCCCTTGTCAGCGAAAAGGGGCACCGCTCACGGCCGACGCTGGTGGAAGTTGTGGTGGGGGATAACTCTCTCAACTCCAGCCGCTTCAAAAAACACGACTGGCCGTCGAGCATGTCCCGCCGCCCCGTCCTCGCCGTCGATGACGTACCGCTCTCCCTGGCCCGGGACCTATGGTTCTCTGCGGACCGGTCCTACAAGGACGCCGTGGCGCAATGGCGGGTCAAGGTGGCGGCCCTGGCCACGCTGGGGGGCGAGCCGCCGCCCCCGGATTGGAGCCCGGCCCCTCCGGTGATGGCCGTGGACCTCTCCCCGGTCGAGCCCGTCGATCGGGACACCCTCAGAAACTATGCCCTGGAAGCGTCGGAGCGGCTCCGGGAGGTGGAGGGCCTGCGGACCGGCGAGGTACGGGTGAGGACAGTAAGCGGCCGTTATTATCTCGCCACGTCGGAGGGGACGCGGCTCGTTCAGCCCGAGAGCTACGCCGTCCTCTACGCGTGGGCCGCCCTTCTTCGCGACGACGGGGTGCGGATCTTCGACTACTGCCAGAGAGTGGCCCGCACGGTGGCGGATCTTCCCCCGGCGGCCGAGTTCTCCGACGAGGTAGAGGCCATGGGAAGGAGCGTGGCGGCTCGGGCCGGTGCAGAGGTGGTGGACTACTACGAGGGGCCCGTGGTCTTCGAGGGCACGGCGGCCGCCGACTTCTTCCGGTACCTTGTGCCCAAGGAAGTATGCGGCACGCCCCCCGTCCCCGAGGGGGGTAAGACCTACAAGCAGATCACCCGTGGTGGCCCGCGGCTGGGCAGGCGCCTGCTGCCGGAGGGGTGGACTGTGGTCGACGATCCGAGCCGCGAGATCGAGGGCCTGGCCGGGGCCTACGTCTACGACCGGGAAGGGGTGCGAGGGGAGGCGGTCACCCTGGTCGAGGACGGCTACGTGCGGGGCCTGCTGATGACCCGGATTCCCAGGGCGAATCTGCAGCGGTCCAATGGTCACGCCAGGGGGTCCATCCGAAGAGGGTGGACCGCCCGCCCCTCGGTCTGGGAGGTGACGCCGGAGCGCAACCTACGGTCAAAGTCCTTCGACAGGAAAGTGGCCCGGACAGCCAAGGAGTCCGGCGTGGATCGGATCCTGGTGGTGCGGGGCCTTGAGAGGGGGAGCGCAGGAAAGCTTCCGCGACCCACGGACGCCGTGTGGCTGGATACGGACGGCAACGAGGAGCCCGCCCTGAGCCTGTCGTTCCAGAAAGTGGACCGCAGAACCCTTCGCGACATCATCGCAACGGGAGGAGGCCAGCAGATCCGGCCCTACCTGGATTCGTGGACCCTCAACAGGCGGGCCGGCGGCGACTCCGGCCTTCCGGCCGCAATCATCGCCCCGGCCAGGCTGCTCGTGGGCGAGATGGAGGTCGTCTTCCCCGGGCCCGACGAAAAGCCCCACGCCTACTCCCTGCCGTTGCTGACTGAGTGATACGACTTGGGCGGACTTTCGATATTACCTGTGTAAGCAAAGGAAAAAGGGAAATTTTTATAAAAGTATAAGATCGACATTTGAGCACCTCGAGGACGTTGCGAGCGAAGCGAAGCAATCCCCCGAGCTCAGGCATGCCAGATGCACTCGGGGGGTTGCTTCGTCGCTCCACTCCTCGCAATCTTCGACTTCGTCGCTGGCGCTCCTCGCAACTTCCCCCTATCGGGTCAACTCTGATTGCATATTCCTATTCATCTTTTCATCTTTTTTTTCATTGCCGACTCCCACCAAATTTGGTATTATGAATGAATCGATTTTTTTGGTAAACGCAAATCCAACCACGAAGGAGGCCAGTCATGCATTTCCTCCGCAGGTTCGTCGCCCTCTCCGCAATCGTCTGTATCGCCTTTTCGCTGATTAGCTGCCCCCCGCGGCCCCTCAGGCTGCTGTCCATTGCCCCGAACCTGAGCAATTACCGGGTGACCGGAGACGAGGCGATCGTGGCGACTTTCGATCAGCCCGTCGATTCGGGCACGGTCAGCCCCGCATCCTTCTTCGTGACCGAAGGCGAAGATGCATCGGCGCCCCACGTGGCGGGATCGCTCGCAGTCAGCGCCAACAGGGTTACCTTCGATCCCTACTCGAACCTCAAATTCGGCGTGCGCCACCGGGTCTGGATCACCTCGGAGGTGAAGGGCGAAGCCGGTGAGCCCTTTGACGGCCTCTTCCCGCAGACCACGTACGGCAACACGGCGGTCCCGGCCCCGGGCGACATCGTGGTGGTCACCCTGCCCAACGACCTGGACGACCACGAGATCGGGTCCTCTTTCGAGCTCCTCGGCTACGACCCGCTCCTGCCGGAGATCTACAATCCCGCGGTCCCGGAGACCTGCCCCGGGATCAGCGCCACCGAGGCGTGGAAGTTCACCACGGGCAGGCCGGACGTGCTGGTGGCGGTCATCGACAACGGCCTCGGCAATTATGCGTCGAGCGACCTTCAGAGATCGCTCTTCATCAACCGGGGCGAGCTCCCCCTGCCGCGAAACGCCCAGGGAGACTCTGCGTGCGACCTCGGCCCCTGTGACGATCCGTACGACTGGAACGGTGACGGCCGCTTCAACGTCTTCGACTACGCTGGTGCGGGGTATGCCATCGCCCCGTCCGGTACACTCCTGCCGTTCACGGACGCTAACGGAAACGGCCGCCGCGACGTGGGCGACCTCATCGAACTCTACCCGGATGAGGCCGACGGGTACGCTGCCGACCCCGACGCCCCGGACGACCCCAACGACTTTGCCGACGACATCAGCGGCTGGGATTTCATGCGCAAGGTCCCCTCGGCACTCGGCATGGATGACTTCCCGGAGGGGACCCACGGCGAGGGGCGCTCGAAAGAGGTCGCGGCCGAGGGGGACAACGGCTCGGGCACGCCCGGTGTCTGCCCGGACTGTACGGTGCTCGTGATGCGGATCACCTACGCGCTCATCGAGGAGGGGGAGCTCGTGGCCCAGGCGATCCGCTATGCCCTGGGGCTCGGGGCCGACGTCATCGTTGCGGCCCTCGGGGCGCTCAACGGCACGAGCGAGGAGGTCCTGGCCATCGAGGAGGCCAACGCCCTTGGGGTCCCGATCGTCACGGGCCCCGGGGACGAGTCGAGCTTTCACCACAGCTACCCCTCGGTCATGAACCACGTCTTCACCGTGAAGGGCAACTACGGCTATTTCATCGAATCCTACTGCACCGGCTACGGGGGCCAGATTCACGCCTCGGCCGTGGGGAACTGCGGCTCCACCGCCTCTGGCCGCACGGCCGGCGCCGCGGCCCTGGTCGTGGCCCGGGCCCGGGAGCTGGGCTACTGCGCCGCGAGCGACCCGGGAAATCCCGAGTGCACCCGGACCGACCTGGGATCGAACGAGGTCAAGCAGATCCTGTGCGAGACGGCCGACAAGCCGAGCAAGGCCGAGGCCTGCTTCGGGCTCCTCACGAGCGCCCCCTGCAAGCTCGACACGTGGGACATGCACCAGGGCTACGGCCGGATCAACCTCTTCAGGGCCCTGGTGCGCCTGGAGCAGTGGCCGCCCCCGCCGGCGGTGGAGATCCTCGAGCCCGGGTGGTTCCAGTACTTCGACCCGGAGGCCGGCTCCACGGCGACCATCGCAGGCACCGCCTCCACACGGGAGCCGGTCGAGGCGATCCTGTGCGAGTACGCCCCGGGCATCGAGCCCGACGAGATCGACTTCTCACCCTTTGGTTGCTCCCTCGACGGGGAGGATTTCTCCGGAGATCTCGATCTCTATGAAGTCATGGCCTCCATCGGCGGGGCGGGCGGGCCGCCCGAAGACCCCGAGGCGCGATCCTTCACGGTCCGCGTGAGCGCCACGGCCGCCGGCGCAAGGGGCGAGGACCGAAGGGTCTTTGCCGTGCACGTCGATCCGGACCTCGTGGAGGGCTTTCCCTTCTCCCTGGCCGACCTCGACGGCGACGGCCTCGAGGAGGTGCGGCCGGAAGCATTCAACGCCCCGTCCATCGAGGCCTCCCCGGCCCTGGCCGATCTCGACGGCGATGGAGATGACGAGCTCATCCTGGCCACATCCAACTCCTTCCTCCACGTCCTGGCCTACGACGCGGGCCTCGGCCGCGTCGCCGAGCTTCCGGGCTACCCGATCCCGATCCGCAGGCTCCCGGAGCAGAACGACGGCATCGCCGGCGCTCCGGCCGTGGGGGACATCGACCTCGACGGCTCGCTCGACATCGTGATCACCACCTTGAGCGGCTATGCTTTCGTCTTCCGTGGCTTCGACGGGGCGCCACTGGCCGGCGCCGACGGCCTGGTGGGACAATCGGACACCCCGCCCAATGATTCGCCCGAGTCCTGGGGGGCGGGGAACCACTTCCTCTCGAGCCCGGTGCTGGCCGACCTCGACAAAGACGGCCACCTCGACATCGTGGTTGGTTGCTCCGACCAGAAGGTCTATGCCTTCAGCGGCGCCTCCATTGCGGCCGGCGCCCCGGAGCGCCTGGCCGGGTGGCCGGTTCTGGCCGCCGACCCGGCCGACTGCGACACCCTGGCCAACTCCGTGCTCGGCACGGTGGCAGCCGTGGACATCACGGGCGACGGCACGCCGGAGATCATCGCCGGTACGAGCGAGACCTGCCATGAACCGATGGATGCCTCCGGCCGCCTGTACGCCATCCACCCCGACGGCAACCTGCACCCCGGCGGCCCCTACGTCCAGGGATTCCCCGCGGACATCGCCCCCAACGCCCTCGGCCTCGAGATCCCCCTGCCGCCGCTCACCACCGGCATCCCCGGCGCACCGGTGGCGGCCGGATGCGGAGACGAGGTGGTGATCGGAACGAGCACCTTCCTTGGCCCGATCACTTACGTGCGGGTGGACACCGTCACCGGCGAGGTTACCCAGGACAAGCTCCTGACCCTCCTGCTCTACGGGGCGGGCGCAACGGGGGCCTTCGGCACCGATGCCACGGGAGAGACGATCTACGCCGTGGGCACGGCCACCGTCGGACTTGGGGAGCCGCACGGGCTCGCTCAGATCGAGCACCGCACGATTACCGCCAAGGTGGAGGGGGCCCTGTTCGCAACGATCTACGAGAACGACGACTTCATGCTCATGACGAACCCGCTCTTCGTGGACGTCGACGGGGACGGCACACCGGAGCTCCTCACGGTATCCGGCGGCCACCTGATCCACGCCTTCATCGACCCGACCACCGAGGTCGCGGGATGGCCCAAGTTCACCTACGGGTGGCACATGGCCTCGCCCGCGGCGGGCGACATCGACGGCGACGGGCTCGTGGAGGTGATCGCCCCGGTGCGGGAGGGAAGGATCTTTGCGTGGCGCACGGCCGGGCCGGTGGGAGGGAACCACCCCTGGCCCACCTTCCATCACGACAATTACCGCACGGGATTTCTTGAGTAGATGTGAGATCCCGGGGCGGAGCCCCGGCGGGATTCCGTTCCGAGGCA
>CAZFWM010000434.1:0-5887 GCA_964522545.1 uncultured Thermodesulfobacteriota bacterium
AATGTGGTGGTGCGAGGTCGGGCGGACTTTCGTGCTCGTCCTCGATAATTGGGCCAGTGGCGTCCGTCATCGGCCCCGGCCGACACAGAGGTCGGCCCTCCGGATCAGGACCTGCTCAACACTTCTTTGGCCTTCTCCACCACGCCCTCCACGGTGAAGCCGAATTCCTCGATCAGGTCCGAGGCCGGGGCCGAGGCGCCGAAGCCATGCATGCCGACGACATCGCCGTCATCGTGCATGCCTGTGTAGCGCCTCCATCCGAATGTGGCCCCCGCCTCCACGGCCACCCGGGCACGCACCTGGCCCGGCAGGACCTCCTCCCGGTACTCGGGCGCCTGGCGATCGAACAGGCTCCAGCAGGGCATGCTCACCACGCGCGACGCGATCCCTTCGCCCGCCAGCCGCTCGTGCGCCCCGACACAGAGCTGCACTTCCGAACCGGTGCCGATGAGGATCACCTCGGGGGTTCCCTCGCAGTCGGCCAGGACGTAGCCGCCCCACAGGGCCCCCTCGGCCGGGGCGTACTTGGACCGATCGATGGTCGGGACCGCCTGGCGCGTGAGGATCAAGGCCGCGGGGCGATCCGTGAGCTCCATGGCGTGCTTCCAGAGCAAAGTCGTCTCGTTCGCATCGGCGGGCCGGAGCACATCGATGTTCGGAAAAATCCGGAGCGCCGCGACGTGCTCGACAGGCTGGTGGGTGGGCCCATCCTCGCCGACGCTGATGCTGTCGTGAGTGAACACGTAGATTACCGGCAGCCCCATCATGCAGGCCAGGCGCACAGCGGGCCGCATGTAGTCGGAGAAGACGAGGAAGGTGGCTGCATAGGGCCGGACCTGGCTCAGGGCCAGGCCGTTGACGATGGCGCTCATGGCGTGCTCCCGCACACCGAAGTGAAAATTCCTCCCCCCGGGATTGCCCTTTTCGAAGCTGCCTGCGCCGCTTATATAGGTCTTGTTGGACGGCCCCAGGTCGGCCGATCCCCCCATGAGCCACGGAACGCGCTCGGCAATGGCGTTGAGGATCTTGCCCCCGGCCGCTCGGCTGGCCACGCCCTTCGCATCGGCGGGAAAGGTCGGGAGGCCGCTGTCCCACCCCTCGGGCAACCGGCCCTCCTGCATCATGACAAACTCCCCGGCCGGCCCGGGGTGCGCCTTTTCGTATTCCGCAAAGAGCTCACTCCATTCCCCCTCCAGGCCCTCCCCTTTCTCGACGGCCCGGCCCCGGTACGGGGCCACCTCGTCGGGGACGTAAAACGTCCTGTCCGGGTCCCATCCGTAGGCGGCCTTGGTCTTTCGAACCTCCTCGGCGCCGAGGGGCGCCCCGTGTGAATCGGCCGAGTCCTGTTTGCCCGGGCTGCCGTATGCTATGTGGCTTTCGGCGATAATCAGGGATGGACTCCCGGTCTCTCTCTTTGCGGCCTGCAGCGCACCAGTGAGCCCTTCCAGATCGTTGGCGTCCTCCACGTGTTGCACGCTCCAGTCGTAGGAGCTGAATCGGGCCGCCACGTCCTCGCTGAAGGTGAGGTCCGTGCTCCCCTCGATGGTGATGCGGTTGCTGTCGTAAATCCAGACGAGGTTGCCCAGCCCCATGTGGCCCGCCAGGGAGGCCGCCTCGGCGGTGATCCCCTCCATCATGCACCCGTCGCCGAGAACGGCGTAGACCGTGTAGTCGACGATGTCGAAGCCGGGGCGGTTGAAATAGTCAGCCTGCCACTGCTCGGCGATGGCAAAGCCGACGCTGTTGGCGGCGCCCTGGCCCAACGGGCCGGTGGTCGTCTCCACGCCCGGCGTCAGGCCGAACTCCGGATGCCCGGCACATTTGCCGTGGAGCTGGCGAAAGCTCTTGATGTCGTCGAGGGAGACATCGTAGCCCGAGATGTGCAGGAGACTGTAGAGCAGCATGGAGGCATGGCCGGCCGAGAGCACGAAGCGGTCGCGGTTGGGCCAGCTCGGATTCTTCGGATTGTGCCTGAGGAACCGGTCCCAGAGGACAAAGCCCACAGGGGCCAGGCCCATGGGGGCTCCGGGATGCCCCGAGTTGGCCTTCTCGATGGCATCCATGGAGAGGGTTCGGATCGTGTCGATGATCAGTTGGCTCAACTTGTTGTTTTCGGACATTTTCGTTCCCCTTGCTTTTGCAATTCGATTGCGTTTGAAATCAAATATGTTCCGTTAAATGATTTCACCACAGAGGACACAGAGGTCACAGAGAGAGAATTAATGCATTCCGCCTTTTTCTTTCTCTGTGACCTCTGTGTCCTCTGTGGTGAATTTATATAACGTACGGTTTAAATTGTCATAGACAAGAAACCCGCCTGGAGGGCGACGAATTCATTGCCAAGATTCCATCACACGACCTCATAGTCGATGAACCACTCGACGCCCTCTCTTGGTATCACTCTTGCCGCGGGAAAGCGATCCCTTGCGCCCTCGGGATCAGCCAGGATATCGTGGACCGCCTCGCTCTTTCCCCTGCCGGAGACGAGCATGAAGATGGACCGGGCCTGGTTGATGACCGGCAGGGTGAGGGTGATCCGATCGAGGAGGGGCTCGCCCTTCGGACCCCGGGTCGCCACGACCCAGCGATCGGCCTCCTCCAGGTTGGGATCGTTTGGAAAGAGGGACGCCGTGTGGCCGTCCCTTCCGATCCCAAGCAGTATAAGGTCAAAGCGCGGAACAGGGCTGGACTTCTTGCGGGACGATCCGACGGTCAGTACCCGGCCGATCTCTTTGGCGTAGGCGCGTGCCGCCTCGTCCGGGGCCTCGAGGTCGGTCGGGACGGGGTGCACATTCTCGGGGGGCACGGGCACCTTCGAGATGAGCGTCTCGCGAGCCATCCGAAAATTGCTGTGCGGACTCTCCGGTCCGACCCAGCGCTCATCTCCCCAGAACAGGTGAATCCGTTCCCACGGAGTCTCGCTCTTGAAAGGTTCGGCGGCGAGCACGGCATGCAGGGCCTTTGGCGTGCCTCCCCCGGAGAGGGCCATGGTAAAGATGCCCCGCTCAACAGCGGCATCATAAGCGAGACCGAGGATCCTTTGCGCCGCCTTGCGGCTGAGCTCGGTCAGGTTCTGGTAGTGGTGGACCTTCATTTCTCCGACGCTCCTCCGGCCGGGAATCCCTCGGCAAAGCGCACGCCCGAGTGGATGCTCGCCAGGGGCACCTTCCAGCAGCGCCCGTCGCGCTCGATGAGATCGCAGGCCGCGGCAGGGCCCCACGTCCCGGATCGGTAGAGGTTGAGCGGCGTGTTCAGGGACTCGTCGGCCCAGGCCTCGAGCACAGGCGTCACCAGGGTCCATGAGGCCTCGACCCCGTCCTGTCGCCAGAAGAGGGTCTGGTCGCCCAGCATGCAGTCGAGCAGGAGGCGCTCGTAAGCTTCGGGCGGCGATGCGCCGAAGACCTCCTGGTAGCCGAAGTCCAGGTTGAGGGCTGCCAGGGATACCTTCGGGCCGGGAGATTTTGCCTGGATGGTCAGAGATACACCCTCTTCCGGCTGCACGTTCAGGCAGAGCACGTTGGGCACCAGGTCCTTCGCCTTCAGGGGCGAGAAGATCGAGTAGGGCACACTCTTGAAGGTGATGACGATCTCGGTCGCCTTGCTCGCAAGGCGCTTTCCGGTGCGCAGGTAGAAGGGCACGTTCTGCCAGCGCCAGTTGTCGACCATGACCCTGGCGGCCACGAAGGTCTCCACAGTCGAATCGGGCGCCACGCCTTGCTCGTCGCGATAGCCCGGAACGGACCGGCCGTCGAGCTCGCCGGGCCCGTACTGGCCGCGCACGATCCAGCGATCGAGTTCATGGAGCGGAAAGGGGCGGATGGAACGAATGAGCTTCACCTTTTCATCGCGCAGGCGGTTCGGCTCGAACGATGTGGGAGGCTCCATGGCGACGAGGGCTGCCATCTGGATGAGGTGATTCTGGACCATGTCGCGAAGGAGCCCCGCCTGCTCGAAGTAGCCCGCCCTGTGCTCGACCCCGAGGGTCTCGGCCACCGTGATCTGCACGTGGTCGATGTATCGGCTGTTCCAGAGGGGCTCGAAGATCGAGTTGGCGAACCGGAGCATGAGGATGTTCTGGACGGTCTCTTTTCCCAGGTAGTGGTCGATCCGGTAGATCTGCTCCTCTTCGAGATGTCCTCGAAGCTCGGCATCCAGGGCCCTCGCGCTCTCGAGGTCGCGGCCGAAGGGCTTCTCTACTACCACACGGGCCCACCGACCTTCCCTCTGCCCGGCCAGCCCAGCGTCGCCGAGGTTTCCGACGATGGGAGCATAGAGATTCGGCGGCGTGGAGAGATAGAAAATATGATTCCCTTTTCCACCATACTGCTCATCGAGGGATGCCAGGCGCTCGGACAGTAAGATGTAGAGCCCTGGCTCGCCGTATTCGCCGGCCAGATAGTGGCACTTCTCCAGAAAAGACTCGATCTCCGCCTGGGAGATCGCTCCGCTCTCGGCGAGGCCGCTCCGGATCGTTTCGCGAAAGGACTCATCCGAGTACCGGCTTCGCGCACAGCCGAGCAGGTAGAACGAATCCGGGAGCAGCTTCTTCTGATAGAGGCCCAGGAGGGAAGGAATGAGCTTTCGGTGGGTGAGATCGCCGGAGGCGCCGAAGATTACTATGCCGCAGGACTCGGGCATCTCCTCGGGGCGGGGTCCGCTCCCGCCGGCGGCACTATCGAAATTCAACAGGGCTTCCTCATGAAACCAAAGCCCCGCCGCACGAGGATCCGCTTCCGGCCGTGCACCCGAAGCAGTGAGCGCCGGTGACGATTCTTCTCCTCTCGAGGGTGGAGCGATCGAAGGCCCTGATGTGATCCGGGGCTCCGTGATCCACGACCATTCTCAGAGCTAGATTAAAGTCGCAGTCATACAAGGTGCCGTCCCATGCCACACTGATCTGGTGGCGGCACATCAGGCCATCCACGGTCAGGGCATTGAAAGAGCCCTCGAGGAGTCTCATGTATTCCTCTTCCTGCTTCTCCTCTTTCAGCATGGACCTGAACCGACCCATCGGCAGATTGGTGATGGTCAGCAGGTTTGTAAAGGTTATGCCGAACCGCTCTCCCAGCTCCCTTTTGTAATCCTGTTCCAGGTCGGTCTGGTTCCCGGGCAGGAACGCCCCGCCGGGATTGTAGATCAGATTCAGCGGCAGGCCGTCATCCAAACCGTAACCGAGGCCGTTCAGGCGTCGGATCGCCTCCACGCTCTTCTCGTAGACCCCCTCGCCCCGCTGGGCACGGACGTTCTCCTCCAGGTAGCACGGCATGGATGCCGTCAGATGGACGCCGAGCTCACGATAGAGCTCGGGCAGGTCCTCCATGCCAAGCTCGTGAAGCACCGTGAGGTTTGTGCGCACCTGAACCGGGTGGCCGGCCCCGCGAAGGGCCTTTATGAAATCCCTGAACCGGGCATTGAGCTCTGGAGCCCCGCCCGTGAGATCCACCATCCTTGGACGTACGCTCTTTGCCGCATCGAGGATCATTTCCATAACGGGCCATTCCATTACCTCGATCCGGTCCGGAGAGCACTCCAGGTGACAATGACGGCACGCCTGGTTGCACTGTAGCCCAAGATTGACCTGGATTATGTCGATGCCCCTGGCGTGCAGCCCATCTTCACTGTCGCCGGACACTCTCTTCTCAAAATCGTTCATTGCAGCCTCTCATTACAGATTGACAAATTGAAAGTCTAATGATAGAGGAAATGGCGAAAGTTTCATAGGTCCTGGAACGAGGAAATAGGTGAACAGGAGGCTCGTATGGATGAAAAAAAATTTATAAATGCTCCCCAAGAGCTAAAGGATCAAGATCAAAAGAATCTTCCCGAGTATACCGTACCGCGTCACAATATGGTTATCCCCACGGAAGACCTTTATCCACCGGGATTC
>CAZFWM010000435.1:0-5869 GCA_964522545.1 uncultured Thermodesulfobacteriota bacterium
CAATTGAGGGACGTTGCGAGGAGCGCCAGCGACGAAGCAATCCCCCGAGCCCATTAGCATGCGGAGCCCGGGGGATTGCTTCGCTTCGCTCGCAACATCCATGGCTTTTTCCGTATTCCCCCTTGATTCTCTTCTCTCTGCGCCTCTGCGTCTCTGCGTTAAAACTCTTTTTACGGAAAAATTTGGATTTCCCTTGCAGTCGAGATATATAGAAACTGTGCCTTCCTGTCAACGAAAATCAATGTGCGAGGCACCCCATCGGTTGTCTTTTTAACAAGATCGGGTTAGGTTATCTCAACAAAAAAAGAGAGAAAACCATGACGTATAAAGTAACCGGAAAAGACTTGACCATCGAGAAGATAGAGGCCGTTCTTACAACCGGAGAGCCGATCGCGCTGAGCAAGGAGGCGACGGCAGGGGTTCGGCGATCACGCTCCGTAGTCAAGCGGATCTCCCGGAGTGAGACCCCTTTCTACGGGATCAACACAGGATTCGGCCACCTCTGCCGTGCCCGGATCGGGCCCGACGACCTCGAGCAGCTCCAGGAGAACATCATACTGAGCCACGCCGTGGGAGTGGGCGAACCTGTACCGGCCGGTATTGCGCGGAAAATGATACTCCTCAAGGTCAATGCCCTGGCCCGCGGCTTATCCGGGATCTCCCTGGAAACCCTCGAAATGCTCATGGAGCTATACAACCGGGGCGTGGTGCCGCAGGTTCCGATCCAGGGTTCGGTCGGCGCCAGCGGAGACCTCGCGCCTCTGGCGCACATGGTCCTCCCCATGCTCGGGAGAGGGACGGTCACCTTTCAGGGAAAGAAAGCGACGGCCGCCCGCGTCCTCCGTAAGCTGGGACTGAGCCCGGTGCGGCTCAAATCCAAGGAGGGCCTGGCCCTCATCAACGGGACCCAGTTCATGGCCGCCTACGCCGTGGAGGTCGTCACGAGGGCGGTGAAGCTGGCCGGGATGGCCGACATCATCGCGGCCATGTCGGTCGAGGCCCTCCAGGGGAGCGCCAGACCCTTTGATGCACGCCTCCACCGGATACGACCCCATCCCGGCGCCGCGGCCTCGGCGGGCAACGTACGCAAGCTCCTCCGGGCAAGCGAGATCTTAAAGTCCCACAAGGACTGCCCCAAGGTGCAGGATCCTTATTCGCTGCGCTGCGTGCCCCAGGTGCACGGGGCATCGCGCGACGCCATCGTCCATGTACGGGGCATTGTCGAACGGGAGATCAACTCCGTCACGGACAACCCGATCATCTTCCCCGAGGGGGACGTGGTGAGCGGCGGAAACTTCCACGGCCAGCCCCTTGCCCTGGGCCTCGACTACATCGCCATGGCCCTGGCCGAACTGGCCAACATCTCGGAGCGCCGGACCTTTCTCCTCGTGGGCGGTCACGACGGGCTCCCCAAGCTCCTGATGGAGGAGACCGGCCTCAACTCGGGCTTCATGCTGCCCCAGTACACGGCCGCCGCCCTCGTCTCCGAGAACAAGTGCCTTGCCCACCCGGCCTCGGTCGACTCCATCCCGACCTCTCTCGGCTTCGAGGACCACGTGAGTATGGGCAGCATCAGCGGGCGCAAGGCCCTGGCCGTCATGGAGAATGCGGAGACCGTCCTGGCCATCGAGCTCATGTGCTCGGCCCAGGCCCTCGACTACCGCCGGCTTGCGAGGCCGGGGCGCGGCGTCCTGGCCGCGCACCGCGAGGTCCGAAAGCACATCACCCACGCCGAGCGAGACCGGCTCTTTCAAGATGATATCCAGACCGCCCTCACCCTGATCCGAAATGGGAATATTGTGGGCGCCGCTGAAAGCGAGATCGGAGGACTGCGATGAAGGACGACAGGAATGCGAGCGGGGCGCCCCGCGAGATCCGCGCCCCCAGGGGAAAGGAGATCACCTGCAAGGGGTGGCCCCAGGAGGCCGCCATGCGGATGCTCATGAACAACCTCGACCCCGAGGTGGCCGAGAAGCCGGACGAGCTGATCGTCTACGGAGGGAGCGGCAAGGCGGCGCGAAGCTGGGAGGCCTATGCAAATATCGTGGCGACCCTCAAGACGCTCGAGGACGATGAAACGCTGCTCGTGCAGTCGGGCAAGCCGGTCGGGGTCTTCCGGACCCACCTCTTTGCTCCGCGGGTCCTCATCTCCAATGCCATGCTCGTGCCGGCCTGGGCGACGTGGGACGAGTTTCGCCGCCTCGAGGGGCTCGGGCTGACCATGTTCGGTCAGATGACGGCGGGGAGCTGGATCTACATCGGCACCCAGGGGATCGTCCAGGGGACCTACGAGACCCTTGCCGCCGCAGCGGACCGAGACTTCGGCGGCTCCCTCGAGGGACGCCTCCTCGTCACGGCCGGTCTGGGGGGAATGGGCGGGGCCCAGCCCCTGGCCGCCACCATGAACGGCGCGGCCTGCCTCGGCGTCGAGGTCGACCGGGGACGCATCGAAAAACGTCTTGCCACCGGGTACTGCGACATCATGGTCGAAGACCTCGACGAGGCGCTGGAGCGGGCCTTCGAGGCGCGGGAAAAGAAAGAGGCCCTGTCGATCGCGCTCCTGGGCAATGCGGCCGACGTCATCCCCGCTCTGGTGGAGCGAGGCGTCACGCCGGATCTCCTCACCGACCAGACATCGGCCCACGACGCGCTCAACGGATACGTGCCCCGCGGCATCCCCTACGAGGAGGCGCTGCGCATGCGCCGCGACGATCCGGACCGCTACATCGACATGGCCATGGACTCCATGGCCGCCCACGTGGAGGCCATGCTCACCCTGCAGGGACGCGGGGCCGTGACCTTCGACTACGGCAACAACATCCGCGGCCAGGCCCTCCTGCGCGGTGTGGACCGGGCCTTCGACATTCCCGGGTTCGTGCCCGAGTTCATGCGCCCCCTCTTCTGCGAGGGGAAAGGGCCGTTCCGATGGGCCGCCCTCTCCGGGGACCCGGCCGACATACACCGCACCGACGAGGCGATCCTCTCCGAGTTTCCGGAGAACGAGGCGCTGGCGCGCTGGATCAGGCTCGCCGGGGAGAAGGTCCACTTCCAGGGCCTGCCGTGCCGCATCTGCTGGCTCGGTTACGGCGAGCGGGCCCGGATGGGAGCCGTGTTCAACGACCTCGTGGCCCGAGGCGAGGTGAGCGCGCCCATCGTGATCGGCCGCGACCACCTCGACTGCGGCTCGGTGGCCTCGCCCAACCGCGAGACCGAGAAGATGCGCGACGGGAGCGACGCCATCGCCGACTGGCCTATCCTCAACGCGCTCATCAACACGGCGGCCGGGGCGAGCTGGGTCTCCGTGCACCACGGCGGCGGCGTGGGGATCGGCTACGCCATCCACGCCGGCATGGTGATCGTGGCCGACGGGACAGAATCCGCGGCCGAGCGCCTAGATCGCGTCCTGACCACCGACCCGGGCACCGGTATCTGCCGCCATGCGGACGCGGGCTACGAAAAAGCGATCGAAGTGGCCAAGGACAAAGGAGTCAAGATCCCGGGGCTTACCTCATGATCGATCTGCTGATCAAGAACATCAAAGAGCTCGCCACCGTGAACGACCAGGGGCTCCGGTTCAAGACGGGCTCTCAGATGAGAGACATCGGTATCATTGCGGGTGGGGCCGTGGCCATCGAGGGGGACAGGATCCTCTGGGCCGGCCCCTCTCCGGAGCTCCCGGCCGAGTATGGCGAGGCGAAGCGCAACGTGGATGCCGAAGGCCTGGTGGCCCTGCCCGGCCTGGTGGACCCCCACACCCACATCATCTTCGCCGGGACCCGGGAGGCCGAGTTCGAGGAGCGGAGCCTGGGGCGCTCCTACGCCGAGATCGCCGCCGGAGGGGGAGGCATCCTCTCCACGGTTCGGGCCACGCGGGCCGCCTCCGGGGAGGAGCTGGTCGAGCTCGCCCGGCCACGGCTCGAGAGGATGCTCGCCGCCGGCGTCACCACGGCCGAGGTCAAGAGCGGATATGGCCTGGCCACGGCCGATGAGATCAAGATGCTGGAGGCCGCCGCCGAGCTCGACACAACTCAGCCCGTGGACCTGGTGCCGACCTTCCTCGGCGCCCACGAAGTGCCTCTCGAGTACCGGAGCGACAGGGAGGCCTATGTGGATCTAGTGGTCCGGGAGATGATCCCTGAGGTCAGCCGCCGCGGCCTGGCCCGCTTCTGCGACGTCTTCTGCGAGACCGGGGTCTATGATCTCCGGGAGACCGAGCGGATACTTACGGCGGGTCTGGCCCACGGGCTCCGTCCGCGACTGCACGCAGACCAGCTCTCACCCCTGGGCGGGGCGGCCCTGGCCGGTCGCATCGGCGCCGCCAGCGCGGACCACCTCGAACAGATCTCCGACGAAGGCATCTCCGCAATGAAAGAGGGGGGAGCCGTGGCCGTGCTCCTTCCCGGGGCCTCTTTCTTCCTCGGCATCTCCCACCCGCCCGCCCGGCGCCTGATCAACGCGGGGCTCCCCGTAGCCCTGGCCACGGACTGCAATCCGGGCTCCTCCATGTCCGAGAATCTCGTGTTGATGATGACAATTGCGTGTTGCCAGATGCGGATGACACCGGCCGAGGCGATCTCGGCCGTGACCCTGAACGCGGCCGCCGCCCTGGATCTCTCCCGGGAGATCGGCAGCATTCAGGCCGGGAAACGGGCGGACCTCGTCTTGTTCGATGCGCCGGGTCATCGCTATATTCCCTACCACTACGGGGCAAACCACGCCCGCCTCGTCGTCAAATCAGGAACAATCGCCCTCGGAGCGTAACGGATGGTCAAACCGAAGCGGATCATACATCACCAGGAACAGCGGAACCGGGAACGGCTGATCGTCGACGCGGTGAGCGCCTTTCTTCAGGCGACCAAGCTGTTCCAAGGGCATTACAAGAAATACAGCCGCGGGAAGCTTACCTTCGCCGACGTCCGGCGCCTCATCGACGACAAGGGGGAGAGCGCTCTCTTCCGTCTCAAAGGGCTCTGTCACAAGCTCTTCCGCAAAGAGGGGAATTCCAGGGACAGGGTCTCGCGGGAGGAGCTCTTCGACCTCGCCGTGGGCTCTATTTTCCACACGGCCATGAAGGTACGCGAGGAGCTCTACCAGATCGAGTATTATAAACCCAAATATCTCGAACTGGATATCGACTCCGTCCCATCCGGGCTCGAGCGTGACCTGTGTCAGCTGTTCAAGGAGATCATGGACAAGGTGGAAAAGGACCTGAAGGTGGAGATGGAGGAGGTCCGAGAGCTGTTCGTCGATACGGCCGAGCACATGAAATCCTTGTTGAAGGATTTCTCTGAAAATGCCCTGCTCGTTCGATACCTGCTTGAAAACAGGAGCCTGATCGCGGCCGTCTATGGGAATGATTCATTCCATGAGATCTTCCGTCTCATGTTCCGGGGCGGAATCGTGGAGGCACAGATGAGGGCGGGAAAGAGCTACCTCGAGAGCGCCCACTATGATGAGGCGGCCCCTTATTTCCAACAGGCCAGGGAAGGAGCGCCCCGACTCCTCGAGCCGGCTTATCTCTACCATTATGCTCGGGGCATGGGGGCCTACTATCAGAACAACTACCCTCAGGTCCTGGTACACCTCACCGAGGCGCGCCGCTACGCCAGAGGGATGCGGAAAAAAGACGCGAAGGGGAGAGAGAGGATGACCAAGGTCCTCAGAGAGATCGAGAGCGAGTATCGCGAGCACGGAGATGTGGAGAGGGCGGCGGAGACGAAGGCCCTGCTCAGGACGATCTTGCCGAGGAAGAAGAGGAGGAGGAAGGCTTGAGGCTTGAGACTTGGGGCTTTAGGTGCCCCGGGATAAACATACCTAAGGGCTATCCACTTCACTGTACCATATCCTCACGACTGCCGTCGGCCAGCGC
>CAZFWM010000436.1:0-5811 GCA_964522545.1 uncultured Thermodesulfobacteriota bacterium
CAGACCCTGCTATCCACAGGGAAGCCGAAGAGATCTGCGATAACGGAATCGACGACGACTGCGACGGAATGGCCGACGCAGATGATCAGGAATGTCCGAGCTTCATTTATGTCCCGACCGACTATTCGACTATTCAGGCCGGGATCGGCGCCACCCAGGACGGGGATACAATCCTTGTTGCGCCCGGCACTTATAATGAGATGATCGATTTCTTGGGGAAAGATCTCAAGGTTAGGAGCGACAGGGACGGGGATCCGGATACAGAAGATACAGACCCCGAATCCACGATCATCCAGGGATTCCAGAACGGTTCGGTAGTTACCTTTACCGGTTACGAGAGCGAGGAAGCGGTAATTGACGGGTTTACGATACGAAATGGTGGAGAAGGCCCAAGCGGCGGGATCTTCTGCAGTGCGGCATCGCTTACAATTGAAAATTGTCGAATTATTGAAAATTATGGCAGTGGAGTCTACAGCACTCGGTATTCTTCTCTGATGATCGAGAATAGTACGATTTCAGGAAATTCGAACCATTATGATGGTGGGGGGATCATATGCACTGATCATTCATCTCTGATGATCAGGAACTGCACAATTTCCGATAATAGTATTGACTCTGAATATTCCGATGGAGGCGGCGTTTACTGTAGCTATTATTCTTTCATGACACTCGAAGATTGTACGATCTCAGGGAACATAGCAGAGAGCCACGGTGGTGGAATGTACTGTGGCTCAGACTCTTCATTGACAGCGAATAGCTGCATTATCACGGGAAATATCGCCCACTCATCGGGAGGAGGAATTTACGGATATTCTCTGACGATCGCCAACACTTTGATATTTGATAATTTCGCAAGTAGCGCAGGGGGAGGAATCAGCTGTTACTCCACATCCACCTTCACCAATTGCTCGATCTTCGGTAACAGGGCGGTTGAACGGGGCGGCGGATTCTACTGCTCATCTTACCCCACGATCACGAACTGTACCATTTCAGGAAACATTGCTCAATTCGGTGGTGGGATCTACAGTAACGGCAGTTCCACATCTACGACGAACTCGATCCTCTGGGGGGATTCCGCCACAGAAGGCCCCGAGATATGGATGGGCTCGACCCTATATCCCTCGACTCTCACGGTACGTTACTCTGATATCCAGGGAGGAGAAACGGCCGTTTACGTTGAAGAAGGCTGTACGCTCAACTGGCTGGAGGGGAACATCGATGAAGATCCGCTCTTCCTGGGAGAAAGCGATTTCCGGCTCGGCCCCGGGTCCCTCTGCATCGATGCCGGAGATCCGGATACTCTATACGATGATGTATGTCTTCCCCCTTCTCTGGGGACCGAGCGAAATGACATGGGCGCCTTTGGCGGCCCCGGGGCCTGTGGCTGGTGCGGAGATCACGACGGCGATGGATACGAGACCATGCTTTGTGGTGGCGGGGATTGTGATGACTCGGATCCCACATTTTCCCCGGGTGTCGAAGAACTGTGCGACGGGATGGATAACGATTGCGACGGACAGATTCCGGCCGAGGAGTCCGACGGCGATGAGGATGGATTCATGCCGTGTGAAGGGGACTGTGACGACCTGGATGCCGACCGGCATCCGGGGGCACTGGAACGGTGCAACGGGATCGACGACGACTGCGACGGCTCATTGAGCTGGTATGAAGCCGACGCGGACTCAGACGACTCCATGATCTGCGAGGGAGACTGCGACGATTCCGATCCGGACACTTATCCCGGCGCACCTGACTCATGCGATGGTATCGACCAAGACTGCGACGGAGCCGATGGAGTCCCTGAGATCTGCGACGATACAACAGACAACGATTGCGACGGCCTCATCGACGACCTCGACCACGATTGCTTCCCGGAATTCATCCTCGAAATGGACGCCTCTTTTTCGAGCGGAACACTCAGCCTGAACTTTACCATAGGCACACCGGTGGAGGCCTTTTGGGCGAATTATCTGATTTTGACATACCCCACATTCCAGATCATTCACCTCTGGACGGTTCCGCTCCAGGTGGTCGATCCCCCCATCGATCTCGCCCTTGATTTTCCTTTACCGAGCGGCCTGAAAACGGTAGGGATGTTTACCGGCCTATTTACCGAAGGAGGAGCCTACGCCTTCGATCTGGAATGGATTCATACCGGGATAGACGTCCAGAGCAATTTGCCCGACACCGGCATCGAACTCTGCTATGACGACACCCAAGAGATTTCCTGCCCCGTTCCAGGAGAGCCCTTCTACGGCCAGGACGCCCATTACTCGACCAGTCCGATGAGCTTCACGGACAATTATGATGGCACGGTCACGGACAACGTAGCCGGGCTCATGTGGCAGCAGGACGATGCGACAGAAAACTGGTATGAAGCGAAGCTCTACTGCAGAGATCTCGAATTAGCAGGCCACACGGACTGGAGGCTTCCCGACGAGTACGAGCTTCAGGGCATTGTCGACTATGGGCGCTACGATCCGGCGGTCGACCCCGATTTTTTTAAAGCGGACTCCTTCTTCTACTGGTCGTCGTCCACCCACTCCGGCAGCGATATAAAAGCGTGGGGAGTCGGCTTCTACAATGGCCGCATATCCAACGCCAATAAGCTCCACCCCAACTATTTCATGTGCGTGCGCGGCGAAACAACAATTCAATCCTTCACGGATAACGGGGACGGCACGGTCACGGAAAACGTAACCGGGCTCATGTGGCAGAAGGAAGACGATGATGTAAAAAGAAACTGGGAGGAAGCGCTGGCCTATTGCGAGGCCCTCGATCTTTCGGGGCACATGGACTGGAGGCTCCCAGACATCAAGGAGTTGAACAGTATCGTGGATAAAACGGGGCGTCCGCCGGCGATCGACACCACCTATTTCCCTGGCACGGACTCGCACTTCTACTGGTCGTCTTCTACCGTCGCCGACAACACAGAAAGCGCGTGGGAAGTCTACTTCGGCAGTGGCGCCATCTCCTCCGGCTACGGCAAGTACCGCCACTTTTACGTCAGATGTATGCGCTAGCGATGGTGACTCTGGTGATTCGGCTATTTGATCATTCAGGATCGAGAGAAAATATTCAAATCCCCGAAACAAAGTTCTCCACTCAAACGTTTATCTCATACTGATCGCCGACCAGCTCAGCCTCAGCATCTAAAACAATAATACATAGATGGAATTCAATCCAAATGAAAACCGATCGATCGACGCTCATCGCCCTAACGGCCCTCGTTGCGAGCCTTCTGATAGGCATCCAGGCGGCTCTGATCGTCCTGCAGGGCGAGGCCTTCTGCCTCAATGAAGGGTGCAGGGTCGTGGAGGGCCTGACTCGGGTGCCGCCTCTGCTGTTCAACGGTATCGGCCTGGCATACTTCCTGACCGTGTTCGCCTCGGTGCTGTGGTCGAGGCGCGGGCGGGCCGCAATCATCGACTGGACCGCGCTCCTCCTCCTCGCCGGCCTTGCCGTCGAGGGCGTTCTCCTCGCCTACCAGGTGTATGTGGCCCGGACCTTCTGTCTCTACTGTCTCCTAATTCTGGGCCTGGTCCTCGCACTCAACATCTTCAAGGGGAGGAAGCAGATGATGAGGGGGACCATCGTGCTCACGGCCATCTTGTTCGCCTTCCCGCTCCTGAGCTTCGGCCCCTCCCTGGTCCTGTCCCGGTACGGCTCGCTCGACGGGGGGACCTACGCGGTGAGGACCTGTACGGCGCCGACAAAGGAGCTCTACCTCTTCTTCTCGGCCGACTGCCCCCACTGCCGCAACGTGCTTGACGTCCTGGAGGACTGCAACAGTTGCAGCCTCCACTTCAATCCCGTGGAGAGCGTGGAGTCCCTCGATCTCCCCGGTATCGAAACCACATCCACCTATTCCCCCAAGATCAACCGCCTGATGCTCACCCTCCTCGGGATCGACGAGGTCCCGGTGCTGCTCGTCAAGAGCCCGGACGGCTTTTACGTGATCCGGGGGGACAGGAGCATCGTCGCCTATGTCCGGCAGGCATGCTTCCAGGACGAGCCGCTCCTCTATATCGAGCCGCAGCCGGACCGGACCGGAGAGGACATCATGATCTTCGATGAGCCGGACGAGGGGTGTTCGGTGAAGATCGAGTGTGACGAGTAGATTGCGCCTCTCTCATCTCACGTCGATGACGCCAACATCCGACCGAGGGCCGACGCAAAGGGGCCGGGCCGGTCGATGAAGGGCCAGTGGCCGGAAGGGGAGATGTGCGTGCAGGGCACGCCGGCTTCGGCGAGGAGATGGAGCGAGCGGGCACAGGCCCCGTCCGGCACGCCCGCGATGTAGAAGGCCGGTACGGCGAGCGCGGCGAGGCGGCGGGCCATTGTCTCCCGGCTGGAGAGTTCGACCAGCTCGCACGAATTGAGATAGAACGCCCTCGGATCGCACAGGCGCAGGCTCGCATAGTAGCCGCGCAGGGCCTCGCTCCCGGCGGCGCCGTCGTGGTAGATGGCCTCGCGTATGGCGTCGAACCCGCCCCCCAGGAACGCCTCTTTCGTGAGGGCCGCGGCCTGGGTGCTGAAGACGCAGTCCTCGAGGGATTTGTTGCCGTCCACATCGATGACCGCTCCCACGCGGTCCGGGTGGCGCTCGGCCAGGAGAAGCGCCACGACCCCGCCCATGGAGTGCCCCACCAGGACGGCCGGGCCTTCGGCTCGCTCCTTTAGCCAGGCGGCGACGTGGTCCGCCAGGGCGGGCAGGCTCAGGGGCTCGGCGGACCAGGGGCTGCGGCCGTACCCGGGCAGGTCCGGCACGAGGTGGCGCCGGCCGTCCAGCTCCGGCCGTTCCACGATCTTCTCGAAGCAGAGCCCGGATTCACCCAGACCGTGGAGGTAGAGCAGGGGCGGGCCGCCGGCCCCGCGGTCGTAGGTGCGCACGAACATCCCGGCTTCCAAGGTGTGATGAGGTCTTGCTTCGGGCAATGTCCTTCTCCCTCCTATCCGTTATGCGGGAGGGGATGAACCCCTCCCCTACATTCGGGCAGGGCATGCCCTGCCCCCACGTTCCAATTGTACTGAAGAGGCCTAGAACTTGAAGCGTTTTAACTTTGGAATCTTATCGAAATGATGGTCGAGAGTCAGGAGAGAAAACCGATGGCGCAGGCACAACGCGGCAATGAGCGCGTCCGAGGAGGGGATCGTGATCCCCTTGGATCGCAGTTTGTTCATCATGGCCCCGGCTGCCTTCCAGTCATTCCGGTCCACCTCCGCGTATGCCAACGCCTCGAAAAGAGGAATGAGCCTCTTCTGTTCGGATGGACGGATTCCGTGGAGCAGCTCCATCTCAACCACGCCGCAAAAGACCACTCGCTCCAAATCGAGCAGGCTGTCCACCGCTCGCATGATCTTCCGGTCCGTGCCGCGCAGGGCTGCGACCCATGCCGAAGTATCTATGAGCACATCAGTCAAGGTTGTCCTCCGCTTCCCGGATCTCCATCTCCTTCAACTTGCGAAGGCTCTCTTCATCGACATCGACATTCCCTAGCATGGACCGCAATTTCTCGATCCTCTTTCGCTTGACGTATTCCTTCAAAGCGATCGTGACCGCCCTCGTCTTCGTCTTTGCCGGCGTGACCTTCATAACTTCGCCTACGAGCTCTTCATCCAATGTGATACTTGTTCTCATGGCTTCCTCTAGCATGATTTTTTATGTAAATTCTATGATATATTTTATCACAAGTCAACCAGATTGGTTAAAAAAACCGGATTCCCTAAAAATGTCATTTCATCTGCTTTCCTTGATGCATAGGAAATTATAAGATCGACAATTGAGCACCTTGAGGATGTTGCGAGCGA
>CAZFWM010000437.1:0-5704 GCA_964522545.1 uncultured Thermodesulfobacteriota bacterium
AGCTGCGTTTTCGAGACTTCCTGCAGGATGTTTACAAGCAGGACTATCCAGAATCCGCCGACGACCTCACACGGCTGTTGCAGAACCTGAGCCTAATCACAGACACGGGGCTTCTGACTCTGGCCGGGCTGCTCCTGTTTGCCGAACAGCCAGAGCGGTTCAAGCCCCAGTTCATAGTCAAGGCCATCCGCTATCCCGGCAACGAAATCCACGCCAGCGAATACATCGACTCCGATGACTTTGCCGGGCCGCTCCGCAAACTATTTGACGGCGCCATGGCGTTCATCCAGCGCAATCTACACCGGGTGCAGGCGGGCCGCGGTGTAAACTCCCCTGGTGTTCCTGAAATCCCGCTTGTGGTCTTTGAGGAACTGCTGGTCAACGCCCTCGTTCACCGAGACTACCTGGTCAGCGCCCCGGTTCGGCTGTTCGTGTTCGACAATCGCATCGAGATCATAAGCCCCGGGCACCTGCCCAACAACCTGACGGTGGAGAAAATCCGGGCGGGCAACTCCAATATCCGCAATCCGATCCTGGTCTCGCATGTGGCCAAAGGTCTCCTGCCCTACCGTGGACTCGGGTCGGGAATCAAGCGGGCCCTGGAAGCATGGCCGAAGATCGGGTTCATCGATGACCGGGAGGGGTGCCTGTTCACCGCAACGGTTCACCGAGCCGAGGCAGTAAGTTCGGGAAAAAGGCTGATCGGTCCAGAAGGTTCGGGAAAAGGTTCGGGAAAAGGTTCGGGAAAAACAGGTGAAAAGATACTTGCCCTCTTATCGGCAAGGAGCGAGATGACCATTCCCGAACTGGCGGAAGCGCTCAACCTCTCAACCAGGGCGGTCGAGAAGCAGATCGCCAAACTACGGGAAGAATGCCGATTGCAAAGGGTGGGATCGAAAAAAGCCGGCCACTGGGAAGTGTTGAGGGAGGAAGGATAACTCCCGGCGTTGTAACCGAGCATCTCATCAGCCACATCCGTCTATCCCGCACTATCCGTCTCGACATGGCAATGCTTCGGAAGGCAGATTTGAGGATGCCAAGTTGAAGGTAAATCAGACGCCCGACATCATCGACCGGGATCATCCGGATTACCCGACGCTACTGGCCGAGCGGCTGGGCCAAGAAGTGCCGGACAGGCTTTGGGCCATTGGTCGCCTGGATCTGGTTGGTCTGGCCAAGACCGCTTTTTTCTGCTCTGCCCGGTGCCCCGGCGACGCCATTCTGGCGGCCATGGATCAGGCCCAGCGCTGGCGTGTAGTTGAGCACTCCCATCGGTATGACGGGCACCATCGGGTAGGAGACCTACTGCACGGTGAGGCAGGGGATGCTAGGGAGAGGGACCGATCCGAGCGGGAAGATCCCTCCAGGCTGGATGGCGGTACGATTTTTTTTCATTGCAATAAGGACTATCCCGTGGCAAAATAAGAGAATGCAGGTCCCCCACGACTGGGGGGCTTTTATGGGAGGGAGAGATTCAATGAATGTATTCATGATCCGAATTGCCGTCGCAGCTTTGATCATCCTGTTTTGTCCTGCCGCCTTTGCAGGTGCGCCGGGGGCGGTAGGGGACCTCTATGTCTCGAACTGGAGCGGCAGCAACGTCGTCCAGTACGACGGCGTCACGGGCGCCTATGTCGGAGTGTTCTGCAGCGGAGGCATTTCCTCCAGCCAGGACATGATCTTCGGCCCGAGCGGCAATATCTTCGTCTCGAGCTACTATAACTCGTGCGTGATCCAGTTCGACGGCGATACCGGGGCCTCCCAGGGCATCTTCGTGAGCGGCGTGCTCCGCTACACCCACAACCTCAGATTCGGCGCCAACGGCAACCTCTTCGTCTCGGGCCATGACAATTCCGTGGTCGAATGCGACGGGGACACGGGAGCGCCCATCCGTACGATCGCCGTGGACGGGAATCCTCAGGGCCTTGACTTCGGACCCAATGGAAATCTGTTCGTCGCCCACTGGAGCAGCCACGCCGTGGTCGAGTATGACGCGGTGACGGGCGCAAGGTTGGGGGTGTTCGCGAGCGGAGGCGGGCTGCTCAGCCCCTCCGGACTGATTTTCGGCCCCAACGACAACCTGTTTGTATCGAGCTATAGCACCGACGAGGTGATCGAGTACGATGGCACTACGGGCGCCTTCATCCGGGTCTTCGCTTCCGGCGGCGGACTGGATCAGCCCGAGGGACTGGTCTTCGGTCCCAACGGGAATCTCTTCGTCACCAGCAACGGAACGAGCGATGTGATGGAATACAGTGGCGCCACCGGCGCCTTCATCCGCGTCTTCACCAGCGGCGGGGGGCTGGCCGGCCCCACGGGGCTGGGATTCAAGCCGGAGCCCCCGGCCGATTCGGATGGGGACGGCGTTCCGGACACGGACGACAACTGCCCCGACGTGTCGAACTCCTCACAGACCGATGCAAACGTCAACGGCGTCGGCGATGTCTGTGAGACGAACGTGAACGCCTACATCCGGGCCACGAGCGGGGATCCCGTGGCGGGCCGGCCGAGTTGGAATCCCATTCTGAAAATCTACGAGGACGTCTTCCAGCTCGAGAACGAGTCGGCAAGCCAGGCGATCCTGCTGCCCATGGCAGCGGTCCTGGAGACCTTGACGCCCCCCTCGGTGAGCGGCGAGAACACGGACAACGAGGCCCACAGCTCCGGCCTCCCCCCGGACGCGTGCTGGCGCTACACCGTCTCTTACAGCGACGGTACGGTAGGGGACCTCTCGGACGGGACCCTCGATCCCGGGGAGAGCATCTCCCGGATCTGGCGGATTGACGATCCCACCGACGTGGTCTTCACATTCTGGGCGAACGCTGTGGCCGCGGGCCTTCCGGCCAGGCGTGGCGGAGATGGCGGCGAGCGGGACATGGGGGATGAGACCACGTCCGGGTTCGGACGAGAGGGCACACCCTTCGGGGGCGGCCGGCCCGAGCTCGGGGCCCTGGGTGCTCCATCAGACTCCGGCTCCTTCCACGACGACGGCACGGCCGAGATCTACTTGGTCTCGCCCTCCGGCCGGATGGTCGTGGCCAACCGATTCACAGCCCCTGTCACCTCGCGCCTGAGCTCGATCTCCTTCTACACGAGCGGCACGGCCGCCGGCGATCCGGCCGAGGTGATCATCTACGAGGACCCGACCGGCTCGGCCCCGGTCCCGGAGCCGGCCATGGAGGTCTGGCGGGCGCCGGTCGTGCTGGGCGACGGGGGCTTCCAGGAGGTGCCCATGAGCGGCCTCCCGCTCAATAGGGCCTCCGATCCCGGGGCGGCCTTCTTCGTGGCCGTGGCCAACACGGCGGATCGGGGCTATTCGCTCGGGGTGGACATGACCGGATCGAAGGCCGGGGCTTCATACCTCTCCACCGACGGTGGCGCTACCTTCGCACCCCTCTCCTCGAGCCCGATCATAGACGGCAACGCCATGATCCGGGCTTCTGTGGAGCCCACCACCTGTTTCATCGGCGCTGTGCAGTGAGGGAGATCTTGGACCGAATGTCGCCGTATCGGGAGGAAAAGATGAAAAGAGTACTGCTGGGTCTATTCATAGTTGTTCTCTCTGCACCTTCTGTATATGCCTATGGCCCGTCGATCCATATGCGGGAGGCGGGAACGTACGCGGCCCTTTGCCATCTGATCCCCCTGCCGGGCCCCGAGCACGACCCGGTGCTCCTGGAGAGCAATATCTGGTTCCTTCGGTTGGGCTCTATATGGCCCGACATCGCCCGGATTATCACCAAAGAGGGAGAGGATGCCTTCGGGATGGTGGATGTGGACGAGGGCCTTGTCGATCCCCACAACCGTCATTTCAACCGCTACCTGCTCGAACAGGCGCTGGCCGTCTACCCGGACGATCCGTGGAAGGTGGCCTTGTCCGTGGGGTGTCTGATACACAATACCGGCGATCTGGTCGCTCAGGACATGCTCACGCAGCATATGGCCGTGCGCGCATACACCGGTGAGATGGATGTGATCCCCGGCTCCTTTGATACGCATGCCGGCGGGGAAGTGGAGGGTCTGGTGGAGGGCGGTCTGGAATTCATGGAGCCCGCCTGGTGGCTCTACATCGTCATGCTCCAGCATTTCATCGGCTCCCCGGAGGGCCAGGCCGAGCTGACCATGGTCTTGACCTACTACCTGCAGGAATACGCGGACTATTTCGATCTGCCCGGGCTTCCGAGCCCCGACGAGGCGTTGCCCATGGTGGAGGAGATGCTCTCGGATATGCCCTGGAGCATCCCGGCCGGCCCGGGGCGTGAGGGGCCTTATCCGTTCGGGAAGATGGGGCCTGCGGTCGCTTCACAATCGGACGACAGAGGCATCGATTGGGTCGAGGTGTCCAGGATTCTACAGGGGCCGGCCGGCACACCGGAATTCTGGGACATCTACTACAGTGAGTTCTACCATCTGTTCTCACCCATGATCATGCTCACCTTTGAGTCCGGCCAGGGATATTTCGACCATTACCCAAACTGGAACTCGAAGATGATGAAGTCGGGCATGATCCAGTCGCTGAATCACTACCTGCCCGAGCAGCTTGCCCAGGAGGACGGGCGCTTCCTCATGGACCTCCAGTGGATCGATGACGATACAGGGCTTTCCATTCAGTCCATAGATGCCGGCCACCCGCCGTCCAGCATCACCCTGACGGCAACTTTCTATGAAGTCCCGGGGCGCACGCAGACCGAGGATGTGGTGTCCCTTCGGATTCGGGCGGACTCGGCAGAAGGGGAGCTCGTGACCTGGGCCTCGGCGGACGTTGGGATGGATCTCTGGGACTTTGCAAACATCAGTCCCAGGACGACCAGCGTAACCTTCGATCCCGCACCATCCGTTGTGGAGGGTGTGGCAGGCTTTTTTGCCGAGATCGCCCATGGCGCCGACCCGGAAGGACAATATTACTTCACGACAGACTGGAGCATCTACGCTCAGATCGAAGAGATCGATTTCACAAAGGATGCGTATACCCTCCAGTATTCCTCTTACGATCACTGGCCGTACTCCCTGAAAATCCTCCACGGCAAATAATTTCGCTTTTTTTCATTTTTATTGTAAGTTTAAGCCAAATGAGTTATAATTGCGCGGCAGTGTCTCTTTTACGCGAAAAATGCAGTAGGTGCCTACTGTATAGATTAATAAAAAGGAAGGTGCCGTGAGAAAAATCGCACGCCTTGGCTCTGTAACCATTTTTCTGTTCATCGCTCTTTCTGCATGTCCTGCTCCGGCCGCCACGATTCACGTGCCGTCGGATCAGCCCACGATCCAGGCTGGGATCGATGCGGCCTTCTCCGGAGACCTCGTTCTGGTGGCCCCCGGAAGTTATTTGGAGAACATCGAGTTGCCCGGCAGGGCGATTATCCTCGAGAGCGAGGCCGGGGCCGAAGAGACTGTCATCGATGGGAATGGAGAGGCGGCGGTCGTGACTTTTGATTCCTGGGGGACAGGGAATACCGCAATAGAAGGCTTCACGATTCGAAATGGTCTTGCCGTTGAAGGAGGTGGCATCCATTGCAACCTCATCTCCCCGCGGATTGTGAATTGTGTGATTACTGAGAACCTCTCGTTCATGGGAGGCGGGATCTTCTGCAAGTTCTCCTCCCCGACGATCACGAGCTGCACGATCACGGACAATACTTCCGTCCATGGCGGCGGGATCTTCTGTTACTCCTCCTTTCCGACGATCACGAACTGCACCATCTCC
>CAZFWM010000438.1:0-5697 GCA_964522545.1 uncultured Thermodesulfobacteriota bacterium
CCACTCGGCCCGCAAGGTCGTCATTCACGGAGATCGGCTCATCGATGTTGCCCCCATCCAGTATTGATCCTATAATCGATGGAGAAAGACATCCGGAGATAAAGCAATCAATCCGTATTACCCATCAAAGGAGGAAAGAAATGGAAACAGGATTATCTCTGATCGGAAGCCCGGCAAAAGGTAGGCCCACCCTCGGTGAGCGGGTCCCCGTTCAAATGTTCAGAGCTCTCAGGCTGGTGGGCGTCATGGAGGGATTGGATGCGGCCATGGGCGACGCCAGCGCCGTCGTCTACACGAGCGGCAAGGGTCTTGGCGCGGCCATCGGTGAGCAGATCCTGGAGAAGTCCGGAAAAGACCTGCACAGGTTCGTGGAGGGGACCATCAACACGATTCGGGAGCTTGGCGTCGGGATCCTCTCCGTGACCAAGGCGGACCTGGACAACCATTTCATCGTGCTCCAGGTCAATGAGTGCATCACCTGCTCCGGCATGCCGGATATCGGGAAGCCGGTCTGCCACTTCGAGGCCGGGGTCGTGTCGGGAATTCTTGGAACGTTCCTGGAAAAACCGGTCACTGTAGTGGAGACCCAGTGCTGGGGGCAGGGCGACCCGTACTGCGAGTTCGAGGCCCGATTTTAAGCCCACCATTGCATAAAGCCGCAGCCGTCTTTATGCAATGGTAGGGTGGTACTGATATGGTCGATCTGGCTTTTAGACTCATTTCCATCCCCATTCTGTTCATTCTCCCCGGATATGTGACCTTTCGGGTCGTACTACGTGACATCACGGAAGGGCTGACGTGGGTCGAGGGGATCACGAGGGTGGAGGGGATCACGCGGGTGGAGGCTCTGTTCATCCAGGTTCTCGGGAGCCTTTCGTTCACTATGATCTCGGGCTTCATCCTGGCCCACGCAGGTCTCCTGTCCCTCCCCTCACTCTGCATTGTGTGTATCGTCTATGCTTTGTCGGCTTCGTTGTTTTTCAAACCGACGGTAGGATTGAAGACGGACCATAAGGAGACCGTGGCCGTCTGTGTCATCGTTTGTCTGAATCTGCTTCTTCTCTGTTTCTTCCCTCTGCCGGCCCGTGAGCGTGCCGAGTCCGACCTCGGCCCTTACACCTATGGAGGGATCAGCATTGCACGGGAAGGGTCGATGTTCGTCGAGGCGGACGGCCTTGTGGACCTGAAGGAAGGTGTCCTTGAAGATTTCATCGGGACCGACTGGGAGGCGGGGAATGAGATCCTCTACTTTGGATTCAATTACGACCGGGGCAGGTGGACTGTCTACCACAGCACCATCAACAGTATCCCTTTTGCCGTGGCATGGCTGCTCTTTGAAATCGACCGGCCCGCTCCGGTGCTCTTTCTGTTCGGCCTGCTGGCCTCGGTCGGCCTCTTCCTGCTGGGGAAACATCTGAGCGGCACGGCCGTGGGCCTCATCGCGGCCGCACTGCTATCTTGTAACCTGGTTCACCTGTTTGTAACGCGCATGGCCGTTACCGATGCCGTGGGCATGCCCTTCGCAATCTCTCACCTCTGTCTGTTGGTTATGGGAAGGTCGAGGAGGGACGGCGGGCTCCTTGCCCTCTCGGCGGTCTTCTACGGCTTGCTCCTCTTCACGAGACCCGAATCACTCATGTACGGGATGGCCCTGCTGGGGTACTTTTTCATAAAGAAGTACCGGCACATGCTCATGAAGGCTGAAGTCACTTTCATAAATGTTCTGGGAGGATTTATCATTCTGTTCTTTTTCTGGGGTATGTTGTATGCCCCGGAGTATATATTCCACTGACCATGGACTTCGACGGAACCTACCCTGCGATCACGAAGTTTTTCTATGACGCCATGTTCTATTCGAACTGGCTTGTGATCCTGGTTTATCTTGTGCTGTTCAACCGGAAGGGCCGGCACCCGGCGCAGGCGATTCCGCAGTTCGAGACCGGCTACGCCGTGCAGAAGGTCCTGCTCCTGATCGTGGCGGGCATCGGATATTTCTTCTACGCCTTCGATACGGTCGATCCGGCAAGGGCGCTCGATCTCCCGTACAGGGGATTCGACTCCTATCCGCTTTTCATACTCGCTCTGGCGCTCGGGACCGTACTGTCCGTGCCGGTCTTTTCAGGGATCCTTCTATGGGTCGCCTTGAAGCCCGGAGAAAACTTCACGATATTGACCGGCCTGCTCCTTTCTTATATTTTTTTCCACTTCGAAAACATACCGTATAGTATCTGCATGATCCCTCATGTATATAAGTACTATGGGGTAGTCACCACACCGCTTTCGATTCTGGCCGGCGCATGGGTGATCGTCGGTCTCGTTCGATTCGCCGTCGACAAGGCGAACGCAAGAGCCGGAAGTACCGATGTGAGTCGGCGGAGGCTGCGATTTGCCGGCGCCGTCGTCCTGCTCGTCTCCACCGCCGGCCTCTCATATCACTCGGCCACAAAGGCCGCGTTCCTGTCGCGGCCCCGGTATCAGGAAGGCGTCGGATCCGGGATACGGGACGTTGCGGATTTTATCGGAAAGGGCGTGCTGATCATGGGGCCCACGAGGACCGGGAGGAGCGTGGGGGTGCCTCTTCTGGCAGAGCATGACTTGGATACCTTCATGCTCTACAAGGTCTCTGATTATGGAATGCTTGCCGAGCAGATAGGCCGATGGGGCGAACAGGGGCGAAAGGTATACGCCGCCGACATCTCCATGGATATCCTTTACAGGCTCAATGCCTACGTCTCTGTCGAAGGAGGCAAGGTTTTTCCCCTGCTGTCGGAGGAAATGCAAACAAAGCCTTTTTCTCTGTCGATTCCCAGGCGCAGAGAGGTGATGTGGCTGCCGATGGTCGAGCTCAGATTCCGACCCGGTACCGAAGAGGATACGGTTCATCACCCGACGAGCATGACCGTCGGAACGAACGACCTTGGATCGATTCGTCAGTTCCGGGCCGAGCTCTATTTCCACGAAGAGAAACAAAACTACTATCGTGCGGCTTCAGAAAGCTCCTATGTAAGGCTCGCAAAGCCGACCGGGCACGGACCCCTTGCGTTGAAGCTCACCCTGAACGGAGCGATTCGCGGAGGGGAGCTCGGCAGAGTGGTGATTCGCGCGGACGGGCATGAAATAGCCGCACTCGATCTCACACCTCGCTGGGAGGACTACACCTTCGAGATCGATCACGATGATCCCGCCCGCAATTGGGTGGAGATCGAGATCCACACGGTGAATCCAAGTCGGCGAGAGAGAAAGGACTGGGACATGAGCGTGATCGACTACAACGAGGGGCTGGACTATGGAGTGTTCTTCTGCGGCGCCGGCCTGGTGAGAGGCTGATCGGTGGGAACGGCGTTCTTGTGCTTGATCCGGGATCTGGCGATCTTTATCGCCCTCTTCGGCGTTCCGGGCTACCTCCTGTGCAGGGCGTCTGTGCGCGACCCGTCCAGGATGGAGGCCCTGGTCCTGACGATCCTTGCCGGCACGGTGTCGGTGTCCATCCTCGCCTTTTCCGTGGCCCTCGCCTTCGAGCTATTCCTGACGGTCCGTCTCCTCCTCCTTTCGGCCGCTGCTGTTTCCCTCGCCTCACTCCTGGTCATCGGGAAGCGTGCCGGCGGGCTGTCGGCCTCCCTGAGGGATCTCTCTTCCTTCGGCACCCCGACGCGCGGCGGCCTGTGGGCCCTGCTCCTCGGCGCCGCTGTTTTCGTGATCTATCTGGTGAACTACGACAGGGAGCATTTCTACTATTTCTGCATAAACCAGGTGGTGATGTACGCCGTCGAGCCCAACGCCATGCTCGAAGAGGATCTGGCCAGAATCGAGGAAGGGCTGTGCGACCGCGAGTACTCGGCGGATGCCACGGACAGCCAGGGAGAGCTTTTCTCCAGGATCTGTGCCGGCAAGGACGGCCCGCGAAGCGGGATGGACCTCAAGTACAGGAGCACCACGGGCCAGCGTTTCGGAACCACGGCTCTCATTGCCCCCTTTCCCGCCCTTTACAAGGTGTTCGGCTTCCGGCTCTTCTTCGCCCTGCTCGGCTTCATGGTGGTCGTGTTCACCTTTCTCCTCGTGGGGAGGCTTCTGGACAATCCTGCAATAGGCCTTGTCGCGGCCGCCTTGGCCGCTCTCAATCCTGGGGTGATCAAGATCGTGGTCCAGGACGAGAATGTGATGGCCCTGGCCTTCACCCTGGCCGGCCTGTACCTTCTCCTGAGAGATCCAGTGCCAAACCTCCTGGCCGGTATGGCCATCGGTGCGGCATCGGGGATAAGACACTTCGAGATCATCCTCTTTCTGGCCGCCATCTACTACTGGTGGCCGGCGTCGGTAAAAGACTGGAAGGCAGCCGGTGCGAGGTCCCTGAGGATCCTGGTGCCGGGATTCCTGGTACTCATTCCCTGCTTCATACACCACGAGGCGGCCTACGGGACGATCTTCTCTCACGAGCATTTCATCGACGAGGCCTACTTCGATGCGCCCCACCGATTCCTCTTCTGGGATTTCACCCACCAAGGCCTGCTCAACTTCCCCTTCTACTGGGATGTGATACGCACCCCCTTCAATCCGTTTCCCACGTTTCTCTACTATCCCCTCTATATCTCGGCCCACCTGGGTTTTGTCGCGTGCGGCGTCATCTGTGTGGGGGCCGCCTGGATCTTCGTGAACCAGAGGCGACTCTTCTGGACATTGATCATCTGGATTCTGCCGATCGTCTGCATGTTCTCGGTTCTCGAAGACTGGCTGGAGGCGAACAAGATGGGGGTCTGCCTCACCCTGTTTGCCGGCATGATACTTGGCTTTGCCTGCGGGTTGAGGTCCTTGCTGGAGCCGCCCCGCTGGAAGAAGGCCCTTGCCCTGGTGGCGTCGACGGCCGTGCTCTTCGGCCTGGTCCGGGCCGCCGACAAGATCCACTTTCCCCCGGATACGCGATTTTACGACAAGGGTCCCGAGCTCAGGCACGAGAGGCGCGAGTACGTCGAGTTCGAACAGGCCAAGTTCACGAAGGGCAATCTGCTGCCCGACTTCTCGCTCGTCGAGGAGTACACCCCGCTGGATATAAAGAGACGCCTTGCCGGGCTCGCCTATGATTTTACGCGCCGGGACTATCTGCTCGACAGGGAGTGGCTGCCGGGTGACATGATGCATGACGCACCTCCCGTCAGGCTCGCCATCGATCTGACCGCCCCCATCATCGGAAGGACCGACTTCCTCAGGCCGGACCCAGCTTCCGGGGACGATCCCGTCTTCGTGGACCTGACAGTTCCTGATCTCGAGTATGAGGTCGACGACATTCAGGTGGAGTGGGCGGAGTTTCCCCTGGATGTGATGTTCTACAGACCGACGGGTCGAGAGATAAAGATCTACCTGCGGTTCGGGGAGATGCGGGTCGACGACATAGACTTCGTCGCCCCCCGGTTCGGCATCGAGCCTCCCCCGCACGCAAACGTCGTCGACCGTCCCGGATCCGAGCCGGTGATCCCTTTCATTGTCAGCTCCACGGCCCGGCTCAAGGTCGTGGAGATCGTCGACGCAGAGCACTCGGCCTACTACATCTGGAAGGTCACGGTGAAGCAAGGAGAGCTCGACGTGAAAGGGCCGTACAAATACTTCTTCGACTGATCGAGAGGGCTTAGAGCCTTTCATTCGTACATCTACGCGGCTTGCGTAGATGTGGGCTCAATGTCAATGGGCCGAGAGAGTTTACAGTTT
>CAZFWM010000439.1:0-5675 GCA_964522545.1 uncultured Thermodesulfobacteriota bacterium
CTATTCGAAGAGGTGCTATGCTGAATATTAGGAAGGGTGTGAATTATTGCTGATATTATAAAATTTCCCCTTTTCCCCCTTTCCCCTTTTTCCCTTGTTTACACATCTTTTCGGTTGCGGCTCGGCCGCGTTAGGATATTTCGCCCCGGAGGTAGACATCGATGTCCTCGACGAACGAGAAGACGAAGAAACGCAAGGCCGACCACATCCGGATCTGCAGCGAAGAGGATGTACGGGCCACCCACAATTACTGGGACGACATTTCCCTGGTCCACCAGGCCCTTCCCGATGTGGATCTGGCCGAGATCGACACCTCGGTCACTCTCTTATCCAAGACCTTGCAAGCTCCCCTCATCATCTCCGGCATGACGGGCGGTCACAGGTCCACGACGACCATCAACAGGAACCTGGCCGCCGCGGCCGGGCACTTTGGAATCGGCATGGGCACGGGGAGCCAGCGGGCGGCCATCGAGGACAAGACCCTGGAGTCGACCTATTCGGCGATCAACTCGCACGACATCCCCCTGGTGCTTGCCAACATCGGCGCGCCCCAGCTCATCGCGCAGGGCAAGGCCGGGCCGATCACGCTTGAAGAGGCCGAACGAGCAATCCGGATGATCGAGGCCGACGCCCTCGCGGTTCACCTCAACTTTCTCCAGGAGGTGGTCCAGCCCGAAGGAGAGACGAACGCCCGGGGCTGTCTCGAGGCGATCGAGGCCCTGTGCGCCCGACTTCCGGTCATCGCAAAGGAGACCGGAGCCGGGCTGAGCCGTGAGGTGGCGCTGAAGCTGATCGAGGCCGGGGTAAAGGGGCTCGACGTGGGCGGGGCAGGGGGCACGAGCTTTGCCGCGGTCGAGGTCTTTCGGGCCCGGGAGCAGGCGGACGGAGCGGGCGAGCGCCTGGGCCGAACATTTTGGGACTGGGGCATCCCGGCGCCGGCCGCCGTGGTCGAGTGCGCCGGAATCCCGGGCAGGACCGTTCCGGTCATCGCCACCGGAGGAATCCGCAACGGCCTCGACGTGGTCAAGGCCCTCGTTCTGGGCGCCGACGCCGCCGGAATCGCCGGGGCCCTGCTCGGGCCGGCCCTCGACAGCGCGGACGCGGTCATTGAGGAGATCGGCGCAATCATCAAGGAGATGCGGGCGGCCTTGTTCCTCATCGGGGCCACCACGGTCGATGAGATCAGGGGCAGAGAGGTCGTCATCCGGGGGGATACCCGGGCGTGGCTGGAGAGGAGCAGAGGGTAACGATAAAAAAACTTTGTGATCTTTGTGGCTTTGTGTGAGAAAAAATAGGTTGCGGCTCGGCCGCGTTAGGTATGCCTATTGTGAAAAATGTCCAAACTCGAGGGGCATTGATCAACCATCAGGAAAAAAGGAACAGACCATGCAGGAAGAAACCCTGGTTCGGATGTTCCGGGACCGCGTGGAGCGCTACGGGGACCGCGTCTGCCTGCGGCACAAGGCGGGGGGCGCGTGGCGGGACATCTCGTGGAAGGAGTTCGGGGAACGGGTGGACGCCTTTGCCATGGGCCTCCTCTCCATCGGCCTCGAGCCCGGTCAATGCGTCTCGGTCCTGTCGACGACCCGGCCGGAGTGGGCGGTGGCCGATCTCGGTATCCTCTCGGCTCGGGGCCGGACCGTGGGGATCTACCCCTCCAATCCACCGAAGGACGTGGAGTATCTGCTCTCTCACTCCGAGGCGGCCGTGGTGGTGGTCGAGAATCCGGACCAGCTCGAAAAGGTCCTCTCCGTCCGAGAGCGCCTGCCCGCGCTGCGCAAGATCATCGTGATCGAGGGGCTCGCCGACACGGACGACGAGGCCCTGTTCGGCCTCGACGCCTTCCTGGAGCTCGGCCGCTCCCGGGCCGGGAAACTCCGGGACGAGCTCGATGCCCGGGTGGCCTCGGCCCTTCCGGACGAGATCGCCACGTGCATCTACACCTCGGGGACCACGGGCCCGCCCAAGGGCGCCCTCATCACCCATGGGAACGTCCTCTTCAACATCGAGGCGACCAAGGACCGGGTCCCCCTGACCGACACAGACGAGTACATCTCGTTCCTGCCCCTGGCCCACCTGCTCGAGCGATTCATCTTCTACGCCACCCTCTTTCACGGTGTCACCATCAGCTACGCCGAAAGCTTCGAAAGGCTCGGCGCGAACCTGCTCGAGGTGCGCCCCACAGCGCTGATCGGGGTTCCCCGGGTCTACGAGAAGATCTACGACCGCGTCGTGGGCGCCGCCGAGGCGGCGGGAGCACTCAAGGGTGCGCTCTTCCGGTGGGCCGTCTCCGTGGGCCGGAAGTATGCGGCCCTGACCACGGAGAAGCAGCCCGTGCCGGCCGGGCTCCGGGTGCGCCGCGCCCTGGCGGACCGGCTCGTCTTCTCCAAGATGCGCGAGCGGGTCGGGGGAAGGATCAAATGGCTCGGCTCCGGAGGAGCCCCCCTCTCGCGGAGCATCGCCGAGTTTTTCCACGCCGCGGGGCTCCCGATCTTCGAGGCCTACGGCCTCACCGAGAGTACGGCCCCCGCAACGTGCCACGCCTTCGACGACTACCGATTCGGCACCGTGGGCAAGCCGCTCTCCGGGGTGGACATCAAGATCGCCGATGACGGGGAGATCCTGATCAAGGGCCCCAACGTCTTTGCCGGCTATTTCAAGGAGCCCGAGGCCACGGCCGAGGCGATCCGGGACGGCTGGCTCTACTCGGGGGACGTGGGGGTCTTCGACGACGACGGGTTCCTCAAAATCACGGACCGCAAAAAGGATCTCATCATCACGGCCGGGGGCAAGAACATCGCCCCCCAGAACATCGAGAACCTGATGAAGACCTCCAAGTACATCAGCCACATCATGGTCTACGGGGACCGGAAGCCCTATTGCGTGGCCCTTGTGACCCTGAACCTGGAGGAAATTCGGCCCTGGGCCGAGGCCCGCGGCATCCCGGCCGACGACGAGGCGGAGCTCGCACGCCGCCCAGAAGTGCGCGGGCTCATCCAGGCAGTCATCGAAGAAAAGAACCGGGAGCTCGTATCGGTCGAGACGGTCAAGAAGTTCCGGATCCTGGAGAGCGACTTCAGCGAGGAGACGGGCGAGATCACGCCCACCATGAAGGTGAAGCGCAAGTTCACCAGTAACAAGTACATGGAGATCATCGAAGAGATGTACAAATCCGATTGAATCCACCGGCGGTGCCGGCGGATTCAATCGGATTACTTATAAAATGATAATTTTGTGAAGTCGGAGATGTCATTTCGACCGCAGGGAGAAATCTTATCTCTTCAGATTGTACTCCCGGAAAGATTTCTCGCTTCGCTCGAAATGACATTCGCCATGGATTGTTCTTCTCTGCGTCTTAACGTCTTCACCCTCTCGTTCCCAGGCTCTGCCTGGGAACGAACCTACTGGAGGCTCCGCCTCCTCCTGGAGATTCAGTGAACTTGCACGCTGAAAGGGGCAGAGCCCCTGGAGAGTCCGATCCGAGGCAAAGCCTCGGATCGAGGAAAATCTTTATCATTGCTCTTCTCCTGATGCTCACAACTCTCGCCATCTCCGCCGACCCGGCCGCAGCCGCGTCCGGGCCGATAGGCATGGAGGCCCTGGAGAGGCTTGACCGGCTCCCCCTTCTCAGGGCCGGCACACGCTGCCTCCAGTACTCGAGCCACGACCGCACCGGGGGAAACAACGACGGCTTTGAGGGGACTTACTCCCACCTCTACAAAGAAGGATCCCGCTACATCATCTTCGACCATATCGGGCCTGGGTGCGTCTACCAGATCTGGTTCACCAGCCTCTTCATCGCATTCACCGACGCCCTCCTCTTCACCGGCGACCTCGAGATCTACCTCGACGGGGAGGCCGAGCCCACGGTCCGCCTCCCGATCCGCGACCTCTTCAGCGGCCTCGCCCCCCCCTTTCTGATGCCCCTGGCGGGCGAGCAGACCCTCTCGAGCGGAGGCGTCTACAGCTACGTGCCGATCCCATTCCTGCAGCGGTGCAAGATCGCCGTTACCCACATGCCCTTCTTCTTTCACATCGTATACCACGCCCTCGACAGCGATCTCGGGGTGGAGAGCTTTACCCCGGACGTCGATCCCACGGAGGTGATCGACATGTGGACGCACCCCGGCGAGGACCCGAAAGGGGAACCTTCGGGTCCGGTCATCTCCGGCGATGTCGCGGTGGAAACCGGGGAGACGGCGGTCCTCGTCGACCACGCCGGAGCCGGATCCGTGGCCGCGATCCACATCGACCCCGAGCCAGCGACCCGTGACGTTCTGGACGAGGCGTGGCTTCGCATCTACTGGGACGGCGAGACAGAGGCGAGTGTCGATGCGCCCGTGGGCACCTTCTTCGGATCGGGCCTGGGCGAGGCGACCGTGCTCGGCCTGCCGGTCGGGATGAGCCAGTGCGGGCCCTACTACTGCTACTTCCCCATGCCCTTCTGGAGCTCGGCCCGGATCGAGGTGGCCAACGCCGGGTGTGAGCGAATCGAGGCTCTCTCCTATGAAGTCATCCTGGATGAAACACCCTACCCGGCGGAGCGCACCGGCTACTTCCACGCCCGCTGGAACGATGAGCACCCCACCACGCCGGGTCGCGACTACACGATCCTGGAAGAGAGCGGATGGGGCCACTTCGTGGGCGAGGTCCTCACCATGGAGAATCTCGAGACGAGCGGGAATCCATACTCCCGCACCTACCTGGAGGGGGACATCCGGGTCCATACGGACGGCAGCCCCTCGCCCTCGCTGTACGGCACCGGGACCGAAGACTACTTCAACGGGGGCTGGTACTTCTTGTGGGGGCGGTTCAGCCTCCCGTGCCACGGCAACCCGGTCCACCTGGTCTACGAGGCGGATCGGACCGGCTGCTACCGCTTTCACCTGAGCGACGCCATCCCCTTCTACTCGGGGATCCGGTTCGGGATCGAGCACGGGCACGGCAACGGGGTACCCGCGAACTACTCCAGCGTGGCCTACTACTACCTCTCCCACGGGGCCGGGCCCGCTCTGGAGCTCTCCGACTCCCTGGACGTGGGCGACTCCATGGACGAGGAGATCCACGACTACACGGCAGACGGCGTTGCGTGGAGCGGCTCGCTCACCTCCTTCTACGAAGGGGACGACGACGATGTCTCGGTCACGGACCACGGCGTCTCTTTGACCGGATCAAGCCGGTTCACCCTGTCGATCGATCCGGACAACACGGGTGTGCGCCTCCGGCGCCGCATGGACCACAACGACGGCCGGCAGAAAGCGCTCGTCTTTGTGGACGACGTGGAGGCCGGGACGTGGCACACGCCGGACTGGAACTGCTCCAAGCGCTGGCTGGATGCGGAGATCGACCTCGGCCCGGAGCTCACGGCCGGGAAGAGCGAGATCACCCTGCGCATAGAGAACGTCAATCCCGCGGTCCCCTGGAGCGAGCACTATTACTGGGCCTACTCGTACCACACCTTCATCCCGGAGTCCCTTCCCGACGAAGAGGCTGTATCGGGGCAGGGGGGAGAAGAACCGACCGAAGGCGGAACTGAGGGCGGTCACTGCGGATCGTGCGCCGCGGTCCCGGGTGGGGCCGGTTGCAGCGGAGCGGGAGTGCTAATTGTGATGCTGGTCATCTACCTAGTACCTGTCCAGAAACTCTAAGGAGTTGAAATAAATATAAAAATGGCG
>CAZFWM010000440.1:0-5666 GCA_964522545.1 uncultured Thermodesulfobacteriota bacterium
CACCGGGTCGAGCACGGGCCGGGCGGTCGCGACAAACCGATTCGAAGCTGACCGGCCGGTGATGCTCTCGACGATCTCCTTCTACACAGGGGATGCATCGGCCGGGCAGGAGGCCGATGTGGTTGTGTACGAGGATCCCACGGGATTTGCCGCCGGTCCGGACTGGACCATGGAGGTGTGGAGGCGGGCTGTGGTCCTGGAGGGCGGACTCCAGCATGTGACCACGGGGGGGCTGATAGTGAATGAGGCAGGCCTTACCGGGAGTGCCTTCTTCGTGGGCCTGGCCGAGAAAGGCTGGGGGAGCTTCTCTCTGGGGATCGACCAGAGCGATGAGTGGGCACACGGATCCTTTCTGTCCGAGGACGGGGGAGTTAGCTTCGCGGCGCTCGCGCAGTGGCCGATCATCGAGGGGAACGCCATGATCCGGGCCTACGAAGGGCCGGTGTTTCTGGAAGCCTGGGACCGACCGTGGTGGCGTGCCGTTCGACGCCGGGCAACCGGGCGGAAAGAGGACATGGCGCATTCGTCCGTGGGACGGGATGCGGCCCCCGGTGGCCACAAGATCGAGCTCACACCTCCGCGGGCCGAGGAGCAAGAGACGTCCCGGGAGGCGGACGTTCTGATAAATGACTATATTTTAGCCACCAGCGGAACCGGAAGCTGCGTGGGGTGCGACCCGGACCACCCGAAATTCACGCTGGGCACGCCGGACCTCTACGAGGACTATATCACCATCGAGAACGACTCCACCGAGAGCCTCCAGATGCCGATCGAGGTGAAGCTCCAGACGCTGAACCCGGAGTCGGTTGAAGTGCACGAACCGGACGCGGGGAGTGGGACAAGGCCGCCGACGGCATTCTGGGAGTACAGTCTCGCCAGCAACGATGGCACCGACTCCACGGACGACATGCTCGAGCCGGGCGAATGGATCACCCGGAAGTGGCAAATCAAAGACAATGGAGGGTTGGAGTTCGATTTCTGGGCGGATGTTTACGCCCAGGGGGTTTCTCCTTCTACATTTGATCCTTCAAGTATTTCAGGATTGGAATTATGGTTAGACGCCGCTGATAGTTCAACGATAACAGAAGCAACAGGAGTTAGCGAATGGGCAGATAAGTCCAGCAATGGTTTTGATCTGATACAGCCAGTGGCAAGCGATCAACCAACCTATGTATCTGGGCAATATGTGGAATTTAATGGCGTATTAAGCCAATTTTTGTATAATGATGGACTATTAGCAACGAGTTCTAATTTTACAGTTTTTTGGGCAGGAGAAATAGCTGCTGATGGCGGAGGTAATTTTATAATCGATGGTAAAGCCAATCAAGATGCTATTGCACTTTTCCACAGATATTCAACACAGAGTATTAGAATAGAAAGTAGACCTAGAACAGGTTCGTTAGAATATCCCGTTACTCTTCCGGATAGAGTAATATATCATTTGGATTTATCAGGTTCTAATGCTAATTTTTATATTAATAATACAAATAGAGGTAGCTCGTCGACTTTTACCAGCCTAGCCAAATGGGATGGAATGACATTGGGTGAGTATTGGAATAGGGTAGATGGAAATTTCTTTAGAGGCAAGATGTATGAAGTTCTTGTTTATTCACAAGTATTATCAGAAACAGACAGAACACAAGTATATAATTATTTATCTAACAAATGGGGTATCACCGCTTACACACTGCTCCTATCGAGCGAGGAGAGTCACTTCACAAAGGATGGGTCAGGCTTTGTATCCCAGTGGAATGATGCCAGCGGCCTCGAGAATCATGCAATCCAAAGCACATCTGCTTATCAACCTCAATGGCAGGATGGAATAGATGGTAGTCCGGCAATTTTCTTCGATGGGTCCAGCGATTATTTGTCAATAGCAGACAGTGCCGACTTTGCAGTGGGAACGGGAGATTATACTTTCGAGTCCTGGATAAAATACACATATTCAGCTGATTTGCAGGCTGTATATGTTTATCGAGGTTCATCTCACCATAACGGCTTGCAGGTATTTTTACTGGATTCGGATATTCAAATGTTTGTAGCAGGCGCTTCATATCTATTCAACATAGGAACCGTGCCTGATGACACGTGGTTTCACTTAGCTGTTGTTCGCCAGTCCGGGACAACCTATATCTACATTAATGGAGATAAACAATCAGAGAGCACTTCTAGTTTAGGAGGAAACATAATATCCGCGTCCGGACAAATAATACAGTTGGGAAGACCTTTGGCAGCTGAATACTGGATTGACGGCTATTTGGATGATGTCAAGTTTTATAATGGTTTGGCGGTCTACCAAGATAGTTTTGTGCCAACGCCAAGAAATTAAAGAGGAAGCGGCTTAATATTGAAGCACCCTGCAGCAAGCAACGAGATGTGGGGTATTCTGCGAAAATTTGGCAAAACAGGTAAGACAATGAACAGATCCGGCAGGACCGCCATCTCCATTACCTTGATCCTTGCTGTTATACTCGCGGCTCCGGCAGGGACGACGGCCCTGGAGAGGCTCCCCCAGTGGGAGACGCCCTACGAAAAGGCCCTCACCGAGCTCTTCGGCCGCCCTGCGCCCCTCGGCAGGCTCTCGGCCCCGCCTGTGGGCGCGATCTCCCTTCCCCACGAGTACGGCCCCCAGGACGGGGTCCTGCTGGTCTGGGACTTCGGCTGGAGCCCTATCTACCGATCCCTGGTGAAAGAGATCCAGGAGGCCGGCGCCATCGCTAATGTCGTGGTGGAGAGGGCCTCGGTTGTTAATGTTGTGCTTTCGCACCTGGCGACCTACGGCATCCCCGCCGACCGGGTGGAGTTCATCATCGCCGACATCGACTCGGTCTGGATCCGCGACTACGGGCCCTTCTCCATCCTCGTCGACGGGGTCGGGGCATTTGTCGATTCCGACTACAGCCGCTACTGGCGCGAAAAGGACGACCTCTTCCCGGAAGGCCTCGCCGACCTATGGCAGGTGGACCACTACGGCGCGGGGTTCACCCTCGACGGGGGGAACTTCATGAGCGACGAGTGCGGCACCTGCATGGTGAGCACCCAAATATTCACTTACGACGAGAACCCGGAGTGGTTCCCCCGGACTCCGGCCCACGAGCACGAATGCCGCGTCATGTTGGCCGACTACTTCGGGTGCGACTACGACCGCACCGTATTCCTCGAGAAACAGATCGCGGACGGGACCGGGCACATCGACGTGTTCGCCAAGTTCCTCGACGTCGAAACGATCCTGATGGCACAATTTCCCGGCTGGGATCCCTACGGCAACGACGAGATCATGGACGAGAACCATGCCATCCTCTCGGAGCTCGAGACGTGTCACGGCGGCCCCTACGAAATCGTCCGGATCGACACGAAGTTCGACTTCCGGACCTACACGAACTCCCTCATTGTGAACGACACGGTGCTGGTGCCGATCTATGGGCTCTCCTATGACACCACGGCCCTGGGGATCTACCAGAGCGCCCTGCCGGGCCACGAGATCGTGGGGATCGACACCTCGGCCATGGTCGGCACGGGCGGCTCCATCCACTGCATCACCCGGGAGCTGCCGGCCGCTCCCGGGCCGGCCGTGGATCCGGACTATCTCGACTTCGGCACGGCCGAAACGGCCCTCACACTAGATATCACGAACGAAGGACCCGGGCAGATCGAATGGGACCTGGAGGAGACGGAGGCGTGGATCACGGGCGTGACTCCGGCCAGCGGATCGACCGCGACCGAGATGGACAGGGTTACGGTCACCGTGGACAGGGCCGGACTCGAAGCCGGAGAGCACGTCGGCTCGATCTTTCTCGACTCCGGGTGTGGGGATGTTGAGATCGAGGTGAGGATCGTCAAGACCTCTGCAGGCTGCACCGATGGCGACGGGGACGGATACGCCCTGGAAGGGGGCGAGTGCGGCCCGGTCGACTGCGACGATACAGACCCCGCGGTGTACCCCGGCGCGCCCGAGATTCCCGGAAACGGTGTCGACGACGACTGCGACGGCCTTGTCGACGAGTTGTGTTTCATTGGCATCGGGGTGGGAAGAGAAAGCCTGGAATAAAGTCATAAAGAGTCAAATAACGGGGGAGGTAATAATGATGAAAAAGCATGTTTGGATTCTTGCAACCTACGCCGTTTTCAGTGTCATTCTGATCATTACGCTATCTTCTAACACGGCCCTTGCACAAGACTATATATACTGGACGAACGAAAGTATTGATACAATAAGCCGCGCGAATCTTGACGGCTCCAGCGTGGTCAAGGACTGGATCACGGGGTGTAGTAGCCCGAGAGAAGTCCCTGTCGATGAGAACTATGTGTACTGGGCGAACTGGAGTGGCGATACGATCGGCCGTGCGAACCGGGATGGCTCCGGCGCTGTCCAAAATTGGATCACGGGATGCACTGGGCCCCATGGCTTCGCCGTAAACGCGGCCTATGTGTACTGGACGAATGGATCTGGGGACACAATAGGCCGGGCGAACCTGGACGGTTCCGGCGCGGTTCAAAGTTGGATCATGGGATGCGATTGGCCGTGCGCAGCCGACGTGGATTCGAACCATGTGTATTGGGCGAACTGGAGCGGTCATACGATCGGCCGGGCGAACCTGGATGGCACAGGTGTGGACCAAAACTGGATCACAGGATGCAGTAACCCTGCAGGAATCGTCGTTGACTCCAACCATGTGTACTGGAGCAATAGCGAAGTTGTAAATTCACTGGGCCGAGCGAACTTGGATGGCTCCGGCGTGGACCAAAACTGGATCACAGGATGCAATAGGCCAAATGGTATCGCAATAGATACGAATTATATCTACTGGGCGAATATGAATGGCAATACAATAGGCCGAGCGAACCTGGATGGCTCCGGCGCTGTCCAAAATTGGATCACGGGATGCAGCAACCCGGCTGGAGTCACTGCCGGAGCTGAGGCCACCGTGTACGACGATGCCGTGGCGTACTGGAAGTTCGATGACGGCAGCGGGATGACGGCGGCTGATGAAACCGGTAATCACAACGGCACCATGTACGGTTTCGAATCAGATCCATGGACCGAAGGTATGGTGAATGGAGCCCTGTATTTCGACGGAGTGAACGATTACATTCGGGCACCCAGCAATGGTGATTTCGACTTCGGCACAGGGCCATTCTCTATTGCCTTCTGGGTGAAGTTCGCCTCCCTTCCCTCATGGTCGACCATAGTTGGCAATTGGGAGGCTTATGGAGATGATGGGTGTTTCCGGTTGAGCTACCAAATACCCAGTTCACCCTGCCCGGGAGGGGAGAAATACTTTCGTTTTTATACGGATGGACCGCCCTCGAATGATTTTTGTTATGACATCATATCGCCCGATACCTGGTATCATGTCGCGATGGTGAAGAACGCTTCGTCTGAATTAGATATGTTCATCGATTGCAGCAGCCTTGGCTCACAGGCCGTCAGCGGAAATCTGGCCTCGCCTAACGACATCATCATGGGAGAAGCCATTTTTAATCCTAACGAAGATCTACACGGGACGCTCGACGAGCTCGCCTTTTGGGACAGGGCGCTTGATCAGGGGGAAATCGATGAAATTTGTGGAAGTCAAACCACAATCAACGACCTCGTCCGTGCCACGAGCGGATCAGATAGTTGTGCTGCCTGCGCGCCTGCCCTGACGGGTAGTTACCCTCACTTC
>CAZFWM010000441.1:0-5649 GCA_964522545.1 uncultured Thermodesulfobacteriota bacterium
ATGACAGCAATCCCCCGGGCTCAACATGCCAGGGTGCTCAGTGGATTGCTTCGTCGCTGACGCTCCTCGCAACGACCCTCAATTAGGTCCGCATCGGAGATGCGGTTTTGTCCTGCCCGCGGCCTTCATCATCCTGCTGCAGTCGAGAGCCTTGAGGGTCCGGTTCCACCCGGACCGCGGACGGCGTGGAAGCCGCCCCTCCAGGTCAGCCCGCACTCTCCCTTGACAGGACCAGGTCGACGGCCGTCTTCACGGTGGGCGCCTTCTCTTGGTTCATCTCCCGGATGATCCGGATGGACTGCTCCCCGCCTATTTTCCCCAGGGCCCAGACCGCCGCCGCCCGCACGATCTCCGGGGCCTGTGCTCTGAAAAAGAGGGTTCTCTTTGACTTGACAATGGTCTCAAGGTGCGGCACCGCACTCTGGGCGCGCAGTTTGCCCAGGGCGATACAGACCCTTCGCTGAAGCTCGGCGCCATCTTCCCCGGAGGAGGCCTTTTTGTCGTCCAGCAGCTCGATCAGGGCATCCGAGGCTTCGACGTGGTTGTGGAGGCCGATGAGATGGACCGCCTCCTGCTGCAGGACGGAATCCTCCGAGCGGACCGTACTGATGAGGACGCTTTTCGTCTCCGGGCTGTCGATGCGCGCGAAAGCACGGAGGGCCTCGATCCGGACGACCGTGCTGTCGTGACTCAGGAGGTGGACCATGTGCTTGACCATGGTCGGGTCCTCTCCGAAGGCCTCGCATGTGCGGATGAGGCTCTTGAGAGCGGGGGGCGAGGACTCGACGGTCATCTCCTCGAGTATCCGCAGCATGGCCGGCTCTCCGATCTCCCTGAGGATCGAGACGGCGCTCTTGCGCGCCCGGGCGTCGGGGTTCGCCTTGACGATCTCGATGAGCGGCTCGGCCGCCCTCGGCCCGAGTTTGCCGAGCAGATGTCGCGCAAGGGCCTGTCTGCGCGGATTCCCGGACCCGATGTCCGAGAGGAGCAGATCGAAGAGGTCGTCCCGGGTCAGGGTCCGGAATACGGATTCCGCGGCGCTTCTCTTCTCGGCCGGCGCCTCCTCGTCGGCCATGTACTTCGAGTCGAGGACGTGGACGATCTTCGAGAGGATCTCGCCGTGATCGCCCTGCATGAGCACCGGGATCTGATGGACGAAGGATTCGGAAATGAGCCTGATCATCTCCGGCCGCTCCTCTCCCAGAAAGAGCCTGAGCATCTCGATCAGGATGTCGGACCGGATCGGGTCGCTCCCCGGGAACCGCATCTTGCCGAGCAGCCCGTCCACGGTTCGAATCACGTTCGTATTGCCCGCCTTGGACAAAGACTTCATGTGCTGGATCACGATCCCGACGAGATTCCGGAGCGCCTCACCCCGCCCGTCGGCGGCCAGAGCGTTCATCAGGTTGGGCAGGTTCTCCTGCAGCTCGGCGTCCCACCGCAGTGGGCGGCCGCTCGAGAGGCTCTCTATGTAGTCGGTCAGGCGTTTATCTCTCGGCTGTGAGGAAGGTTCATCGAGCAGGGCATCCGGAATATCCGGCTCTTCCGGGTTCATGCCGGCCGGGCCGGCGGCAAGGGCTTCTTCATCTCCATTCCACGCCGCGAGTCCATCTCCGAGCAGGGCCTCGAGGCTTGGCGGCTCGCCGCCCGGCTCAAAGCCTTCCCCGTCCGGCAGCGGTTGCTCTCTTTCCTCGAGGCCGGGGTCCGCCATGAGCGCCCGAGACCCGTTCGGAGCGTCCCGCTCCGGGGCCCCCTCCACGGACCGTGGCGCCGATCGCGGCCTTTTCCGACCCTCGGCGCCCTCCTTCACGTACTTGGTTCGGTTCAGCCGGATGTGTTGCACCTGGTTCCGCTTGAGAAGGTCGGCCAGGGGGACGTCCCGCTTCTTGGTCATGGATTCGAGAAACAGGAAGAACTCCTCGCTCCGCAGGCCCTTTTTAAAGGCGATCGATGACAGGCCGAATTCCCTCATGAGAGCAATGAGGCCCTGCTCGCCCGTCAGGTCGATCTTGTAGTGCATGTCCGTGTCGTTGATTACGAGGCAGCCCTCCACCTCGCTCAGCATGAGGACCTGGACCTCCTGGAGGAGCTCGTCCAGCTTCCTGTAGAGATCTTCGATTGCGTTGAGGGCGACCTTGTGGTTCGACGTGTACACCTGGACCCGCTGGATCGTGACGCGCAGGGAGCGGATGAACACGTTGGCCCTGGTGATTTGATCCTCATTCAGGGGGGGGCCTGCGAGCTCCTCCTCCTCTTGGCGCGATTCATACTCATGGGCCTCTTCCGGACGAAACAGCCTGGTGGCCTGCCGTGTGGCGAGGGTTCCGTACTTCTCGGCCTTTTGGAGGGCTTCGGACCTCTTGAAGTGATAGACCAGGGTCCAGATCAGGCTGCGCAGGTCCTGGTCGGGGCGCTCTTCTTCGAACTCGCCTATCTGCAGGTGGAGGTCCTTGCGCCGCTCTTTTGGGATAGAGTTGTAGAGGACATCCCGCAGGCTCGGCGTCTTGAAGTGGATATCGTAGCAGCCGTCCTCTCTGTCCCTGAGCAAGAGCAGATTTTCCTGCATCGCCTTTTTCATGAACTCGAGGAGAACCCCTTCGCTCTGGTTGGTGATCTTTTTGAGGGTCTCCAGATCGATTTTCTGGCCGATCGCCGAGGCATCCTTGCTTACGTCTCTCACCTCTTCGTGGAGGGACGCTATTCGCCCTTCAACGAGGGCCGAGAGGTCGGACGGGATTTCCTCGAGAGAAAAGGGCCTGATCTTCCACTGGTACTGCTCCCGGTAGATCAGATCCATCCTCAGCATGAACTTCAGCATCTCCTCGATGAAGAGAGGATTACCCGCGGCCCTCTCATGGACGAAGCCGGCCAGCCACTGGGCCTGGTCGATGTCTTTGAAGATTAGCCCAATCAGCTCCGCAGTCTGATCCTCGGTGAGAGGTTCGAGGCGCCTCACCTCGATTTCGCCGGAGATCATCCCGTCGGCCTTCAGTTTGTGGAGAGGCTGAGGCTCCGGGATGGTATCGACCGAGTTGAAAGCGCCTATCACGCAGAGCGGGATCTCCCTCTCCGCCCGGGTAAGAGAGCCGAGCAGCATGAGCGTGGCCTCGTCCACCCACTGCATGTCGTCGAGCACCACCAGGGAGGGGCCCTCGTCGGCGATGTTCTGGAGGAGCCGTTGAAGTGCGCTGTAAAGGTGATACCGGGTCTCCTGTTCGGAGGCCTCCGGGTCGGAAGATTTCTCGGAAATGCCTTCCACCGTGGCCAGCTCCGGAATGTGGGAGGTCACGGCGGCGAGCTCGGCATCGGAGAGGTTCGAGACGAATCGCCCCTTGTCTCCGGTGGACTTCATGAGGAACGCATCGATGAGCTTGACGAGGACCCCGAAGGGCTGGTCCACCTGTACCTCGAGGCATTTTTCGACAAGCGTGATGAGGTGATTCTGCTGGGCCCTGGTTACCAGCTCATCGAGGAGGCGGGTCTTTCCGATTCCGGGGATCCCCTCGTAGAGGATGAACCGGGGTCGGCCTGAGAGAGTCTCTTCGATCTTTTCTGCGCAGTGCTCGAGCTCCTTCGCCCTTCCTACCGTCTCCGGGGCCGGGAAGATCTTGAAGCGGTCGCTGTCGGTGATCAGATCCGCCGGGATGTCGACCGATGAGGAGATGCGGTTCTTTCCTTTGTGCTTCGAGTAATAGAGGGCCCTGTCCGCCTGCCCCAGGAGGGTCTCCAGATCGTTTCCGTCCTCCGGAAACTGGGCGATCCCCATGCTCAGAGTGATCGTAACGTTGTCGATGGAGCCGCGTGCCCTGATGCGCCCTTTGCTGAGCCGGTCGGCGATTCGCTGACATATTTTTCGGGCCGTGGCGGAAGGCACCTGGGGAAGGATTATCGTGAACTCGTCGCCCGCGTACCGGATCGCCACGTCGTCCCGCTGGATGCACTTTTTTATGATCTCGGCGACATGAATGAGCACTCTGTCACCGACCTGGTGCCCAAAGGTGTCGTTGATCCCCTTAAAGCTGTCCACATCGAGCATGACCAGGGACAGGGGCTTCGCGTCCGCGCTCATTTCCTCGATCTTCGGGTTGGTATAGAGGTTCATGTACCGGCGGTTATACAAGCCCGTAAGCTCGTCCACATACGCCAGATCGAGAGTTTGTGTTTCCTTTGGTTCCATATTTGTCACTATCTCCGTCCCTAGAGAGTTAAAAGAGGCGCTCTGAAATAATAAGGCAAGAAATATTCCAGGCGATCTCCGGATTCTCATTCGAAAGGGATGATCGAAGAACCTACTGTTTTTATTGAATACACGGACCGAAGAAGCGCGACTTCTCCCCGGCAGGTCGAACGAGCGGGGGTATGCGAGCAAAGAAGGCAGTGACTAGGTTACAAAAAAGGAAGAAGATGAATACGAAATAGTGCAGATTTTTTAACTTGATTCAATAGGAAATCCAAGTTTTTTCCGTAGCAGAGTTTTAACGCAGAGGCGCAGAGCCGAAGAGAAAAAAATCGTGGAGCAAATGGAAAAGATTTTTTCACCACAGAGGACACAGAGGTCACAGAGAGAGAATTAATGGAATCAAACTCCTTCTTCCTCTGTGCTCTCTGTGTCCTCTGTGGTGAATTTATATAACGAAAGGTTTGAATTGTCAGAGATCAAAAGTCCGCCCGAAGGGCGATAAGTTCTATCGGGTATTATCGGGACCTCACTTCCCCTCGATCTTTTCGAGAAGCCGGTCCGCCCGGGGCAGGTCATAAAGGACCGTGTCCCAGACATAAAAGGGCTCCTGATCGAAGTTTTTCACCTTCATCAAGAGCTCTCTCGCCTCTTTGTACTTCTTTTGCTTTATATAGTTTGCCGCCAGGTTCACGTAGAAGAGGGTGATCCGGGGATTGGTATCGATGCACTGCTTGTACAACCGAGCCGATTCCTTCACGTCTCCCCCGAAGAGCCGGGGCGACTTCAGGAGAATATCGGCCCGCGTATTGATCGCCAGCAGGTAGAACTCGTGAGAAGGGCCGGCATGATCGAGGACGTACTGGACCTCCTTCTTGATGACGGAGAGCTTCATGGCCGAGCTGACGATCCCCCTGATCTCGCCGGCCCGCGCCATGGCGGCCATCTTCCAGAAATGCCCCCCGATGCTCTCGGGGCTTACGGCCAGGCACTTGTCCGCCCACTCCTCGGCAATGCCGTAGAATTTCAGCTTCTCTGATTCCTCTTTGGCATTATCCCCCATCTTGAAGTAATTTCTCGAGACAAGCCACAAGGCATCTTCATTGTCCGGGGCGATCTTCAAGACCTCCTGGAATTTTTCAGTGGAGCGATCCAGGTCGACGGGATCTTTGTGATACGTGTAAAAAAACTGCAGCCCCTCTTTAATCAGCGTATCGATCGGCTCTCCATAGGATTTGATGAAATCATCGACGGCATGCCCGACACCCAAGGGAAAAGACATCCCAAACCCCACAATGACGGCCATAATAGTAAGTACAATCGATCTCCTCATAGTTGGCTCCTTTCTCATAATGATCGAAATTCCTTCATTTCCCCCCGATCTCACATGACATTCACATACCATATCCCCCAGGGGGCGTCCACACAGACAGCGCCGATTTCCCTGTCGCGGTTTCTCCTGAAAATTATAT
>CAZFWM010000442.1:0-5639 GCA_964522545.1 uncultured Thermodesulfobacteriota bacterium
CAACGTCCTCAAGGTGCTCAATTGTCGAACTTATAATTTCCTATGCATTAAAAAAATCATCAAATTCCAAGCGATACTTGGAACTTACATCTTGATTGTTTGTGTCTTACAATGATAGATAGTTCCTGTCCAGAAATAGCGAATCTTGCCGGTATGTCATTCCGGTGAACCGAAGCCCTGAGCGAAGTGAAGGGGAAGTGAGGAGCCTTGTATTTGCAATCAGTTGGCAACTCCAGATTCCTCGGCTGACAGAAAGAAGGAGGCTTTGCATAAAATGAGAAGAACGAAGATAAGCTACATAGGAATTCTTCTAGTATTTGGATTATGTTACTCTCTTCTTGGCGGGCAGGATGGATGCGAACCGTGCACAGACCGAGACGGAGATGGATATGCCAGAGAAGGGGGAATCTGCGGGCCCATCGACTGCGATGATCTTGAACCGGATTTAAATCCCGGGATCGATGAAGCAGGCCTTTGCCTTTGCGACGACGGAATCGACCAGGACTGCGATGGAGTGGATTGTCACCTCTCCGAAATATATACGATCTACCAGATCCAAAATCCAGATGATCCGTGTCATCCGGCCCCAGATTCAGAGGTAACGATTGTCGGCGTGATTGTCACAGAGGTGACCTCGCAAGAAGGTTTCTTCGTAGAGGAGCCGGAAGGGGAACCCTGGAGCGGAATCTATGTGTACGACCCTGACGAACTGGCCCCCACGGACTTGGCCAGGGGTGATGAGCTCACGATCATCGGTCTCCCCGCCGAGTTCTACGACATGACCGAAATCGGTGCCATCGAGATCACAAGGACCGGCACATGCGAGCCCATTCCCGCTCCCTCGGTGGCGGACTCATGCGACATCGCCACGCCCGGCCCCCTGGCCGAGAGCTACGAGAGTGTCCTCGTGCAGGTCCTCGATCCTATGGTGACCGACATCATAATGTGCGGTCAGCTCGAGGTGGATCACTGCCTGTGGATCGACTATGTAGATCCCGGCATCGAACTGGGCGACACCTTCGATTCGATTACCGGGATTTTCACCTATTCTTACGGAGGATTCAAGCTCAGCCCTAGAGACTGCTCTGACTTTGATCCACCTGTGTGCAACTGATGATTCCCAGGGGTAAAGTGAGGAATCTTGTAATTACAATCAGTTGACAACTTTAGATTCCTCGACTATCGCATCGGAATGACATTTCCGGACAGGCTAGATACTCCTCTTGAATCTGGTCCTACCAAACCGCAACGCCGGTATCTTGCCGGCATCCCGCAAATACGCTACCTTTTAATCCCATGAAGAACCAAATTATCGCTGAAATCTTCGAAGAGATCGCCGATGGCCTTGAGTTCCTCGGCGAAAACCCTTTCAAGATCAACGCCTACCGAAAGGCGGCCCGGATCCTCACTGACCTGACCGAGGAGATCGCGGTGGTTGCCGGCGAGGGACGTCTGCGTAAGCTCCCGGGAGTGGGAGAGGCCATAGCGAAGAAGATCGACGAGTATCTCGGAACCGGGCGGATGAGCAAGCACGAGGAGGTCGTCCGGGAGGTCCCGCCCGACCTGCTCGATCTGCTCCGCATCCAGGGGCTCGGACCGAAGACCCTCAAGCTCGCCCACGACCGGCTCGACCTCAAAGATCTCGACGACCTGAAGCGCCTGATCGGCGACGGGAGCCTTGCAAGCCTCCCCGGGCTCGGAGAAAAGAAGGTCGAAAACATCGCCCGCGGGATCGAATGGTTCGAGAGGTCCCGGGGAAGGTTCTCTCTCGGCGAGACGCTTCCGATCGTGGAAGAGATCATCGAACAGCTCGAAGGCGTCTCTGGTCTGACCAAAATAGGCCCTGCAGGAAGCCTGCGCCGGATGCGGGAGACCGTCGGCGACATAGACATCCTCGCCGCCGGACGGGACAGGGCCGCCGTGATCGAGCGATTCGTGAGGCTTCCCCAGGTCCGGGATGTCCTGGCCGCCGGAGAGACAAAGGGCGCGGTGATCGTTGCCGGGGGGCTCCAGGTCGACCTGAGGGTCGTGGACGAGGCCTGCTACGGGGCGGCCCTCCAGTATTTCACCGGGTCCAAGGAGCACAATGTCCGTCTCCGGGAGATCGCCAGGGGCCTGGGCCTCAAGGTGAGCGAGTACGGGGTCTTCCAGGACGAGGAGCTCGTGGCCGGGCGGACCGAGGAGGAGGTCTACGGGGCGCTGGGCCTGCCGTGGATACCGCCCGAGATGCGCGAAGACCGAGGAGAGCTCGAGGCCGCAGCCGCGAGAACCCTGCCCTGCCCGGTTGCTTACGGCGACGTGCGCGGCGACCTCCATGTCCACTCCGCCTACAGCGACGGCACGGCCACCATCGCCGAGGTCGCCCGGGCCGCCGAGGCCCGGGGCTACGAGTACGTGGCCGTCTGCGACCACTCGAGCTCGGTCAGGTGGGCGGGCGGGCTCAGCGCGGAGAGGCTGAGCGAAAAGATCCACGAGATCCGGGCCTTGAACGAAAATCTCAAGAATATCAGTGTATTGGCCGGGGCCGAGGTCGACATTCTTTCGGACGGCACCCTCGACTACCCGGACGACCTGCTCGAAAAACTCGACGTGGTCGTCGCCGCGGTCCACCAGGGCTTCCGGCAGCGGGTGACCGAGCGGATCTGCGCGGCCATGGCCAACCCCCACGTCCACATCATCGCCCACCCCACCGGCAGGCTCATCTCGAGCCGCGAAGGGTACGAGGTCGACATGGAGACCGTGATGGCCGAAGCGGCCCGGACCGGGACGGCCCTGGAGCTCAACGCCTACTTCGACCGCCTCGACCTCAACGATGTGTTCTGCCGCCGGGCCAAGGAGCTCGGCGTGCGCGTGGCCATCGACACCGACGCCCACCACCCGGACCAGCTTGCCATGATGCGCCTCGGCATCGGCACGGCCCGCCGCGGATGGCTCGAAAAGGCCGATGTGCTCAACACGTATCCGATCGACCGGCTTTTCGAAGCACTCTCGCATAAAGCAAATACCGTATAGGGCGGCCCATGGCCGCCGTTATGGTTGCATTCCATGAAATCAAGGCGGGCACGGCCCGCCCTATCAAAACAATGCGGCATCCCCCCTACCTCCACCGCAACATTTTCTTGACTTTGGGTTTAAAAGTCATATGATGGTTAAACAATCGACCTTCGGTGTCGAGCTCAAAGAAAGGAGAATGACAATGAGATTGCGAGAAGACATCATTATGGGTGTTGCGGTGATCCTGCTATCCCTGACGACATCCTGTTCGCCCTCCGGAGCGGATGAGGAATGCGGATTCTTCGATTCGTTCAAAGACGGCTGGATCCTGATCGACGAGCCCACAGAGTGCACCGAAAAGACAATCACCCTCGGAGAGGGGATACATATACGGATCGGTAGCCAGGGCGAGCTTAGGCTCCGGCGGTCGACTCTCAAGGTACAGGGCGATATCGAGATCGGGACGGGCGGCTCGCTGGTCTTGGACGAGGCGAAGATCCTCATCGCCGACGACCCGATGCTGGCGGCGGAAGGGATGCAGGAAGCGGAGGGGACGACGTCCCGGCATCGCAGGATCACGGTGGAGGAGGGGGCCCGTCTGGAGTTGAGCGCTCAGAGCGAGATCGGCGCAGACAACGGGGACGGGCCTTATTCCTGCGACCCGGCCGATGAATCCCCCGCGGGGGGGCTCAAATACTTCGAGATGATCGTGCGGGGCGACCTTACCATGAAGGACTCGGCCGTGACCTTTCCGGGCGTGGCCCGCAGCACTGAGGGGCAGGTCTTCTGGAACGAGAGCCGGATCGCCGACGCCGCCAAGGCCGAGCGCCAGATCCTCTCGGGGATCCAGATCCATCCCGGGGCAACGGCCCTGATCGAAAACTCCACGGTGGCATACGGGGAGCTGCACGGGATCTACATCATGGAGACCTTCGAGGGCATCAGCGAGGATCTGCGCGATTTCCTGGACGGGCCCGACCCGGTGCAGGATGTGGTCATCCTCGACTCGGACATCCATCACAACGGCATGGCCGTCTGCAATCACCCCGGCCTGGGGGGAGACGGCATCGTGCTGGTCGACGTCCGGTCCATCGTGCCGGGCGAGGAGGATTTTCCCCCTCCCATGGAGGTGAAGGCCACGCAGATCTTCCCCGACTACCAAAATCCGGTCCTCCTCGACTCCCCCTTCACCATGCTGAGAAAGATCGCCCTAGAGTGTCAGGAAGAGGATCCCCAGGAGGATAATCCCGATGCCCTGCTTCAACAGCTCTTCTGCATGGAAGAGCTCTGGCCTAAAAACCTGGAGCTGGTGGTGGAGGGGTGCTCGATTCACCACAACAGTCGCGGGGGGATGCGGCTTCAGTCCACCTACACCCGGCCGAGGGTGATCGGCAACGATATCTTCGCCAACGGAAACGACCTAATCGATCCCTGGGACGGGGACGCAGGCGGCGCCGACCCGGCGGACGGCTATCTGGCGGCCCGCGAGATCTTTTCTGAGCTCACCTACGACCATGAATGCGGGCCCTTCGATCCCGGCTGCATGGCCTACGTTCCGGTGACCTATCATCCCGAGTACGAGAACGACCTCGTCGACGACTCCTTCGTGCCGTATCAGCACGCCCTCGCCCCATCACTCAAGAACTTCGCCTCCTACGGCATCTACTCCATCCTGATGCAGTCGGGGAGCCTGGAGCAGAACAGCATCCACCACCACAGGGGATTCGGGGTCTACCACAGCAAAGGGGGGAGCTGGCTCGTCCGGGAGAACGAGATCTATCAGAACGGGGTCGGCTTCAAGGCGGGATGCCCCGCCTCCAGGCTTCCTCTCGTGGGCAACTGGTTTCACGATAACGGGGCCGGCCTGTATGTCTCTTTCAGCTACATCACAGGCATATCGTTCTGGACGGAGATTCGGGACAACCTGTTCCAGGAGAACTATCTCGGCCTGTTCATCTGGAACACGGCCGGCAACAATGTGGTCCTGCGGGGAAGCAACAAATTCACGGGGAACGAGGCCATGGGCATCTCCTTCATGCGGGCGAGCTACATCTACCAGAACGGGCAGAGCAACGACTATGTGCCCGTGGCCTGGATCTTCGACCTCCGGGACCCGGACGATCCGGACCGGTGCCCGGCTCAGGGGACGGTCTACGAGATGGGGATCGAGGGAACCGCCGTCCTCTTCGAGCCCGGCGTGGAAGTCCTGGACAACGATGTGATGATCGCGGGACAGGTAGTGCTCGCGGACGGCCCCTGCCCCTTCACCCTGGCGAACGCGGATTGGATCTACTACCAGGACATGCCCGGGAGTCGGGCCGACTGTGATGCATATGCCCCGCCCTTCATCAACGAAGAGGGTCGCGATGCCGCCGAGAGGCTGACCATGGAGGACGCGGGCCTATACAGCGAGTGTCGGAGCTGGGAGCCCACATTCTGCAGCGCAAACGATCCCGACTGCATCGAGGACCATCCGGCCTACCCGCCCTGCTGCGATCCTCTGGATCCGGGTTGCCGGATCGAAAATCCGGAATACGCAATATGCCCGGCGTACTAGTCGCGCTCCCCGCCATTATAGAAGCGTACTAATCTACTTGTGAGTACCGATTTTGAACACCGATAATGGTTATGCAACCAATCGTAAC
>CAZFWM010000443.1:0-5598 GCA_964522545.1 uncultured Thermodesulfobacteriota bacterium
GGGGATCCACCTTATATGATGCAGTTTTCTGTCTTGACAAAAGGGGCCACCTTAAGGATCGATCTCGATGACTTCAAGAAGAAGGTGAGTGACTGTAAAGTCGTGATCATAAATTCCCCCTCCAATCCGACCGGCAGAATTGAATCGCTGCAAACTTTAAAGGAAATAGAGAAGTTAGCTGAATATATGGGTTTCTATATCATTTCCGATGAGGTTTACAAGGATTTGATATATGAGCGGGAAAATTACATCATCAAAGGTCCGCGGGTTATTACAGTAAATTCGTTTTCGAAGACATTTGCCATGTGTGGCTTTAGGGTGGGCTATCTCTGGTCCAGGGATCAACAGTTTGTCGATAAAGTAATCGAAATGAAGACCCATACCTCGATGAACACAAGTATTCTCAGTCAGGAAATGGCCTTTGAGGCAACAAAAGTACCCAGGTCATTTATCGATGATCAACTGAATATCTGGAAGGAAAGGCGAGATATCATCTATGATGGATTGATCGAGCTGGGTTTTGAACTCTGGAAGCCTGAAGGTGCTTTTTATGTCCTGCCGAAACTGACAAATCCTAAACCTTTTGTATGGAATTTATTCAAAAAGCATAAAGTTATCACGTATCCTGGAGATTGGTTCGGAGTAGACGATAGAATACGTCTCAGTTATGCTCTCAGCAAGGAAAAAATTAAAAGGGGCCTTGAGATAATCGGTGATTTTATAAAGAACTAGCCCTCGTTCGCGACTTCGCGCTCCACCATTCCATTGTAGGGGTTTGATTCATCAAACCCTGGGCGTCATGAAAGGCGTCCTTATATAATCCGGAAAGGGCGCAGCAAGCAGCGCCTCTACCAGTAGCGGGCAATCGCATAAAAGGAATCACGCAATGAAAGTCTTCACCAAAGAATGGATAGACGCCCTGGCCGAGATGCTGAGAAACGACGAGACCTACCAGGACGCGGCCGAGGGCTTTGACTCCCTCTTCCAGTTCATCGTCGAGCCGGACCCGGGCAGAGGCGTGACCGAGCGGCGGGCCCTGGGGATCAAGCTCCCCCAGTGCGACGAGACCTGGGAAGGGGTGCGCCAAGGAGTGGACTACACCATGAGCGGCCCCTACGGAATCTACTACGAGGTTCTCCAGGGCCGCATGGGGACCACCAAGGCCATCACCATGCGCAAGCTCAGAGTCAAAGGGAACCTGGCCCGGCTGCTGAAATACAAGCGGGCCATCGACCGCTACGTCGAGCTCCTCGGCGAGGTGGATGCCGAGTTCGATGGGGACTACGGCCGATAGGGGGCGGATGCACCGGATTGGGCACGGTGCGTTCTAGCAAAAAGTGGAAAACAGACCACGGAGGTGAACCATGAGAAATATTGGCATTTCGATCGTATTCGTCGCAGCGGCGCTTCTCGCTTTCACGCCTTGTGCGGAAGCCAAGGAGCTGAAGAAGGACTTTCACGAGACCTTCGAAGTCAAGAAGGGGGATCGGCTCCGCCTGAAACATGGCGATGGGGACGTGATCATTTGGCCCTCGGAACGTGACGTGCTCGATGTGACGGTCCATTATCACGCGGAGTACATGGCCGTCGGAACCGTGGGCAAGCATGAATTCAATGTCGAGTTCAAGCAGAGTGGCGGCGTCCTCTACATAGCCGAGAAGAAAGAGACCTCTGAGTTCAGTATGTTCAAATACCTGAACGTCCATGCCTACACCTATACGATCCATGCGCCGGACTATCTGGGCCTCGACATGGAAGGAGAGGACGGGGACGTACGGATCGAGGGCTGGCGAGGCGAGATCGAGTGCGATCTGGACGATGGCGACCTCCACCTCTACAAAACGAAAACCGAGGAGGCGCGCATCACGGCCGAGGATGGGGACGTGTTCATAAAGGAATTCCAGGGGAAGCTCTCCTTGAACTGTGAGGACGGGGATATCGAGATCAGTGACTGCAAGACAGAGCAATGCTCCATCCATACAGAGGACGGCGATGTCCGCATCAGCCGCGGCCAGGGGGATTTCACCATCGAAGGTGATGACGGCGACGTCACGCTCAGTGAGGTTCGCGCCCGCATTCTGAATGTCAGTACTGAGGATGGAGACATCCGTCTCGATCTGCTCAAGGAGGACCATGTCGATTTCAACATCCGGTCCGACGATGGAAGCGTGACCATCACCCTCGATCCGGGCATCTCCGCGGTCTACTCCATCGAGGTCGACGACGGGACCGCGAACATCGATCTTCCCGAGGCCTTGAAGGTCGAGGATGGGAGCGACCTGATCACCGGCGAGATCGGCGGGGGCAAGGGCCGGATCCGGATCAAGACCAAAGACGGCAGCGTGACACTGAAGGCGTCGAAATAAGGGTTCGCGCAAAGGGGGGGAGCTCGATATGAACCGATTCGGCCTTGCATTCGCCTTCGCCGGAGCCCTGTGCCTGTCGTCCCTGTTGCTCTTCCCGGGATGCCACGGCGCCGGCGGGCCCCGGCCGATCCCGTGTAACGCCAGTCTCAGCGTCTTCTGCGCCAACATCCTCTACTGCGATCCCCTGGCCGAGCCGAGGCCCGCCTTCATCGAGCGCCGCGACCGGCATCTCCGACCACGACGGTCTCTGGATCGAGTTCCTCTGGCCGTAAATCCTCAGCTGAATTTTTTGGATTAACGGAGGGCGGGTTTTCCAACCCGCCATTTGGCGGACTGGAAAGTCCGCCCTCCGTTGGTTTTTTTCTCCATCCCCGACTCGATTTTGCTCTTGACAAATTATCCTGGATCGTGTAGTATGTTATTTAGTTTCGTATATCTCATTACACGAAAACTTGGGCAAGCAATCGATCAAAGCCATGCGCATACGGGAAGTCGTCAAGGAGACCGGGGTTACCAAGGAGCTGATCCACCACTACCTTCGTCAGAGAATACTCCCAAAGTCCGCCTCCCGTGCCCGCTACTCCAACCGGCAGGTCCGTCTCCTCAACCAGATCAAGAAGCTGCGTGAGGACCACCACCTTCCCCTTCATATCATTCGCCGCGTCTTCGAATTCTTCAAATTCGATCCGGCTCATCTGGAATCGCTCACGCTGGGGGATTCGCTCAGCAAGCGTATGACGAGGCTCGCCGAGGGTGGCGAAATCCTCTCCACTGAGACCCTCTCCTCCGATGACCTGTTCGCCCGGTCGGCCGTCTCGACCGAGCGCCTTGCCGACTATGTGCAGGCAAAGCTGGTGCAACCCGTGGCGGAGAACGGCCGGGAGAGGTTCTCGATCCACGATGCGACCACCATCGCCCTTTGCGAGCGCGGGGTCGAGCTGGGGATCCCCTTCGAATCGTTTCGCACCATCGCATCCTATGTGCGCGTCGCCTTCGAGCTAGAGCAATCCACGCTCTTCGAAGTGCCCCGGGAGCCGGGGGGCGATGAGGAGAGCATCTTGGGAGAGGTCTTTATCCGGCGCGAGGTGGTCACCCGGTTCATCCAGAACCTCCTCGAGGCGCTGATATCCCACCGCGTGAGGGATGTGATCGCACTGGGCCTGCAAGAGGGGGCGTCCCTGGACGGCATCATCTACAGGCCCAGCCCCATCTTTGTCCGGCGCCACGAACTCGACGGGCGAACCGAGGCGGCGCAGGAGGCACTGTGTGCCTCGCCTGACAAGGCCGGCCGGTGGCTGAGCACGGGCCTGTTGATGCTCCATGCGGGCCGCTACCACGAGGCCGCCTTCTTCCTCGAGCAGGCCCTCGAGCGGTGGCCTTCGATCGCCACAGTGCGCGGTCTCTACGGGCGCGCCCTTATCCTCTCGGGCCAGGCCGACCGAGGCTGCAAGGTACTCGAGCAGGCGGGCGAGGCGTTCGGCCCGGACGGCCTGGGTACTATCTACCTGGCCCTGTCCATGTTCGCACGGATCGGAGTGGATGCCGGGGCCGAGGCACTGGTTTCGAATTCGGTGCGCATGATCGGCCTGATCGAGGGAGCACTCACTGCGACTGAAGGCACCCTGCCGGCCGAGCGCCTCGAGGCTCGCATGCTGGCCGGCTGGCTCCTCACGGCTCTGCCGTCAGGTCTCCGCGACGAAGAACAGGGCCTGAGGCTGCTCACTGAAACGCTCGAAGAGCTGAAGGAGCTGGAGGAGGGGGGCCTTGCAGGGGAGGAGACGCCGGGGCTGAAGGAGCGGTACCTGATCAACACGGCCTACCTACTCTTCGACTCAATGAACAGGTGCGAGTCCGGTTCGGCCGGAAAGAGAGGAGCGAGGTCACTCCCCTCGGCCGAAGAGTTGAGAATCCTGATCTATCGGCTCGATCCCGGCTGCGCATTCGCCGAGAAAGTCTTTTTGTCCGACGAGGACAGACCACCGACAGGAGGAGGTCCATGACCGATCCAGCGCTCGAGAAGAAATTCGTAAAGACATCATTCGGCAACATCGCCTACCTGGAGGCGGGGGACGGGGCCCGGCCCCCTGTGCTCTTCGTGCACGGCATTCCCACATCGAGCTTCCTGTGGCGGGACGTGTTGCGCTTCCTGCAGAACGACTTTCACTGCTATGCGCCCGACCTCATGGGCCTGGGCGACACCGATGTCGACCCGGCCTCCGGCCAGTTCCACATGGACGCCCAGTCCGAGATGCTCCTCGAGTTCATGGCCAACCTGGGGCACGAGCGCTTCAGCGTGGTCTGCCACGATCAGGGAGGAGCGGCCGTGCAGATCCTCGCGGCCCGGCGTCCCGAGAACATCACATCCCTGGTGATCACGAACTGCGTCTGCTACGACAACTGGCCCGTGCCGGTGATCGCGAGGCTTCAGGCGCTGGCCCGGGTTCCGCTCCTCATGGACTTGGCGGCCCGGACCGGCTTCTTCGACTGGCAGGAGACCCGCTCGCCCTGGTCCGCCTTCCGCCGCGGCGTCTACCGGTCCGACCGCTTGAGCAACGAGGCGATCCGTGAGTACCTGCGGCCGATGCGGAGCGGCCCGACGGGGCGGGAGCGCTTCCGCCAATTCCTGCTGGCCGGAAGCCCTCGCTACTCCATGCAGGCCGTGGCCGGGCTCAAGGAGTTCCGCAAGCCGACCATGGTGATCTGGGCCGCCGACGACCCGTACCTCTCCCCCTCGTGGGGCAAGAAGCTCTTCGAGGATATTCCCGGGGCCGGCAGGTTCGAGATCATCCCCTTCTGCGGGCACTTCTGGCAGGAGGAGAGGCCCTCGGAGTTTGCTTCTCTGATCGGCGAGTTCCTCTCCGCACAGGGCAAGCCGGCCGATGCCGAGCCCGCGCGGCCGAAGCCGCGCCCGAAGAAGAAGGCGGCTCCGAAGCGGGCGCGCCGGAAGGCCGGGAGGGCTTGAGGTAAATGTATGGGAAATAGACGGTTTTCTCGTTCCGAGGCTCTGCCTCGGAACGGAGTTCCCCTGGGGCTCTGCCCCTTTCGGCCTGGAGCCCAACCGTGGAGGCGGAGCCTCCCGCAAGTTCGTTCCCAGGCACCCATTAAAAGGCACCCATTAAAAGGCACCTTGTCAAGAGGTAAATCCCTCCCCCTCAAAGAAAAATGAAAAATTTTTCTTTGTTGTTATTACTACAGCGACATTTCAGCTATAGACTTTTAGAATGACCTCATG
>CAZFWM010000444.1:0-5590 GCA_964522545.1 uncultured Thermodesulfobacteriota bacterium
GAGATCGTGTTTTTTGCAAAACCTCCTGTGCCTCACCTTTTGAACGTTACCAATTAATTATATAATTGCCGATAGAATGATTCAATTATTGATCGGCCTGGATGGGGGGTATGAGGGGGATTTTGTTTGATTAGTGAACAAAAGGAGAAAGTCGTACGAGCAACCAGAAGTCCGTGCCCAAGTTGCAGGACAATGGTCCGCGCTGAGATGGTGCTGCGTAGCGGATCCCTGTTCCTGAGAAAGCACTGCCCGGACGACGGGACGGCCGAAGTCCTCTACTGGCGTGACTTCAAGTTTTACAGCGACCTGCGCAAAATCGTCCACTGCGTAGACAAATCAGAAAATTCCTCGAACAATGGCTTCGGCCGGATCGACCGAAACAAGATCGGCATCATCGGGATCGACCTGACGGATCGATGCAACCTTCATTGTCCGGTCTGCCTTTCTGATGCCGGCGAAAATGCGACCATCCACCCCACCCTTGAAGAGATCCTCTCCAGACTCGGGAGCTGGAACGGCCATAGGCCCGTCATCTATCTGATGGGCGGCGAGCCGACGTTGCGCGAAGACCTTCCGGAGATCATCCAGGAGCTCCAGTCACGCCGGTTCACGGTTGTCCTTCTAACGAACGGCCTCAAGCTGGCGGACCGCCGCTTTGCCGAGAATCTGAAAAAAAAGGGACTCACTTTCGTCTCCGTCCAGTTCGACGGCCTTTCGGACGACATCTACAGGAAGATGAGGGGGAGAAAGCTCCTCGACATCAAGATGGCCGCCCTGAAGAACCTGGAAGAGCTCGGTTTCCGGACGAGTTTCTCGGTGGTCCTGGTCAAGGGAATCAACGATCATCAGATCGGCGACATCGCCCGCCTCGCCATCGAAAAGAAGGGCGTGGTGGAGGTGGACTTTCTACCCGCCAGGCAGCTTGGCCGGGACACTCTCGGACTCGAAGACCACAAGATGGATGTCGGTGAGCTGATGGATCTGCTCGACACCGGCACGGGGGGGCGCATCCGTCAGAAGGACTTCCTCCTCAGCGTGAAGGCCATGAACGCCCTCTACAAACTCACGGGGGCCGACTACTTCAAGCAGAGGCTCTGCAGGTTCACACTTCCGGTGATCGGGGAGCCGGACAGCTTTTACCCGGCCCTGCGCTTTGCCAATCCTCTCCATATGCTGGACAATCCCGGTTCTCTCCGCGCCCTGAAATTCATGTCCGGCAACCTCCTCAATCTCTACCACCGACGCGAGCTACCCAGGGAGCTTACCTTCGTGAGCATAACTGATTTTTACGATTTCAAATCACTGAACACATCAGACACAAGCCAATGCAACGCCGCATACCTCACAAAAAACGGCTATGTCCCGGGCTGTGTCTACAATACCCTCTTCAGAAAGAACTGCTTGTCTTGAAGTGTCCAGCCCCCCCCAATTCCCCTTCCTGCCCTTTTCTCTTCTAGTTACGTTCTGATAGACTATTCATCGAACCGCATTATTCTCTGCCGCACCCTCAATGGCTTTGATGAATGATCCGGGCAGGGTTCGCCCCATGGCATACGACGCGAGAGAAGAGATACTCGGCTACGATCGGGCCCAGAAGCTCGCGCGCAAAGCGTGCGAGAACTTTGTTGCCTCCGCCAGACCCGGCCAGGACGAGAAAGCCCTCACAAGGCTTGCGAAAAGACTTATTCTCGATTGCGGGGCCTCGGCTTCCTGGCACAGCCCCGTGGTCAAGTGCGGCAGGCACACGGCTTCCCCCTCTTCCACGCTCTTCAGAGCCATCCTGAAAAAGGAGGACGTGGTCATCGTTGACGTGGGGCCCGTTGTCGATCAATTTGCCGGAGATTACGGGATCACCTTCGCCCTTGGGGACCAACCTCCTGCCCGGGAGATGATCGCATCCTGCCGCCACGTGCTCGATGAAGCAGGCCGACGAATATGCTCCGGAGCGATCCACTCGCCCCGGGAGATCCATGACATACTGGATGAGCTCGTACGGGCGAGCGGATTCAGATCGGCAATGAAAAGGGATGAGATGATTCACCCCATGCCCGGCCGGGGACGCACGTCTCGTGCCCGTGTCGCGGCCGATTTCGCCGCACACAGCATCCGGGGACGATTCCATCGGGCGGACGAGGCCGGGCTGAAGGGGCCATGGTGCATCGAGGTGATGCTCACGGGCGGTCGATTCGGGGCCTTCTTTGAAGACACCTTCTACTTCACCGGAGATCGGGTTCTCCGTCTGGGCGATGACTTCCAGGAAGAGGCTCTTGGATGAACGTATACGCAGAGGAGATCAAACTCTCCTTCTCGGGCCGGATGGTCCTGAAGAAGCTCTCCATGTACATCCCATCCGGGAGCTTCACAGTGCTCCACGGCAACAACGGCGCCGGCAAGACCGTGCTCCTGGAGGTCATTGCGGGAATTCACGAGGCACATGGGGGTCGAGTTCTGATGAACAACCGGCCCGTCAACGAGATCCCCTCCTTTCAGAGAGGCATATTCTACGTCCCTCAGGTTCCCCACAAGTTCTGGTCGCTGCTGGACAGCCGCCTTTTCTGCTTCGAGCCGGACAGGCCCGTTTACGAAAACGTACTATCAGTGAGACCGGGATTGGTGTCAAAGGCCCGGGGGCTGCGCTATCTGAAAACCTTCGGGTTGACGAGCGAGACCATGAAGAAGCCGGCCGACCTCTCCTTCGGGATGCAGCAGAGGCTGGCCCTCTTGAGGGCATTCTTGTCCGGTGCAAGGGTGCTGCTTCTAGACGAGCCTCTTTCATCCGTGGACGAGGACGATAGGGCAAGGATATTCGACCTGATCTACCGTCTCCACCTGAGCATGGGAAAGACGGTGGTTTATGTCACCCATGAGCCGTCCGACACCGCAGGATACGAGGCGCTCTATTACAACCTGCGCCACGGCAAGACAGTCCGGTGTCCCGCTCCGAAGACACCCTTGACTGGAGGTCCGGGCTCCAACGCAGGCTTCGGTGCGAACTTCGCGCGGCTCACTTACGATTACCTTTCCGAGACGATGGGACTTGCCTCCAAGGCCACTTCAGGCATTGCAGAGACCCTTCCCGATCCGATTGAATGGATGCACAGGCTGGCCGACGTGCTGAAGAGGGGCTCGGTCGCCCTGTCGTCCAGGGCCTCGGAGGGCAGGGAGACGGTAGAGAGCGGCCACAAGGAGATGGAACAGGGCCGGGAAAAAGCGGACTTCGATTTATTTCCGTCCGACTTCGATCCCGATTCCCTTGGTCAGAATCCCTCCAGCAAGGAAGAATCCTAACGCAGCCGTACCATAACCGAAAGCTCGAAAAGATGTGTAAGCAAGAGGAAAAAGGGGAAATTTTTTATTTATAGATTTCTCGCTTCGCTCGAAATGATAAGAATTGACATTGAATATGATTCATCCCTTTTCCACTTTTCCGTTTTCCCCCTTTTCCCTATCCTTACACAATGAAAACGCTCTCTAGGATCAGCCCATGCATCCCCGGCTCTCGATCAGCCAGTACAGGCATCCCGGCAGGTAGCCGTCCCGGGTCATGTAGGCGAGGTTGCAGATACTCAAGTCATCCGCGGTCAGGTTCCTGAGGCTGAAGAGGGTCGCAATCGTGATCAGCGTCAGCCCTCCAGGATAGGCTTGTGTTTCGAGGGAGAGGAGGTTCCGGGCCACAAAGCCCACCTGGGCGAGAGAGCGTGGCTTTCGAACCAGATTGAGAGGGTTGATGTACCAGATGGCCGGCCTGAAATCGTCCGCCCCCCCGATCACCGGACAGTTGAGCATACAGAACTTGCGCCTGAAACGAACGATCCGGGTGGCCTTATACATCCAGTGCAGGAACTTCATGCTCGCCACGAAATCGCTCTGGCGGATCCGCCCTTCGGTCTGGGCCTGGATGAGCTGCATGATCTCGTCCGACTCCAGTTCAGGATCGACCATGGCCTCCTCGACCCGCCCCATCCGGACGGCGGGCATGAGCTCCACCTCGAAGATCGCGCGGCTCTGCACGCCGAACCGGATGATGTCCCCCACCTGATGGTCGTTGATGCCCCGGGCGACCATCATGCAGATGCTTGTCATGATCCCGTATCTCGCAAGGTTCTCCAGGGCCCCCATTTTGACGTCCATGAGCTTTCGCCCTCTGAGCTTCTCGTGGACGTCGTCGGTGAGCCCGTCGAACTGAAGTACGATGAATTTCAGCCCGGCCTCTCTGAGGATTCGGACATAGTCGCCGTCACAAAGCTTCAGGCCGTTTGTTATGAGGACGGGGATGAATCCGAGCCTCACGATGCCTGAAACGATCTCGGGGAGGTCTGGGCGAAGGGTGGGCTCACCCCCGCTCAGGTATACGGTGGGCTTTCGACCCTCCCAGCAGGAAAGTCGCTGGAGGATCGACTCCCTGGTGATCTCCTCCTTCGATGGCCCCCCGGTGTCGGCCAGGCAAACCGGGCATCTGAGATTGCACTTGTCGGTCAGGTCCACGTAGACAATGCTGATGGGAGCCCCGGTTTCGAAACGCGCTCCATCAGGCTCTCGCCCCTTGTCCACGCAGTGAACCATCGAAGATATCGACTCGTAGAAAGAGAAGTCCTTCCTGTAGAGAAGCTCGCATTCTCCGTGGTCCGGGCACTTCCGCACCATGTACAGGGAAGAGTCCTTCAGGAGGATCTCGGCCGGCACCCATTTCCGGCACTCAGGACAAGGGCTCCGGGTCCTCCGGATGACTCTCCCGCGAGGAGGATCCACCATGTCTTCCTCCGTGCTCCTCAAGAACTGCACTTATCGCCCTTCGGGCGGGCTTATGCTCTCTGAGAATTCAAACCTTATGTTAAAGGAATTCACCACAGAGGACACAGAGGTCACAAAGAAAGAAAGGGCTTGATTGCATTTATTCTCTCTCTGTGATCTCTGTGTCCTCTGTGGTTGAAAAAATCTTTTTCATAAGCTCCTTGGTTTCTCTTCTCTCTGCGCCTCTGCGTCTCTGCGTTAAAACTCTTAGTTGGCTTCTCCGACTCTCAGCCCACCATGCAGCCGCCGCGCAACAGGAGCCAGTACATGCAACCCGGCAGGTAACCCTGCTCGGTCATGAAGACCAGGTTACACATGTTCACATCCTCGGCCGTGATGGTCCGGATGTTGAACAAATTCGTCACGGCGATGATGGTCAGCGCCTTCGGGAATACTTCCCTCTGCATGTCGAAGAGGTGCCGGCCTATGTACCCTATGGGCAGAAGCGATCGTGGAGCCCTGATAAGATTCAAGGGATTGAGGTACCAGACCGCCGGACGGAAGTTCCGGGAATCGCCTATGATCGGGCAATTGTGTATGCAGACCTTCGGCCTGAACCGCAGCATGCCCGTGGCCCTGTAGAGGCGGTTCAGGAACTTCATGCTGGCCAAGAAGTCCTCCTGGCGGATTCGACCTCCGGTCTGGGCCCCCATGAGGTCCATCACCTCGTCCGCGTCCATCTCGCGCTCCACCATCTCCTCGGCAACCCGGCCCACCCGTTCGGCCGGCATGAATTCGATTTCGTATATACTCGACAGTCAGAAGTTCTCCTGCCTGAATTTCCCTAACGGAATTCCTC
>CAZFWM010000445.1:0-5561 GCA_964522545.1 uncultured Thermodesulfobacteriota bacterium
GCAACTGCGATTGGATTCTGCCGAATTTTCCTGTCGAAAAAAGGACCAACGGTCGTATGGATGGGTTGGGATGGTTTATTTTCTGATTCATTCAGGGGCTATGAGTTTTCGGGAACGACAACTTGAAATGACGCTGAATATTTTATATACTTTCAAGTAAATTACTTCGGAGATAAAAAATGTCCAAGTTCATGAACAGAGAAAGAGAGCTGGGGGTATTGAAGGATTATGCTTCGCGCCCAGGATTTCAGTTCCTTCCGATCTACGGTCGCCGGAGAGTGGGAAAGACCGCCCTGATTCGAAGGTTCATGGAAAAATACGACGGTATTTATTTTCTCTGTCGCCAAGTGGCGGAGAAGGTTCAGCTTACTTCCCTGGCCGTAGCTGTCGGCGAGTATTTCGAAGATCCTTTCGTTATTCAACGAGGGTTTGGAACCTGGGATCAGTTCTTTGATTACCTGACAAACAAAACTGCGCAAAGGCCCGAAAAACTCGTCCTGGTGTTTGATGAATATCCCTACCTGACCGCCTCAACCAGCGGAATCTCCTCTATATTCCAACAATCGATCGATGAGAAGCTCGGCAAATTGAACCTTCTGCTCATCCTCTGCGGATCGCATATGGGAATGATGGAGCGAGAGGTCCTGGCATATCCTGCGCCGTTATACGGCAGGCGAACAGGACAGCTTCAGGTCACACCTCTCGATTACACGGATGTGGCAGGATTCTTCCCCGGACACTCGCCTCGAGATCAGGTATCCCTTTATGCCGTGTGTGGAGGCATACCTGCTTATCTGGAAAAGTTCGATCCGGGCGTTTCGGTGCGCGACAACTTGATTCGTAACTTTGGGAGAGAAGAAGAGTTTTTAGCCCAAGAGCCTGAATTTCTTCTCCGCCAGGAACTCCAGGAAGTCAGGTATTATTATTCCATTGTCCTTTCGCTGGCCAAAGGAAACCGGAAACTAGGCCATATTGTAAATGATACGGGGCTCGACAAGGCACTGATCGGAAAATATCTGAAAGTCCTCACCGACTTGAGAATCGTGGAAAGAGAAGTTCCGATCCTGGAGACAAATCCGGCAAAGAGCAAAAAAGGCATCTACCGGATTCAGGACAATCTATTCGATTTTTACTTCCGATTCATCTTTCCAAACCGTCATCTCCTGGGCCTTGAAGACGGGAAACGGTTATACAAAGAAAAGATCGAACCCGAGTTCGATCAATATGTCTCTTTCAAAGCCGAGGATGCCGCACGCTCCATAATGCGACGGGAATTTCCACAATTCGTACGGATCGGCAGGCAATGGGATCGGAACACGGAGATTGACCTGCTCGCATTGGATCCCGATGACAAAATGCATGTGGTTGCTGAAGTCAAATGGTGGAAAAGGAAAAGAGTGGGCCTTACTGAGCTTAGGGAGCTTCAAGTAAAAGCTTCCAATCTTGAGCTCGACCAGAAAAAGTTAAAATACGCGTTATTTTCGGCTTCAGGATACAGCTCGGCCCTGAAACGCGAGGAGGCCTTACTTTTTAATTTTTCCATATAAAAAGAGGGGCAGGTCAAATCGCCCACCCCTCTGAAACAACTGGCGCACCCGGCAGGGCTCGAACCTGCGACCTGCGGATTCGAAGTCCGACGCTCTATCCATCTGAGCTACGGGTGCGTTACGTCGATATTCGCTGGAATCGCGGATAGTTAGAAGTCTAACAAAATCAAGATGGTTTTAGCAAGAGGAAATGATTAGACTGATGTTCCCTTAATAAATGACAGTCTGATTTCTGTAGTTGACAAACGACCTGATGTCGGCTATTCTTACCCATGACTTCAAATTAGCCGCGAGGTTGCGATGTATTTTAACCGTGCTCTTGAAGACTCTATACTGGAAGCATCAAGCCAGTTCCCCGTCATCCTGGTCACCGGTCCGCGGCAGGTGGGGAAGACCACACTCCTTCAGCATGTCTGTGAAGAAACGCGACGTTACGTTACACTTGATGACCTGACGCTTCGGGCCCTCGCCCAAGAAGATCCGTCCCTTTTCCTCCAACGGTTCCCACCTCCGGTCCTGATCGATGAAATCCAGTACGCCCCGAATCTATTGCCTTATGTAAAGATGGCGGTCGACAGGACGAGGGAAACCGGAACGTTCTGGTTGACAGGTTCTCAACAGTTCCAAATGATGAAAGGAATCACCGAGAGCCTGGCCGGCCGTGTCGCCATCATCAATCTTCTCGGCTTTTCAAACAGGGAGCGCGAAAAGCGTGCGCTCGCCGTAGAGCCATTTCTACCGACTCTGACGAATATAGCAGCAAGAAGCACCACGGGAGGAAAGACCGCACTCAAGTCCGTCTTCAGGGATATCTGGACCGGCTCCTTTCCTGCACTGGTCGCCGGGCCGAGTAAGAATCGTGACCTCTTCTACAGTTCCTACCTTCAGACCTATCTGCAGCGTGATGTGCGTGACCTGACTCAAGTAGGCGACCAGGCCAGCTTCCTTCGCTTCCTGAAGGCTTGCGCGGCTCGGACGGCCCAGATGCTGAATCTTTCAGAGCTGGTGCGGGACGTGGATGTAAGCATAAAAACGGCCAGGGCCTGGCTGTCTATTCTCGAAGCCAGTTTCCTGGTCCTTCTCCTTCACCCCTATCACAGCAATGTCACGAAGCGGCTCGTGAAAACACCGAAGCTCTATTTCCTAGACACGGGCCTGTGCTCGTATTTAACGGAATGGTCATCCCCGGAGACCTTGGCCTCAGGGGCTATGAGCGGTGCTATTTTCGAAACGCACGTTTTCGTCGAAATCCTCAAAAGCTGGTGGCACCGAATTCATACACCTCGCCTCTATTATTACCGGGACAAGGATGGAAAAGAGATCGACTTTCTATTTGAGCAGGACCAGACGTTCCATCCGGTTGAGGCGAAGCTTGGAGCCACTCCCAATAAAGGCTGGGTACGGCACTTCCCCGTACTAAAGAATCTGAAAAAACCTGTAGGGGAAGGTGGAGTGATCTGTCTTTGCAGAGAGCCTCTTCCACTGACGGAGCGGGTGACGGCAATCCCTGCGGGGGCGATGTAATTCCAGTCGCGACCTAGCTCAGGGCAATCACCGCCGGTACGAGGTAGCAGGTCATACCGAACAGCATCAGTAGCAAGAGGAGATGCAAAACAGATTTCATGAAACAAGGATGAGCTCAATCATGTTTCATCGTCTAACGAGGGTTACGGCCCTCGCTCTGCTTGTTGCGCTTGCGGGCTGCCACCAATGTATATGCAGGGGCGATCGTCTGCAGGCAATCGATGCACACCGGGAGGGCCCTTCTCTCACCATGCCGATGGCTTGCGGTAAAATAACGGTCGATGGGGAGACATCGGACTGGGCGGATCAGACCTGGCATAGGTTTTCTCACGCGGCAAAGTGGCAAGATCGAAGGTTTATCCCGATCCATGAAGGACCCCGTGTTTCCGCCCGCTTTCGGGCAGCCTTCGACCTCGACCACCTCTATCTCAATGTGGAGGTGAACGACCCGGACCACCAGAGCGACGCCTCGGGATGGCGCGTCGGTGACGGCCTGCAGATCGTTTTTTCGGCCGGAGGTGGCGATGACCAACGTCGGTTCTGGACCTACGGCTTTGCTCGACATCGCGATGAAATCGTGAAAGTCCTGGCCATGCGCGACGGAATATGTGTGTTCGACCGAGAGATAACGTCATCTGTCCGAGTGGCGATCAAAGCGAAGTCCGGTATCGAATCCTACGAATTCGCGCTTCCGTGGCGCGCGGTGAGGAACATCCTACCCCTCGTTCAGGGTGAGCTCGGAATCAACCTGACCTATGTGGACCGAAACGCCGAGGGAACCATCACGATCGCCCAGCTCATGGCGGACGACCACTACGACTCACACGAGCCCAGAAGACGGACCATGTCGCTGAAAATCCATCCTGAGCCGGCGCCCGACAGAGTCCTCGCTCAATTCGATATTCTCCCCCACATCGGGATGGGGGATCTCCCATCACAGGCCTGTGCCGGAATCATTGCCGCAGAAGATGGCGCTGAGGCCTGTGAGTTGCAGGTCGTCTGGGGTCATGAGGACCACAGGAGAGACTTATCCGGGACATTTCGTCTGAAGAGAGGATTTCATCGCTACTGCATGGAGATGCCTGTCCTGGACGACGGTGTTCACCATGTAAGGGGCGCCGCCCTCTGTGGATCACATGGAGTCATGGAAACGGAGGTGGACCTACTGCGACTATCGGAGGCGGGTCTTTCCCGACTGCGAAGAGAGGTCGATCAGGCGGCATCCTGCGGAGAGCTGTCCGCCATGGCTTACGCAACCGCAACATTTCATCTCGAATGGGTCCGAGAAGAGATCGAGAGAGCAAGCCCTTGTGAGCCTGTGGCCCGAGCCATCGACGTCTGGAACCGGGGCAAAGAGATCGTGGACTTCGTGATTGCGGGAAGGAGCCCCATCGATCTGTCGCCAGGCCACCACCGGCTGGCCTTCCCCTCGAAGGTCGATGGGACCGCTCAGCCGTTTTCCCTGTATGTCCCGTCGACAGAGGCCCTGGAGGCGGATCGGCCGATCCTGGTGATGTTGCATGGGCACGGACAGAGCGACGAACGCATGCTTCATCAAGCAAAGTATTCTCTCATGGCCGACAGCCTGTCGATGTTGGCGGTTGCCCCCAAGGGGCGAGGCGGCAGCGATTATTATGTCGGCGAGGCAGAGCAGGATGTTTTGCAGACGATCGATGAGCTCCTCGCGCTGCCGGCCGTCGGAGAGAGGCCCGTGGTGTTGCTCGGATTCTCCATGGGGGGCTATGGTGCATGGCGGCTCGGGATGCGGCATCCGAAGAGATTCGCCGCGGTGGTGGTCCTTTCAGGCCCTCTGCGCTGTCCGATAAAGGACTGCTCCGGCGAGTCCATAGAGGGCCTTGCGCAGCAGGCAGAAGACCTGCCCCCCATTCTCGTAATGGTGGGAGAACTCGACCGCATTGTCCCTGCCTCCTCCACGCGGGACGTTGTGGAGCTGCTTCAGCAGCGAGGTCATCGGATCGACCTGCGAGTCCTAACCGGGGCGGGCCACGCCGATTACGAACCGGCCGATGAAGTGCTCCCATGGCTGCTCAAGACGCTCCCTGAATATGGCCCTTATAGACCGGCGGGGAAAAGTCCATAAGAAATCCCGTTCCGAGGTGTGGCCTCGAAACCGGGCAAAACGTGCGGAGGCTTCGATCGAGGGGTTTCGTCGTTCTACGATCCGGATTCCACCCGGACGATGGGAGTATTTCTGATGGGATCAAGCAAAGGTCCAGAACCAACCAAACTCACGGAAACAGTATCCAATCAAATAAAGGAGGAGGTTAAGCAGGCCGCCATAGATCACTTGAATACAAAAGATGCCACCACAGCTCTTAGTCATTTCACAGAAGATGCGATTGCCGTTAGCAATACTATCCTGTTTCCTTCATTGCGTGAACTGGCCGAGGACGTAAATGCCTATTATGATATGGTACTCGACAGTCAGAAGTTCTCCTGCCTGAATTTCCCTAACGGAATTCCTCTCCC
>CAZFWM010000446.1:0-5492 GCA_964522545.1 uncultured Thermodesulfobacteriota bacterium
GCCGTGAGCTTCCCCCTCGCGCTGTGGGGCTGCTTTGTGGTGCTGGGGGTGATCGCGGTGGGCGCCCGGTTCGCCCAGTACATCCCGGCGTGCCTCGCCGTTCCGGTCCTCCGGTCCCGGGCCGGGGGAGAGGCGCCCGGGTTCAGGATCCCCTTCGGGCCGGCCGTGCCGGTCCTCTCCGTGCTCCTCTGTGTCTGGCTCCTGGTCGTCTCAGAGCCTTCCCGGCTGTTCTGGGGGGGCGTGGGTCTGGTCTCGGGACTTGTCATCTATCTGCCGTGGCGCTTCATGCGCCGGCGGCGGGGCGGACCGAAGGTGTGACCGTGGAAATGGCGTACGGGAGGAGAGTGGCTCAGCTATCCGAGCCCTGCAGAACGGTGAGGGTGGTGACGCTGACGATGTCGGTGACGGTGGCGCCGCGGGAGAGGTCGTTCACGGGTTTGCTGAAGCCTTGGAGGATGGGGCCTATGGATTCGGCTCCCGCAAGATACTGGGTGAGCTTGTAGGCGATGTTGGCGGCGTCGAGGTCGGGGAAGACGAGAACGTTGGCCCGGCCGGCCACGTCGCTCTCCTTGACCTTTTTGGCGGCCACGGCAGGGACCAGGGCCGAGTCGGCCTGAAGCTCGCCGTCAATTGGAAAATCGGCGCCCAGTCCCTGGGCGATCTCCACCGCACGGACAACCCTGTCGACGTGGGGATGGGCGGCCGAACCCTTGGTCGAGAAACTGAGAAGCGCCACTCTGGGCTCCAGATCGAGGAGCCGTTGAAAGTTGATCCCGCTCTGAACGGCGATGGCGGCCAGCTCTTCGGGGGTGGGATCCACGGTCACCGCCGGGTCGGCGAACCCCAGGAATTTCTCCCCCTGATCCAGAAAACGGGGCACTCGCATAAGCATGATACTGGAAGGACACGGCACCCCGGGGCGGTAGCCGATGGCGAGACCCGCGGCCTGAAGCACCGAGGTGGTGGCGCTCGCCGCACCGGCAACCATTCCGTCCGCGGCCCCCACGTGGACCATCATGGCGCCGAACATTAAGTTCTTTCTCACAAGCCTCAGTGCAATTTTCTCGGAGATATTCTTTCGCATCGCCGCATACTCGGCGGCCATGGAGGCGAGCTTTTCTGAATCGCGGGGGCTGATCGTCTCAATCCCAGTCAGGTCCACCTCAAGGGATCGAGACGCCGTTTGGATGACCTCGGGTTTTCCCAGCAAGATCGGCCGGGCGATTCCGCGGTCTCTTACCTGCACCGCGGCCTGGAGGATCCTTTCATCTTCGCCCTCCGGGAAGACGATGGAAGCGCTGCGATCGCGTGCTTTGGCTTCAAGGCTCTGAAGGATATCGCCGGACATGGATTCTTTCATCGTAACCTCTACGCTGCTTGCGTAGAGGTGGGCGCAATGTCAGGTGCTCTGTGAGTCGACAGTCGAGAGTCGAGAGTGAGAAGCCGGTAACTCTCGACTCTGAACTGTTGACTGTCGACTTAGGACTCAATTTCGGATTTGTTTTGCTGTGTTAAGCTGATTTGGTTACGGCTTTGCCTTCTTAGGGGATTATTCCCAGACGACGCCCCGCTCCCGAGCGGCCTCGTAATGTTCCGCCAGGTGCAGCTTGACCTGTTCGATCATCTCCTGGTCGCTTATGGCTGTAATGCGGCCGTCCACTTCGTACTGATCCACGACCCAGCGTCCGATTTTTGCCATCCGAAATTTGCTGATCTTGTCCTTGCCGGAGAGCTTCAGGAAATTGTTGACCCAGAGGGCCACGCCGTCGACGCCGCTCTTATCGGTGATGGCCACCTGGGGGGGGCGGCCGAGCAGTTTTGTGGTGTTGAAGATGTTGTAGATGCGCTCGTCGCGGCTGAGGCCTTCTGCGTGGATCCCGGCCCGGGTCATGTTGAAGCTGCGTCCCAGCAAGGGTTGGTGGGACGGGATATCCATTCGGGCTTCTCGCTCCAGGTATTCTCCGATCTCGGTGAGTGCCATGGTGTCGATCCCACAGAAATCTCCTTTGAGGCCCATGTACTCAATGATTGCGCCTTCGAGCGGAGGGTTGCCGGTCCGTTCGCCAAAGCCGACCAGGGTGGCATTGACGGCGCCGCACCCATACAGCCAGGCGGAGGCCCCGTTTATATGAGCCTTGTGAAAATCGTTGTGGCCGTGCCATTCGAGCCTTTCAGAAGGGATTCCACCTTCGTGGATCATCTTGTAGATCAACTTGGGAATGCTTCTCGGGAGCTTTGCCCCCGGGTAGGAGAGACCGAAGCCCATGGTGTCGCAAAGCCTGACTTTGGGCTTGAGATGCTCGGGGACTTGATCGGCTATCTCGGCGAGCTTTTGCACGAAGGGGAGCACAAAGCCATCGATGTCGGCCCGCGTCAGGTCCTCCAGGTGGCAGCGGGGCCGTACTTCGGCTTCGAGCGCCGCCTCCACGACCTCCACATACTTCATGAAGGCCCCTGCCCGGTCGGTCTTCATCTTGTTGTAAATGTGGTAATCCGAAGAGGAGGTGAGCATGCCTGTTTCCTTCAGGCCCATTTCCTTCACCAGCCGGAAGTCGCCCTTATTGGCCCGGATCCATCCGGTGATCTCTGGGTACTCGAGCCCCAGCTCCCGGCACTTGTCCACGGCCTCGCGATCCTTGGGACTGTAGAGGAAGAACTCCGATTGGCGTATCACGCCGTTGGGCCCCCCCAGTTTGGACATGAGCCGATAGAGTGTGACGATCTGGTCCACCGTGTAAGGAGGCCTCGCCTGCTGGCCGTCACGGAAGGTGGTATCCGTGATCACGATATCGCGGTCTCTGATCTCGGAGGGATCATATTTTACTTCTTCCCCGTCGATCACCTCGACGATCGGACCGTCGAAGACGATTTTGGGCACCTGATCGTAGTCGAAGATGTCCTCTAACAGGTTCGGTTCGCTCACGTTCTGGATCTCGTATTTTTTCATGATTTCTGTTCCTTTATACAGTTCTTTATGAATTCAACCGCTCCGCCGATGGTCTTGACGGCCATGGCTTCGTCCTCATCGATTTCGAGGTCGAATTCCTCCTCGAAGGCGGCCATGAGCTCCACACTCTGTATGGACTGGGCGCCCAGATCTTCCACGAACAGATGCTCGGGCTTGATCTGGTCCACGGGTGTCCCCAGTATTTCGGAGACCGCCTTCTTCACCCGGGCTTCTACCGATTCTAGGTCAGCCACAAGATCACCTCCTTGGTTGGTTCGCCCGGCGGACAGCCGTAACGATTGGTGAAGGTTCGGGACAATATCATAAGACAAAGAAATGCTGCAAGGACAGGCCTTGATTTTACAGATCATCTACGTCAAGGATGAAGCCCAGCATATCTCTGGCCCGCTTATTATCAGGATTGAGTCGCAAGATATGTTTGAAGGTTTTAATGGCTTCGGGGGTTCTTGTTTTCTTGAGGTAGGCGGTACCCAAATGAAAATAAGCCTCTGTATTCTCTTGATCGAATTCTATGAGTCGCTCCAATACATGGATCGCTTCCTCGTATCGTTTTTCAGACATGTAAATAACGGCCAGATGATAATAGACCATATTGGATTTGGGTGATTCCTCGATCAGTTTGAGATAGCACTCCTCCGCTTTCTTCGTGAATCCCTTATGCTGATACGATAGCCCCAGCCAATACAGAGCCATGGACAGTTTCTTGTCGATCTCTCTCGATTTTTCGAGATAGTCAATGGCCTCGTTGAGTTTCCCTATGCGATAATATGTGATCCCGAGATAGTAATAGGCGATCGAGAACGAAGGGTTTTCCGCGATGATCGCCTTGTATTCGCTTACCGCTTCATCGAACATTCTGTACAAATAGAAGATGTTGGCCAACATGACCCGACAACAAAGTGTTTTCGAGCAGTCCTCCAGATGCCTTTTCAGGTCATTTATCAGTTCAGGGTTTTTCGTGTGTTCTTCCAAAATCGCAAGCCTCTGCTGGTATTCCTGCTCCATGGCGATCTCCCGATTCGACTCGTGGAAATACTTAGGGATCGCTTAATCGTTCGCGACCAAATCTGGCCGAAATCTGGGCGCCAATTCTGCGAAATTATTTTTGCGCGAACCCTTAGAAAAATAGTACCTTTGAGATCTATTCGATGTCAACAGAAATGAAAACGGGATTGAAAACGGAAACGCTATGTCGAAGAGGCGCTCCGCAGTGAATTCTCAGGATCGGTCGCGTTCAGAAGAGGTCGTGCCCGGAGCGAGTTCCACGCGCCCCCGGTCCGGATCGGCGGCCGCGATCGTGGCCTCGATTAGATCTCCCGGGTTCCCGTCGCAAGGGGCCGTCAGGTGGCCGGGCAGACCCAGACCTTCCATCTCGACCTCCCATGATCCGTCCGGCCCCTGATCGATGAGATAGGCCCGGACGCCCTCGCCGATCCGCCCTGCCAGGTGAGCCAGCAGCCAGTACCGGTTTCGCTCCCACTCGGCCCGGGCCGCGGCAAAGGCGGTCTCGTCGGCCGTGGCCACGACCTCGAGGATCTCACCGGACGAGTAGGCCGAGCGGCCCTCGGTCAGGAAGGTTTCGATCTGGCGCTGCATCACGAGGTCGGCATATCTCCGTATGGGCGAGGTCATCTGGAGGTATTCCGCCACCCCGATGCCGGCGTGGCGGTCGGGGATCGTGCCGATCCGGGCCCGGGCCAGGCGCCGGACCGCCGTCCGGTACCGGATCGGATTGTACTGCTCGATCTCGGCTCGAGAAATTGGCCTGTGGGGCGGGTCCTGGCGGCGGAAGATCGCCGGGAGATCGCTCTCCACGCAGAACCGTGCGGCAAGGCGATTGGCCAGGATCATCATCTCGCCCACGGCCCGGCGTGAGGCGCTCTCCCGGTCGATGGGCTCAACCTGTATCCGCCCGGACGGGTCGAGGTGCACCTTGACCTCGGGCCGGGCGATCTCTACGGCCCCGGCCCGCATCCTCTCGTCATGCAGGAGCCCGGCAGCCTCGACGATCCCGCCCAGGGCCCGGCCCGGGCCCCGGCCCGAAGCGATCAGCTCGTCGGCCTCCTCGTAGGTGAGCCTTGCCGAGGAGCGTATGAACGACCGGATCAGGCGGAAGGAGCCTGCGCGGAAGTCCCGGCTCAGTTCGACCTCGACCGTGAGGGCGGGCCGCACCCGCCCCGGCACAAGGCTCATCAGGTCGTGAGCAAGCGGGGTGGGAAACATGCCGACCTTGAGATCGGGCAGGTATATCGTGGTTCCCCGCGCATAGGCCTCTTCGTCCAGGCTCTCACCCCGGGGGACGAAGAAAGCCGGGGAGGCGATGTGGATGCCGAGGCGCCAGCCGTCGGCGCTCGGCTCCAGGCTCAGCGCGTCGTCCAGGTCCTCGGCCCCCTCGTCGTCGATGGTGTAGGTCTCGGCGTCGGTCAGGTCCTCCCGGCCGGGAAAGGTCTCGCTGAAGGCCGATCGGATCGGGGGGGGCGGGGCGGGGGCCGCCGCGGGGGGGGGCGGGGGGGGGGGGGCCCGG
>CAZFWM010000447.1:0-5466 GCA_964522545.1 uncultured Thermodesulfobacteriota bacterium
GTATTCTGAGAGTCAATCCTGCTCAGTCGCAACCGTATTCTGACCCGGTACGAAATGACATAGAAGGCAGTCGAAATGACATAGAAGGCAGTCGAAATGACATATCCGACTTGTTTTGAAATCAATAAATGAAAAACCGGTCGATTCCTTTGATAAAGGACCAAGCATGCTCCGACTCACATGCAAACTGCTCATCTCTCTGGCCCTCCTTGCGGCCCTTCTTGCCTGCAGCCCGAGGCCGAAGCCCACACCCGCGCCCGGCCTGGGCGGCGTGGCCGCCGCGATGCCGGGGCCGGCACAGCCGCTTGCCCTGACGCTGAATCCGTACCGCATGCATCTCAGGACGGTGACCGTCTCCGTGGACGGTGTGGACCGTGAGTTTCTGTTCGACACGGCCGGGGGGGTCACCATCATCACGCCCCTGGTGGCCGACGCCATCGGCTGCAAGCCCTTCGGCCGGATCACGGGCTTTCGCATGTCGGGCCAGCGCATCGACCACCCCCGTTGCACAAACGTCGGCCTCGGGCTCGGCCCGCTCACTCTGGGGCACGAGGAGGTGACCGTCGTCGATCTGTACGAGTATCTCCCTTCGGACTGGCCGGAATTGGGCGGCGTGCTCTCGCTGCGCTCCTTCGAGCATGGGGCCATAACCGTGGACCTGGCGAATAACCTCCTCATCGTGGAGACGGCCGCCAGCCTCGCGGCCCGGACCCACAACATGCAGCCCCTCGCCGTACGATTCGGGAGACAGTCGGCCGGAGCCAGCCTCGACCTCTTCGTGCGGGTCGACTCCGCCCGCGGCCCCCTCTGGTTCGAGCTCGACAGCGGCGCAGGCGAGGTGATCGTGGCCCGCCATGCCGCGGCGCTTCTTGGAATCGACCTGGCGTCGGGCCGGGTCGAGCACGTCCCGGCCCGCGGCGGCCACTGCGAGAGCTGGCGCGTCCCGAAAGCGAAGCTCACGGTCGCCGGCCTGGGCAGACTGAAGACACCCGTCACGGTCGAGGAGATCATCTATGACGGCGTTCTCGGCTGTTGTTTCTTCGAGGACCATGTGCTGACCCTCGACCTCAGGACCGCCCGGATGTGGGCTGAAAAGAGTGAGGCGGCTACTCCCCGCCGGAGATGAGGATCGTGAAGTCGCCCTTTCGCTTTTCGATGGGGTAGGTGATCGCTATGTCATCTTTGCCGTCGCCGTTTAGATCCTCGGCCACCATGACGCCGTATGAGGGAATCTCCACCTCACAGGTCGGTTCGTCCGGCAGAAGTACGTCGGGGTCTGTCAAGTAGAAGGAGAGCTTTTCGGGTTGGGAGGCCAGGACGAAGTCATCGATTCCATCTCCGTTGAAATCGGCCTGCTCCGCCCCCGGCGTTCCCTCTTCCTCTTCTGTCTTGAAGTAGACGCTCCGCACCATGACCGGGTCTTCTTCGTAGCTCCGGTCCTTGATCCGATATATAGAGAAGTCGACGCGGACCCGGTTCCTCAAGAAATAATCGATGAACATGCTGAGACCGATCTTTACGCTGCTGGTGATGAGCTCCTTTCTCCCGTCTCCGTCGAGGTCGAGAACGACCGGGGTATCCGCAGCCCCTTCGCTCAGGATCGCCTGATCCGGCTTGTCCAGGAACTCCAGACCGGGCCGCCCCTTGAACAGGTAGTTCTCGTTCGTCTGCATCTTTTTCCCCAAGACCCGCATCATCAGGATGTCGGGTACGCCGTCGCCGTCGATATCATCGACAACAGAGCGGAGCATTCCGAAGACAGGCTTCTCGACAGGGAGCTTGACCACCTTGGGCGGGCCGTACATGGATTGCTCCGGATCAAAGGGGAAGAAGTGAAAGAAAACGCCGTCGGAAAAGACCAGGTCGAGGGTTCCGTCTCCGTTTATATCGAGCTGGGTCGGGAAGGGGATCTCGTATTTGATCGCGATGTTCTCGCCCTCTTCCCACATCATCGACGAGTAGTCGAGCCGGAAAACCTGGCTCGGCTCCCTGGGAAACCGTCCCTGCGCATTCTGCAGAAAAAGGGCATAGCCTTCCATGGTGGTCAGGAACAGGTCGTCGCGGCCGTCGTGATTCAGATCCCATGCGAGCTTGAACCGGAAGGCCTTTTCCCTGGAATAGGGGAGGTTGTAGGGGTGCTCGAAGATCGTCGAGGGCTTTTCGGCGAAGAGACCCCCCTCTTGCGTCAGATAGGCCGAGAGCCGTCCGTCCGAGGTGAAGAACAGGTCGTCGCGGCCGTCGCTGTTCAGGTCACCCACATCGACGACCCCGGTCTTTGGGTCCAGGCTGATCGTGCGGGCCGCATGAGGGCCGTAGTGCCGGCCGTCGTCCGTCTTGTAGAGAGCGAGGACCTTGCCCCCGGCTCCGCCGTCGGGGAGGTGACTCACGAGCAGCTCGTTGACCCCGTCTCCGTCGAGGTCCGCCGGAATTACGAAGTGGAGCTTCCCCTCCAGGTGAAGCCGGGAGACAGTGAATTGAATTTGATCGGCCGCGGCGTGCGCGGAGTGCGCCGGGACGACGAGGGCGGCCGCGGTCAGGGCAAACAGTACCGTGTGTCGGGATTTCAGCACAAGGACCTCCTTTCAGGATTTAGTTTGCTGGCGGGCCTGGTCAGGCTCCGGACCAATGACGCACAACCTGGATGTTTTCGTTCCGGCAATCCTATAGAGTCATCAGGACAGGGTCAAATGGAAGGATGATTCAATAATCGCGCAGAGGAGCCCAGATTTTCAACGATTTGTAGGTGAAATCTTGAATATTTCGGATGGTGCAAAGGTCGTTTACTGTCTCTCCCACCTCACGGCATCGAAGCCGATTTTTCTGTAGGTGCTTCCCGACTCGCCGGTGGCGTCTGAGAGCTCGACGTACTCATTTCCAGAGTCGCTGAAGTAGTAGTTCCCCAGTGTAACCCACTGGTCATAGTAAATGGACTGGTTTACTGTGGTCGTGTAGGAGCTCTCGTTGGCCCGGACCTTATACTTGGCAGATGTAGTCGTCGCGTGATTGTGGGGGACGAAGACCTCCACCTTGTAGTTGCCCGATCCCGGCAGCGACGGGTTCCACCGGACATAGTTAGAGACGACGGTACCGTTGACATAGGTCCAGTACATGTCTCCGCCGTAGCCGATCCATTCCCTGTGCCAGTATTCGGATGGACCGTACTTGACAAATCCGGAGTCGCCGTCGTCCACAGTGACCGTGCTCGTGGTGGACTGGACCGTGATCTCCACCCAGAAGGAATCGCCGAAGGTGCCCCGCGGCCCTTCGAGCTGGTATGTAGCCCTGTGTGTGCCGGACGAGGTCGGCACCGTGATGCCGGCGTACAGATCACCCGTGGCGCCAGGCCCGACCGTGGGAATAGAGAATGAGGTCGGCCCATAGCTCCCGCTTATCCGAACCGCCCGAAAGCCCCCACCCGCGATCCAGATGGTATCGCCGCAGTTTGACATGCGCCACCCCTTGCTGATCGTCTCACCCGGCGACACGGCCGTGCCGTCCGGGTAGGTGAGGTCCGCCACAAAGGTCGCGCAGTCCTCAGTAGAACCGGTTGTATCCACCCAGGCAAGCTCGACCGCCTGGGCGCCCCCTGCCGTAAACAGGCCGCAGTAAATCCCTATCATCCCCACGCTCGGCAGGGGAAAGACGACCGGAACATCGATGGCGGGATCAATGACAGGCAGAGAGACGGTCCAGAGCGGAATCACCTGTACGTTCGGGCTCGTCAGGATCAGGTAGTTCGCCCACGTGGCCGGCTCCGGGGTGCGCAGCGTGTAGTCGAGAGTGAGCGTGTCCGCCGAGTAGGATGCATCCAGGGCGAACAGAAAACCCGTGGAGCACTCCGGATCGTCCAGGTCCGTGAGGCCGTCGCAGTCGTCGTCGATTCCATTGTCGCAGATCTCCGGAAAGCCGTCCGTTCCGTCGCAGCTCTGGTCCCGCCCGTCGCAGTCGTCGGGCGCCCCGGGATAGGCTGCCGGATCGTCATCGTCACAGTCATCCCCGCCGCAGGCCGCATCCGTGTACCCGTCCCCATCGTCGTCGAAGCCGTTGCTCAGGCCCTTGATGCAGAAGTTCGCCGTGTGATTGAAGTCATTGAGGTCATGCCATGTGGAGCCGCTTCGGTAATAGCTCTGCATGGTCCGGGCCGACGATTCCACAATGACCCGGTAGGACGCACCCAGCAGAACGGGGACCTCCGATGTTCGATCGTAGGGGTGGCCGCCGGCCGAGAGCGCCACGTAGATGTTGAAGGACTCCCCTTCCGACAGCAGGACGGGTGAGTCGAGATCGATGGTGTGGAACCCGGTGTGCTCTAGGATTCCCGTCTTCGAAGCGAGCTCGTCCAGCAGCTCGCCCTCTTCGAAGCGGCCGTAGATCCTCACCGTGTATTCCACGTCGTCATCGGCCGTGAAGAAACTCACGGCCCGAAGCAGCTCTTCGCCTCCGGCCATAAAGGCGTTGAATGCCTCGGTGCAGTCCGTCTTCGTGTCCCGCCAGCCGTGGTAATCATGATAATAGACGGTGTCATAGGTCATAGGCTCCACGTTCAGGAAGGAGATGGCGCCCATTTCGGGGTGTTTGCCGCAGTATTTGTCGTAATAGGAGATCCAGAAGTACCCGTCGAGGCCCCAATCCTCTCCCCAGCTGTTCTTGCAGAGCCAGGCGCCGGGGGCCGGAGCCTGGGTGGTCTTGTTGTCGTCCCACCCCACGATGGCGACCGCATGGTTGGCTTCGTACGGGCTGCCGGGCGGCTGGTAGTGGGTATAGTATCCGGAGAGGAAGGAATAATCGTAGCACATGCTGGTCCCGATCACTCCTCCGGCCATGACCTTGCTCTTGATCGCGTCGATACCGCTCAGGTCCTCTCCGGCCACGTACCACTCGATATCCCTAGGATAATAATAATGATAGTCCAAGTGGTGCCGGGCCGGGGGGGCATAGTAATCCTGTGCGTCAACGTCACGCACCGCCCCCTCGCCACGCGTGAGGTAGGCCGACGCGACCCGATAATCGCCGCCCATGTGCACCTCGAGCCCGCTGCCCGTGGGCGGATCGATGTCGTCGTTGTTGTGCTCGTTGAATCCGTTCCACCAATCGAGGTGGTATTCGGCCAGATTGGGTTCGCCCGTCTCGCCGGCCGCGGCCCAGGTTTCGGTCATGAGAAGATTGCCTTCGATGGCGGCCATCACGGCGTGGGTCCAGCAGGTGCCCCCTTGCTGCGATTTGACCGAGGTCACGTAGTCGGCGCCCGCGACATCACGGAGGTCGAAGGAATCGGGAGGCTCTGCGCCGGACGGATCGGGCGCGGCTGCAAAGATGAGCGCCGCAATCAGGATGAGGATAAAAGAATGTGGCCTCGTTATCATCGGATTCCTCATTTTTCTTGGGAGGTACATCTCCAGAAAATGGTGTATGTATAATGGCCCCGAAAATCTGGACAGGTGTATAAGGTGGATTTGAGGAGGAGAG
>CAZFWM010000448.1:0-5441 GCA_964522545.1 uncultured Thermodesulfobacteriota bacterium
GGCTGCGACGGATCCGTACGAGTACCTCGAGTGGGAGTCGGTGTGGGACATCAAGTATCCGGAAGGCAAGAGAGTGGAGTACACCCGGAATTCGACGATCCGATTCCTGCAGCCCAATGTCCACACGATTACGAACAGAGTATGGGGGAGAGGGGATAATTTGAACGACTACCTGTGTTCTCTGGGAGTGCCGGCGGACATGTTCGATTATGGGAGTTCGAAGAAGGTGGTGATCTCCTTAAGAGAGAACAAGAAGAAGGGAGCGGTGGAAAGATTCACCATCTCGAGGACCATTCTTGATGGGTTCACCAGGCCAGAGGAGTGGATCGAGGAGGAGCCGATCTATTTCGTGAGGAAGTATGGGTTGAGGATCATTTTCCCGGCCGAGAGGCCGCCCAAAAGAGCGATATTGGCCAGGAGAGAGCCCTATGTGACCCAGGAGCTGGGGGAGAAGGCTTTCCGAGAGCTCGAGGATGGCCGGCAGGAGCTCCGGGTGGCGCTTAAGAACGTCAGGAGGGACAAGATTATGCTGAGGTGGTGGTGGTAGGCTTTACAGGTCCATCTTTTTTCATTAGTTTTGTCAGCGTAAAGATTTTTGGTGGATCTAGATGGAGGAGTATTACACCGTAAAGGAATTCGCCGAACTTTATGGGGTCACTAAGCAGGCCGTTTATTTATGGATACAGCAAGGCGCCTTAGAAGCAATTGAGGAAAAAGCTGGACCAATCAAGGTTTTCCTTATCCCTAAAAAGGCGGCCAAGAGCTTTAAGAGACCTCCGATGGGGAGACCAAAAAATAAGTCTTGACATAGCTAAGACTTATGTGATATATGTCCTATCCAGGTACCTAAAGGTCCGGACCATCATTGGCTAGAGTATCTTTAAACTCGAGACCAGGAGGTTTGAAATGGACTGGATGAACCTGGAGCACGATGGCGGAGGAGACGGCGACGGTTAGCCGCTCCTTGCCTGGATAGGCGACTCAAGACATGTTCAAGCCCACCCCTGGCCAGGGTGGGCTTTGGACACGCAAAGAAAGTCTATTCTTGGAGTCCTTGACCAAAAGCACCTTCATTAGGACAATGGCCCTGATATGACTCTGCCGCATCTAGACCGCCAAAAGAAATGGGAGCCGACGGGGATCGTCGGTCCGGAGATGACTACCATCCCGGCCTACCAGACCTCCTTGGGCGTGCTGTACAAGGGCGATTGTCTCAAATTCCTGCCATCGGTCTCCGACGAAACCATTGACACGGTTTTTGCGGATCCGCCCTTCAACCTGGCTAAAAAGTACGGCATGAATGTCGATGATAATCGACCGAACAAGGAATACGTCAGGTGGTGTAAACGGTGGATAGACGAATGCGTCCGCGTTCTGAAACCAGGTGGTGCTATCTTCGTTTACAACCTGCCCAAGTGGAATGTCGTCATTGGGAGTCACCTCACCGAAGTCGGCTTGGACTTCCGACATTGGATTGCTATAAACGTGAAACTCTCTCTGCCGATACCTGGGCGGCTGTATCCTTCACATTACAGTCTTCTTTACTACACGAAGGGGAGACCGAAGACATTCAGAAGAATACGCACACCTATTGAGATCTGCCGTCACTGTGGAGGAGAGATCAAGGACTACGGTGGACACCGGGGTGCGATGAATCCAAATGGAGTTAATCTTACCGACGTGTGGAATGACATCACGCCTGTCCGACATTGGAAGTTCAAGAGTCGCAAGCGATCAGCCAATCAGCTTTCGACTAAAGTGCTGGAGCGAGTTGTCCAACTTTCCACACGGGAGGGCGGTATCGTTCTCGACCCATTTGGAGGCAGTGGGACGACATTCGACGTTTGTGAACGTCTCAACCGATACTGGATAGGGATCGAAATTGAAAGTTGCGACGTGATCATCGAGCGCCTACAGAGAGAAGATCTGCATCCCCATAAATCCGAGGACTTCGTAGAGGATTGAGGTGCTGTGTGGCCACGAAGAACCTGCCCGAAATACTTTCGCAAAACATCGAGACAAAACTATTTCCGGCCAACCGCGAACTGATTCCTAATCTCGATGACGTTTACGAACTTGAACTCGCCTTCTATGAGAATCTGATACTTGCCGACGATGAATTGCTTCGGAACGGAGCGTATTTCGCAAAGGTCGGAAAAGAATACACTCGCCATTTCCTCATGTGCACCGGGCGCCCTTTAAAGCTCCCGGATCACTCATCGTCTCGTCTCAGATCCTTCTTTCAGAAGAATATATTCCGGACAGGTTATGCCTCCCACGGTCTTTTCCCATACCGCGGCAAGTTCCATCCGCAGATGATCAAAGGGCTTATCAACACAATGGGGTTGAGGCCGGGGGAGACGGTTCTAGATCCTATGATGGGCTCAGGAACGGTCCCCGTGGAAGCCGCCTTGATGGGGATTAACTCAGTTGGAATTGATGCGAGCCCATTCTGTCGATTCATGTCTCAAACAAAGATCAATGCCCTCACAATGCGTCTGGCTCGTGCCAAAGGCGCGCTTGAAAACTACGAGGAGGTATTCAACTACTTCAAGAGCCGCGCGGGCAAATCTGCTGCCGGAAGCAAAACACGCGGGCGCAAGGCTCCTGCCGGTTACATGGCAGTCATGGAACAGGCAGCCGATTACGTGACGACGCATGACCGGAAGCGCTTGTCCAAGAAAGACCGCGAGACGTTTGATACGTATAACTTCCTGCTCCTCGCATACCTCGATAGTGCCGGGTACGCAGAGAGAAGCAAAAGAAAGGCGCCGCTCGACCAGTTCAGGGCGATTCTTGAGCGATACCTATTTGTTGCGGAAAAGATCCAAGCTGTATTGCGTGGTGTGGAACAGAAACTAGGGGTGGCAGAGATCATAGAGGGAGATGCACGTTCGCTTTCGCTCGGGGATGGTAGCGTTGACGGAGTAATCTTCTCGCCTCCATACAGCTTTGCTATCGACTACCTAGGGAATGATTCCTTCCACCTCAAATTCCTTGGGGTCGATATTGAGGATTTGCGGAGCAGGATGGTTGGCCTCCGAGGGCGCAAGCTAACCGAGAAGTTCGATATGTATAAAAAGGATATGGAACAAGTGCTCTCGGAATGCGCACGAGTTCTTCGAAAGGGAAGGTTCTGCACTGTCGTCGTAGGTACAAACAACAATCAACTCGGCAAGATCCTCGGCGTACCGCCTGAAGACGTGCCTGGACTCCACACGATTCTTGTCGAAATAGCGGCGGGGCATAGCCTGAAACTCGTGAGGGCAATAAGCCGATCAATAATAGGGATCTCCAACACGATGCGACGGGAGTATATCCTCTTACTCGCAAGGGAGTAGCGTGTTATTGGAGAGCCCTTCCGTCTGTCCCTTTCTCGATTCGAGGAACGTCCTTACTGACGGCGTCATGCTCAATCGCCATCACCGTCAACAGCCCCTCCTCCACAGGAACTGATCGCCAGAATGGGAAATATGGTTCAAGTTCAGGGTAGTTTCCGACGCGGTCGGTGAGGTATTTGTACATTACCCGCGTGGGGACAATGAGAACTCCGCCGATCAAGGTTCGTTGAAGCAAGCCCAGCGCCATCTTATTGATGGCGCGATGACTGGATGAGATGTTCCCAGTCTCCCACTCGACACAGAAAAGCTTTTCGCCCACAGGAAAAGTAGCATCCATCTTTCCCGGCCTCTTCACAGTGGCGATATCTACGGGGGTTTCCAATGACCAGCCGTTCTTTCTTAGCCTCTCCATGCAAGCGTTTTTAATCGGTTTTACACCGTTGCCCTCCCCACGCTTTTTTCCGGGTTGATCGTAAAGGGTGAAGGAGCCCGATCCTGGGGGCCATTCGACAGATTTGATCGCGTTCATAATCTGTTCCCGAATGCGGTACCAGTCCGGGGAATCTGAGAAACTCCCGGCATCAATCAGCGTTTCTATATGGGCAATCTTCACTTTGATTTTCGCTTTGAAGCATGATCAACGCGGGCAAGCAGTTCTGAGGGCGACAGATCTAGGGCGCGTGCCAATTCGTAGATTGTCTGCAGAGAAGGACTTTTGAGCCCGCGTTCAAGAAGGCTGATGTACGTGCGGTGATAGCCGCTTTCGAATCCGAGGTCCTCCTGGGAAAGGCCGCGTTCCCTACGGGCTTTTCGAAGGACTTCCCCAAACGCTTTTGCTAGGTCCTCGGGCTTGTTCTTCATTGTGCGTGTCATCGGCGGAGCAGTATGAGGTAATGAAGACTATATATCTACAGACTATAGTCTACATTTTGTTGGCCAAAGAAGGGTACCTCCCAGATTCTAAGAGATCCTGTTCTCCATAATCGGAAGGTTTTTTTAGTGTTCGCGGGGGAAAGGGAAGCCTTCCCCTACACGCCCGTTTTGTCTTGATATTTGATTCGGTTGTAGGGTAAAAAGGCGAGAGAAAATTAATTCCAGTCCATAAAAAAAGGAGGTTCAAAATGGCGCTGGTCAAGAAAGACGATCTTCTCAATTCCAACGACGTCGCGCATATGCTCGATGATACGCCGGATGATATCCTCGTTTTGGCGAGGAAGGGACTTCTCCGAGGAGTAAAGAAGGGGAAGCGGTGGAAGTTCAAGAGACGTGACGTCATCTCCTACATGCAAAAGAAAAAAAAAGAAGAGGCATTCTGATAGTAAATCGAACGTATATTGGAGACCACTTTTGCAGAGAGAAAGACAAGGAGAAAGACAAGACATGATTTTTCGGTTACCGGGTTGCCGAATTTCACGGATCTCCGAGTGCCCCCCTGTGGAGTGCCCTTGCATTCGCTCAGGCCTCATCCATCAGTTTCGAGTTGCGGCGCCTACTTTGCGGTTGGTGACATCTTCGCTAGGTTAAGGCCTACTAAGAAGATTCATGTAAAAATGCACTCTAACGCCTATTCCCGGATGAAAACTTTTCGAGAATATTAGAGAAAGAGCAATGATTATAGGACGTTGACTTTCTTTGAAAAATTTAACACGGGTTTCTCGACTTCATTAAAAGCGATAACTCCCGAGATCGATTTGCTCTGAGAAAACCCTTTGAATTCAAGGAGTTTCGATCCTTAGCGGACATTTGCGCACGAATCTTCGTGATACCCTGGATCGGAAGGCGAACTCTTTTCGCCTATCTGGCCAAGAAAAGAGAGGAGTCAAAAGGGCAGACAAAATCTACGTAGAATCTGGGTTGCCCCCACTTTTTCATGCTCTCATGGAAGAGGGCCCGAGAAGAATGGGCGGGGAAAGATGAAGAGGCTCAGAGTAGGGTAGGGGGCTAAGGCAAAAAAAGAACTTGAATTTAATTAAAAAATCCATTATCTTGCAAAAGTTAATGATCTTAATTGAGAGTCTAAATAAAAGAAAAGAGCTCTGGCCCAGGCACTGACGGCCCACAAGGTTCTGATGTTTCATTCTGTCTTGGAGGCCAGTTACA
>CAZFWM010000449.1:0-5418 GCA_964522545.1 uncultured Thermodesulfobacteriota bacterium
AAAAACGCCTCGAATTATTGGAGAATCTTAAAATTGAAATGTCGCTGTAGTATTATTAAGGCGGTTCTATTTACAGATCGCCGATCAGTCTGTAGTCTTGTCCATCTGGATGCAAACGAACCACAACATGGAGAATGGCATGAATGATTTTGGAATCCCCGAGAAAGGAATGTCCCAGGCGGCCGTCTCCAGGGCCCTCGACGAGTTGATGGAGTCGGACGCCTGCCTGGACGACGGGACGATGTTCGGGCTCATCTATCACGCCAACAAGGCGGTGGTCGATGTGGCGGCTGAAGCCACGTCGAAGTACCTGATGCACAACGGATTGTCTCCCATGGCCTTCCCGAGCCTGTTGAAGATGGAGAACGAGCTGACCGCCTCGGTGGGGGCGCTTCTTCACGGCAAGCCCGGCGAGGTCGCCGGCACGACGACCTCGGGCGGTTCCGAGAGCATCCTCATGGCGGTGAAGGCCGCGAGGGAGTGGTCGAGAGAGCAGAGACCCGACTTGAAGGAACCCGAGATCATCATCCCCGTCTCCGGACACCCCGCCTGGTGCAAGGCCGCCCATCTCCTGGGCCTGAAGGCGGTGACCGTCCCCGTGGACGAATGGTTCGCGGCGGATATGGACGCAGTCCGCAATGCCATCACGGACAAGACCGCCATGCTCGTCGGCTCGGCTTGTACCTATCCCCAGGGCGTGATCGATCCGATAGAGGCGATGGGCGCCATCGCGGAAGAGCACGGGCTCTGGCTCCACGTCGACTCCTGCCTCGGCGGCTTGATGCTCCCGTGGCTGGAACAGCTCGGGTACGACATTCCCCTTTTCGACTTCCGCGTTCCCGGCGTGAGCTCCATCACCGCGGATCTGCATAAGTATGGCTACGCGCCCAAGGGGATTTCGACCGTCAACTATCGAACCCGGGAGCTCCGGTCCTACCAGTTCTTCGCCTACACAAACTGGCCGGGCGGCATTTATGGAACGCCATGCATCGCGGGAGGGAGGCCAGGGGGTACCGTGGCCTCGGCTTGGGCCGTGATGAAATACCTCGGACGGACTGGTTTCATGGAACAGATGAAGCGGGCCAAGGACGCCACCGACCGGCTCATCGCCGGGATCCGCGCGCTGCCGGGATTTCGTGTCCTGGGCGACCCGAAGGGGACCGTCTTTGCCTTCGCAAGCGACCGTCACGACAGCGGCGCCCTCAGCGGCGCCCTGCACGAGCGCGGATGGCACGTGGAGGTCCAGCAACTTCCGTCATGCCTCCACATGACCGTATCGCCGGCCCACCTGGAGACGGTCGACCGATTCCTGGCCGATCTCGAAAGCGCGGCACAGGCGGTGGCCGAGGGCGACAGCAACCAGCTCTCCGGTTCGGCCGTCGTCTACACCATGCTGGCGACGATCCCGGACGAGAAAGAGGCGAATCGCTTCGTTGTACAGGCGCTCAGCGACATCTACACTGCGGACAGGATCATCGAAGACTGAACCTCAGCTGTGAGTGTTGCTATCAGGAAATAATTAAGGTCTCTCCAACGCCGATCGGCAGGCCGATTAGATACCAGATTACGATAAGCGCGATCCACGCGAGCATGGAAAAGATCATGTAGGGCAGGAGCAGGCTGGTAACAGTCCCAATGCCTGCCTTCTTGTCGTACTGCTCGACCCAACCCAGTATCAGTGGATACATCGAGTACAGAGGAGTAATGCCATTCGTCGTGGAATCGCCGATGCGGTAGAGCAGCTGTGTTCCGGCGGGCGACACATTTAGGTAATAGAGCATCGTCACGAAGATCGGCGCAATGATGGCCCACTTCGCCGACGCGCTGGTGAGAACGAAGTTCAGAAACGCTGTGAGTATGATGAACGAGATAAACAGCGGCAGACCGGAGAAGTTTGCCTTCTGTAAAAATTCAGCTCCCTGGATGGCAAGGAGCTGATCGAGATGCGACCAGCGTAGGAAACCGATGAACTGTGCGATCATGAACGCGAGTGCGATAAATGGCCCCATCGCGCGCATGGATTCGATCACCATGTGCGCAACATCGCTTGACTTCTTGATCGTGCCTACAATCTTCCCATATGCCAACCCCACAAATACAAAGAGGAAGAAGAGAATCGGTATCAAGCTTTTAAAAAAGGGCGACCTCATAAACTGATCGGGATCCGGGTGACGCAGCAAGCCGTCCTCGGGAACGATCGTGAACATCACTACGATGAGGTAGGCAAAACCCGCCAGTGAGGCAAAGATGACGCCCTTCTTCTCCTTCCGCGTCGACCGACCGCCCTTGACCTTGACGAATTCAGTGTCGGGGTATTTTACGCACATGGGAATCGTGAAGCGCTTCACCAGCGGCGTAAAAACTATCGCGAGTACGAACGTTGCCACGAAGATAAAGTACCAGTTGCACGTGGCAATAACCTCGGAACCTTTCTCGATTTCGCTGTATACCTCGCTCGTGATAGCAGCGAGAAGCACATCGGTCCCTGCTGGAACTAGATTAGCGGTGAATCCCGCCGTCGCCGAGGCGTAACCCAGCACGAAACCAGCGAGCGGATGATGTCCCATGCGCTTGAAAACGATCGCGGCGAGCGGCGGCACGATCACTACGCCGGCATTTGAGCCAATATTGCCGCACGCCCCGACGATGACGATGATCGGGATAACCAACCATTGTGGCGACCGCCGCACCACGCCACTGATGAGCGTTTCAAGAAAACCGCTCTTCTCGGCAACCGACAATCCCATCAGCATGACAAGCACCAAACCCAGAGGCCTGAAGTCCGTGAAGTTGTCGACCATGTCCTGCAGGAAACTCACCAGCCCCTCGCCTGACAATACATTGCGCGCGACGACCATCTCATTTTTATCGGGATTGAACTCCGACCATCCCAACCAACCCGCAAGAGCAGAGAGCAGTATCACGATCACACAAAGGTAGAGGAAGAGGATAAACGGATGCGGCAGCTTGTTGCCGACTCGTTCGATAAATCTAAAGAATCGTTCCATTTTGGTCTGCATTACCTTTCCTGCCATTGAATTTAATCGCGGTCCTGTTCGATACGGTACATTAAGCTTCCCTGCGATATTCTTCTTGGCTCTCTCCTGTGCATCCCGAAAATTCATAATTCATGCAATTCCTGATTATCTTCCTTTTTTTGTCCATGTTCGTCAATGCATAATTTTTTCCAAGAGATTGGACCCTCTCTTGAAAAACTCGTACACATTGAAATCCTTGATCATTTTCTTCTTTCGGTCCAAACGTGAAGGACCTGGTGAGCATCGATTTTTTTGTGGTCCCAACCGTGAAGTTCAAGGTCTTGTTCGTCCTTGTGATGCTGGCTCACCACCGGCGAAGAGTAATCCACTTCAATGTGACAGAAAATCCGACCGAATCCTGGACAGCACAGCAGATCGTTGAGGCTTTCCCATGAGATGAAATACCACGGTATCTGCTTCGTGACCGGGATCGAGTATACGGTTCGATGTATCGGAATCGAGTAAAGAAAATGGGCATAGAGGAAGTTCTTATTGCCCCCAGGGACCCTTGGCAGAATCCTTATGCGGAGAGAGTTATCGGATCGATCCGCCGAGAGTGCTTGAACCATGTGATCGTGCTGAATGAAAGACACCTCAAGACAATTCTATCCAGTTATTTCGACTACTATCATAAATGGCGGACCCATCTGTCTCTGAACATGGACTCTCCGGAGATGCGGCCGATTCAGCCACCCGAACAAGGGGACGTCTTTGAATTCCCCGAAGTCGGCGGTCTGCATCATCGGTACGTACGAAAAGTGGCCTGAGTCTAATCCCTCCCAAATTATTCAAAATCGCCTAAAAGTACATGTTTCATGGGCAGTTATATCCAATCCTCGTTCAAATTGGACTAAATTCAATAGATGTCCACCAAGATTCATTGTTGAAAAAATGACCAACGGTCAATTCGATAAATTGTGCCTGCGTGCAATCAGGTCTTTATCGGCCATGAGTTTTCGGGAACGACAGCAAAAAAAGGCCCCACCAGAATATCAGTGGGGCCGTGCGTGTCTATCAGCTAGGGTGCTTGTCAGCTTCCGGTATCGACCCAGTCGAAGTCAAAGAGCGAGATGGTGCTTCCCGAACGTAGGGAGGACAGAATGACAATCCATCCCACGCTCGGAAATTCATGAGAGAGAGGAACAGCGATCGGCGGATCGATGATAACCTGGAGTGGCATCGTCCAGAGTGGGACGAAATGCACAGACGGTGAGGTCACGACCAAGGAAGTGCTCCAGATGGCCGGTTCCAACATTCCGACATGGAAGTCCAATTCAAGAATACCCTCCGAGTAGGATGGGCTCGACACGAGGGTTAAGTCCGAGATGAATTCGTACGCGCCGATGTCGAATCCGGATCCGTAGGGTCGCACGTTGCCGTCCAGGTCACGGTAAACTTCAGCGTCCGCGCCGGCATCGATGCAGGGAGAAGCATCGGAAAGTTGATATTCCCACGAGGAGACGAAGTGGGGAGAGATGTCGATATTCCCTATTCCAGGCCATCCTCCCTCCACATCGGAAAAGATGATGTCTATATGGGAGCTTTGCGTTACGTCGATCGAGTCACCATATAGCAGGGCTTCATTGTCCCAGATGATGGAGTTGAGGACGGTAGGGAAAGAGTTGGTAGTAGCGCTGATCCCGCCTCCGATCCCAAACTCCTCCATTAAAAATCTCTGGGATGAGCTATTTTTTATGATTGTACAATTCGTGATTATCGGAGAAGAGGCATCACAGGAAATCCCGCCGCCGAAATGAGCAGACTTGTTATACGAGAGTACACAGTTCGTGATCGTCGGTGAGGCATGTGAGCAAGAGATCCCACCCCCCATTTTACTAGTGTTATTGTCGAGCGTACAGTTCATGATCATCGGATCGGAATAGAGGCAGGCGATCCCGCCGCCGTTGCTCCGGGTCGTGTTGCTCCGGACAACGCAGGAAGAGATCGTGGGAGAGGCGTTCCAGCAGAGGATCCCGCCCCCTCCGCCGTCGCTGGACCCGTCATCGCCGTGGCCATTGCGGATCGTAAATCCTTCGATCACGCTCGCACTGGTCTCCCCGCTCGCAAAGGTCACCACCGAGCCCTGCTGGTTCCCCAGGAGGAACGTGCTGACCGGCCCGTGGGTTGCCCGGAGACTGATCGCCTTGCCGAGGAAGTCGATATTCTCCACGTAGGCACCCGGGGCCACCAGGACGAGGTCCTCGTCCGCGGCGGCATCAATTCCAGCCTGGATGGACGGCTGGTCGGCCGGGACGTGGATCGTGGTGGCTTGGGTTGGATGTGCGCTCAAGGTGAGGATCAGGAAAAAGGCTAAGACACTGATTCTAGTTAGTACCTGTCCAGAAACTCTAAGGAGTTGAAATAAATATAAAAATGGCGC
>CAZFWM010000450.1:0-5359 GCA_964522545.1 uncultured Thermodesulfobacteriota bacterium
GTGCCCAGCATGCCTGGGTGCTCAGTGGATTGCTTCGTCGCTGTCGCTCCTCGCAACGACCCTCAATTGTGTCAGTTTGAATTCACAGATAATAATCCTCTGCGTCTCAGTGCCTCTGCGTTGAAAGAATTGATGGAGCAAAGGTCGGCCTTAAGGGCCACAAGCGCACATGCAACAGGAAAGGTCTAAACCCGATGACCGATGAACAAAACCCGACCGGCATAGACCGCAATCTCACCACCTACGGCGACACCGACTTCAGCAAGTACATGCGGCGGGCCTTTCTCGCATCGGCCGGCTTCGACGGGGTCGACCTGGAGCGGCCGATCGTCGGGATTGCGGACACCTCGTCCGACTACAACACGTGCCACCGCCGGATGCCCGAGCTCGTGGAGGCGGTAAAGCGAGGCGTCCTACAGGCCGGGGGGCTCCCCTTCGCCTTTCCCACGATCTCGCTGAACGAGATCCTCACGAATCCCACGACCATGCTCTTTCGCAACCTGTTGGCCATGGAGACCGAGGAGATGATCCGGGCCCAGCCCATGGACGCCGTGGTGCTGCTCGGCGGTTGCGACAAGACCGTGCCGGCCCAGCTCATGGCGGCCGCCTCGGCAAACGTCCCGGCCGTCTCGGTCGTGACAGGACCGATGGTCACAGGGTACTGGCGGGGCGAGCGACTCGGGGCATGCACCGATTGCCGTCGCTACTGGGGCAAGTACCGGGCCGGGGAGGTCAAGGAGGCCGAGATCGGCGAGATCCGCGAGGCCCTCTGCCCCACGGCCGGGACCTGCATGGTCATGGGCACGGCCTCCACCATGGCCTGCATCACCGAGGCGCTCGGGATGATGCTTCCGGGCGGGCCACGGCACCGTCCGGGTGGGGGGATCGACTGCGCAGCGCCGTGGCCTCGGGCCGTCGGGCCGTCGGGCTGGCAACAGAGCCGATGCGCCCCCGGGACATCCTGAAGCGGGAGGCCTTCAGCAACGCCATTATGGTTCTCTTCGCACTCGGTGGATCCACAAACGCCGTCATCCACCTGACCGCAATTGCCCGACGGGTCGGTGTGGAGCTCACCCTCGAGGATTTTCATGAGGTGTCCATGAGGGCACCCCTTCTGGTGAACTGCAAGCCCGCGGGCTCGGGCTATGTGGAGGACCTCCATTTCGCCGGGGGCGTGCCCGTGCTGCTCAAGGCCCTCGAGCCTCTACTGGACCTCTCCGTCGTGGGCGTCACGGGAAGCACCCTCGGGGAGATACTCGGGGAGGTGAAGCCGCCGGGCGACTGGCAAGAGACGATTCGGACACTCGAGAGCCCCCTGGGGCCGACCGGCTCCCTGGCCACCCTGCGCGGCTCACTGGCCCCAGAGGGGGCGGTGATCAAGAAGGCGGCCGCATCGGAGGCCCTTCTTCGACACCGAGGGCCGGCGATCGTCTTCGATTCGCCCGAGGACGCGGCCCAACGGATCGACGACCCGGCCCTGCACGTAACGCCCGAGCACGTCCTCGTGCTTCGCAACGCAGGCCCGATCGGGGCCGGCATGCCAGAGGCCGGGTCGCTCCCGATCCCCCGCCGCCTGGCCCGGGCCGGGGTGCGCGACATGGTGCGCGTCTCCGATGCCCGGATGAGCGGTACCGCCTTCGGCACCGTTGTTCTGCACTGCTCGCCCGAGGCGGCCGCGGGAGGACCGCTCGCCCTGGTCCGGGACGGTGATATGATCGAGCTGGACGTGGAGGGCCGGCGGATCGATCTGCTCGTGGGCCAGACGGAGATGGAGCGCCGAAGGGCGGAGTTCCAACCGCCGCCCCCCTGCGAGCGGGGCTGGCGCCGAATGTATGATCAACATGTCCTTCAGGCCCACCTGGGAGCGGACCTCGACTTCCTGGCCCCGGAGCCGTAGGGCGACCGCCGGTCGCCCCTACAGGGCCCGAACGCCGGAATCGTAGGGGCGACCGGCGGTAGCCCTTACCGGGCCCGAACGCTGGAATCGTAGGGGCGACCGGCGGTCGCCCTTACCGCGAACATCGAGCCAGAAGTATGAACAGAAAGGAAGAGACCATGAAAAAAGTATTCTTCAATTTCCTCACAGTCGCCCTCGCCGCCGCCCTCCTGGCCTCGAACGCAGCTGCCCAGGACACCGTCGGAAAACAGCGTACCTTCGGCCTGTCGATTGGTGAGCTGGCGGCCATCGCCGGGAAGGACCCGCTGCAGGCCAATGACCTGGAGTCCATGTCCGGATTCGTCTTCAGCCTCTCCGTGGACGAATTGCTCCGGAAAGCGCAGGGTGTCGGGATCTCCCCGGAAGTCACGGAGACGACCCTCTATTCTTCAGGAAAAAACGTCCGCTTCGATTTAGATGTGCAGGGAACCCGGACGTCTCACATCATGCGGCTCGACGAGGGAAAGATCTACAACGTCATATGGGCGCAGAAGCAGTACATGGAGATATCCAGGGAGACGATGAAACAGATGGAACAGCAGACCAGAGCGGCCCTCGAGAAGCTGGAGGGTATGGAGGGCATGCTGGAACAGATGCCTCCGGAGGCGCGTGCCCAGTGGGAAGCGGCAACGGAGAGCCGGGCCAAGGCCGGGAAGTCGATGCAGCTGAGAAAGACCGGCAACAAGAAGACAATCCTCGGTCAGTCCTGTCAGGAGTACAGGGTGGAAGGCCCGACCACCAAGAGACAAGTGTGGGTCACCGGCAAATACCCTGCCCTGCGGAGAACCTTCGAGACCCTGTCGTCGGAATTTCCCGGCTTTGAGGGCCCGGGCAAGAAGGACCGGGAGTGGGATGCCTGGGATTCGGTCCCCGACGCGTGGCCCATGCTGCTGAAACAGCTCGATCGCGAGCCCTTCACGAAGGAGCTCACCCTCGAGGTCATGGAGACCCTCTCCATCGAGGAGAAGGCCCTGCCCGCCGACACCTTCCAGGTGCCGGCCGGCTTCACCAAGGTCGATATGAAACGGATACTCCAGCAGGGATTTCAGGGGCGGTGAACCGGACTGCAGAGGCACTTGTGTAAAGGAATAGTCAAGGTGCCGTGCCTTGTTACATTGCAGGAAATGCGCTCGTTTGGTAGAGTTGATGTATGAAGGCATCGGTTTCACATGATCGCAAGGAAGAGAACATCGAGGCGAAAGCCCGCTGGTTTCAATCGTTGACCTTGACCGAGAGGATGGACTTCCTCTGTATGTTTACGGATCTGGCCTTAGAAGTGAACCCGAAACTTCCGGACCTAAAAGATGCTCAACAGGTTAAAGGACGTATTCAGATCCTTTCAGCAGCATGAAGTCAAATATATCGTAATCGGAGGGATTGCATCGGTCCTTCACGGTGTGCCGAGGGCGACCTTTGATCTCGATATTCTCATCGAAGCAACTCCAGACAATGTCCAGCGACTCCTTGACGCCCTGTTGAATGCAGGCTTGGGAACCGCCTCCCTCACCGGAGTGGATGAGATCCTAAAAAATGAAATAACCATCTTCAAGGACCGGGTCAGAATTGACGTTCAGACGTCTACTCCTGGATTGACATTTCAAGAGGCTTGGAGCCGAAGGGAAACCATGCACTATCAGAGGCAGGAGTTTTACGTCGTTTCCAGGCGAGATCTCATCGCTTCAAAAAAAGCCTCAGGCCGCGATGTCGATCTCGAGGATGTTCGCTTGTTAGAGCTGCCGGGCAGCGAAAGCAAAGGTATAAAAGGCTAGACGATCCGGCCGTCGAGCATCCGGACGGTCCGGTGGGCCGCTGCGGCGACCTGGATGTCGTGGGTGACCATGATAATCGTCATCCCCTGATCCTTGTTGATCTCCTGGAGGAGGCGGATGATGGTGGCGGCCGTCGAGGAGTCGAGGTTTCCGGTCGGCTCGTCGGCCAAGAGGAGGGCCGGCTCATTGGCGAGGCTTCGGGCGATGGCCACTCTCTCGTTTCGACGATGATCTTCTTCATAAAAATCACCCCGGAGGGACGGCTTCCACGCCGTCCGTTCTATTCATACCGTATGGCCTCCAGGGGCGAGAGTCTGGAGGCCCGGTAGGCGGGGTAGAGGCCTCCTGCCACCCCCAAGGTGAGGGCCACGGCCATGGCCTGGCAGAATACCGTCGGATTGTACTGTCCATAGATAAAACCCTGGGTCTGGGGGAAGAGGACGATCACCTCCACGGTAAGCACGCCGAGGAGGCAGCCCAAACCGCCTCCGAGGAAGCTCAGCAGCAGCGACTCCCCCAGGATCATCCTGAGCACCCGGCCCCGCTTCCACCCGATGGCCCGGAGGATTCCGATCTCCCGGGTCCGCTCGAACACGGACATGAACATGGTGTTCATCGTGCCGATCACCCCGACGAGCAGAGCGATGCTGGAGACGGCCCAGGAGAGGGAGCGGATGAGGCGAAGGCCGAAGTCGCCGCGGGCCGCCTCCCTCTCCTCCAGGGAAGCGAGCGAGGGGAAGGCGGCCTCGATGGACTCCTTGACCGTGGGGATGAGCGTGGGGCTCTTGACCTGGACCTCGAAGAAGGTGACCTGTCCCTCCCGCATCATCAGCTCCTGGAGCTCGTAAAGGTTCGTGATCACAAGCCCATCCTCGTACATACTGCCGCTCTCGAATAGCCCCACGATCTCGAAGAGGTCGGCCTCGATGTCCACCTCGTCCCCCACCTTCCGGTTCAGGGATTCGGACAGGAGTTTTCCCATGATGAGCTCTTTTCGGCCCGGGCTGATCATTCTCCCTTCGATGACGTTGAGGTGATCGAGTACATAGGCGCCCGGCTCCTGGCCGAAGATCCCGAGCCAGGGCCGGTCGTCGATGGTCACTACATCGACGAGGGTGCCCGTCACGGTCCTGATGCCGGGGATCTCCGCCAGCTTCGCCTTCAGGGATTGGTCGATCGAGGAAAAGATCCCGGCCGCCGCGTCGGATCTCTGAAGGACCCTGATGTCGGTCCCCCGGATGTCGGCGTACTCAAGCCATATGTCCATGTAGCCCTGGGAGATGGAGATGAGGGCAACTACCGCCCCGATGGCAACACCAATGCCGATCACGGTGAGCACGCTTCGCGTCTTTCGCCGAAGCAGGTTCTTCAGCAGGATGATTCCGAATCTCATCTTGGGTCTCCCAAGTGCAGACAGAATCGTTAATGGACCATACCACATTGGTCCTTGAACGGATAGAGAATGAGCGGTAGACTTTGTACGGGCCCGATCGCATGGGAAATCCAATTTTTCCGTTGAAGAGTTTTAACGCAGAGACGCAGAGAGAAGATGATCAAATGTGAATGCGGAAAAAGTCATGGATGTTGCGAGCGAAGCGAAGCAATCCCCCGAGTTTCACACGCCAATGGACGCTGGGGATTGCTTCGTCGCTGT
>CAZFWM010000451.1:0-5347 GCA_964522545.1 uncultured Thermodesulfobacteriota bacterium
AGATACACTTCTGAATGACGCAGCTTAAGAAAACTTCTGACTGTCGAGTATATAAATAATAAAGTTAAATTACTCCATATTTTTCTTAAATTGCAATATAGGCTTCGTTTAAACGTGCGATGTTCTTGGATGAAGTTTCTTTTTCAGCAACGTTCCGGATTTTCCACTCTGAAATCCCGAAGAGGCAGCATTTGTTTTCGTAATGCCGCCCTTGTTCTCCTGATCTTGTTATCCCATCCCGGGCCCGGCTTTGGACTCTCCTCGGTAAACGTTCCCCTGGACAGCTGGGTATATCCTGCTCTGGAGAAGCTGAGCGCCATGGGGTATATCAACAACGCGATCTGGGGGATGAAGCCTTTCAGCAGGATCGAGGTCGGACGTCTGCTTGTAGAGGCCAAGTCCGGTCAGGAGAGTAGCGAGGGGGACGAGGAGGTCCACGCCTTTGCAAAGGGGCTGCTGGAGCGGCTACTGGAAGAGTTCGAACGGGAGACGCGGTATATCGAGTTCTCCCAGAATGAGCTTTTAAAGAGCCGGCTCAAGCCCTTGGGGGAGCCGAGGATCCGTTACGGATTTGTGGAGAGACGACCAAGGAACCTCAGCGTCTTCAGTCCGAAGGGGGCCAGGCTTTATGCTACCGAGGGCACCCCTCTCTGGGTCGGTGAAGAGGGTGTGGTCCTCGACGGCAAAAACAATCTGATCCTGGACTTCGGGGCCCAGGCCAACCTTTTCGGGCTCTTTTCATTCTATTATCATCCCGTGCTTTTGGCCAATTTCGAAACATTCTCCGGGGAGGGGGACGAGGTCTCCTTTCTCAACCACAGCGGCCATGCAAAGTTCAATATCGGCCGGCTCGAGATCATGGCCGGGCGGGAGTCTCTGAAGTGGGGGCAGGGGGATCATGGGACCCTCGTGCTCTCAGGCAATGCCCCGCCTCTGGACATGATCCAGATCTCCTCTTCTTCCCCCTTCAAGCTGCCGTGGTATTTCGGGTACCTGGGCCTGATCAAGGCATCCCTCTTCCTCACCGAAATGGAAGACAGCCGGGTGATCGGCCATCCCCTGTTTCTCGGGATGAGGGTGTGCATCCGGCCTCACCCGGTCATCGAGATCGGCGCGGCCCGAACAATTATGTTCGGCGGCAAGGGAGTGCCTCATGTGAGTGTGGGGGACTTTTTTCAGATCCTGGGCGGCGAGAACCTGGAGGGCGGCGAAGACAACAGCAACCACCTGGCCGGTGTCGATATACGCCTTACGATCCCATTTTTGAGAAACACGGAGCTCTACGGAGAGCTCTATGGTGAGGACGAGGCGGGGGGGCTTCCCAGCCGTAACAGTCTCCTTGCGGGCCTCTATATACCCCGTATCACGGCGGGGGGCCGACTCGACCTGAGGGTAGAGGTAGTCCGCACCCACCTCCAGTATGCAATCCACCACCTTTATCAATCCGGCTATACATACAACGGGCTTCTCCTCGGGCACCCGGCCGGCCCGAATACGCTGAGCATCTTCGGCCGCACCACCTTTTATCTCTTTAAAGACATTCGACTAGGCTTCGATTTCGAATATGAAGAGCGGAAACCCTGCCGCGATGAGCCGGGTGTCGACGAGACGATCTTCCGGCAGCGGATCGATTTTCAATACGCTCCTTCCTGGTGGATGGACCTGTCTGCCGGCCTTGGGTTCGAGCGGGCAGAGAACTTCGAACATACCCAAGGAGATGTGAGGAACAACTGGATAGCCCACATTAGCTATCGGTTTCGATTTTAACGAGGCCTTGGCGCCTGTTTGCCGGCCCTCGGTTCTATGAAATGAGGCAAGGCTTCGAAAAGTTACGGCACATCCGGCACACGATGAAGAAGGGATGAAAAGAATGAGCACAAGGATGAGAATGGACCGGAGGGGGGCTTGTATCTGGATTCCGGCCCTTTGCCTGTTTCTCCTGCTCCCTCTTGGCCGATCGGTCCTCAGGGCCGAAGAGGCGCCACCTCCACCCAAGCAGATTCCCGAGGGGCTGGCACCGCCGGAGGGGGCTATGATGGGGCCCGAGATTCCTGAGTCCATCAAGAAGCTCATTGAGGGGGCAGGTCTGCCTGGGGATGCAACAATGCTCCCGACAGGTGAGATGGAGGCAAGCCCTGAGATGATCGAAAAGCTCGGTGGGACCGAACTTCTGCCGGAGCTTGTCGGGGAGGAGGCCGATGAGGTCGGAGTTCCCGGAGCCGAGGAGAGGGTTGAGTTAGAAGAATTGGAGGTTTCGGAGATCGAGTCCTATTTCAGGGGACGGATGCCCTCTGAGGTGCCGAAAGCCATACACCAGTTCGGATACCGGACATTCCGAAGAACCGTCTCCACTTTTGCACCGATCATGGACGTGCCGGTCGGTCCTGATTACCTGGTCGGCCCTGGCGATAAGCTGGCCATTACATTGTGGGGCCGGGTCGAAGGGACCTATCGTGTGAGTGTCGACCGCAACGGAGAGATCACGCTTCCAAAGGCGGGGGTGGTGAAGGTATGGGGGCTCCGGTTTGGCGATCTCAAGGATTTCCTGCGCCAGGAATTCGATAAGTACTTCTCTGATTTCGACATGAACGTGACCCTGGCAAAGCTTCGCACGATACGTGTCTATGTTGTAGGTGAAGCAGTGAATCCGGGATCCTACAGCCTGAGCTCGCTCTCCACGGTCTTCAACGCCCTTTTTGCCGCCGGCGGCCCTTCCCGGAAAGGATCCATGCGGTCCATCAAGCTCATCCGGAACCAGGAGGTTGTCCGGACCATCGACCTATATGACTTTCTCCTCAAGGCAGATAAGAACGCCGATGAAAAGCTCCTCTCACAGGACACGATATTCATTCCGCCCATCGGACCGGTGGTAGGGATTGCGGGACAGGTGAAACGGCCGGCCATATATGAGATGTCTGACGGCACGACCCTTGAGGAGCTCATCGAGCTGAGCGGGGGGCTCGTGCCCATGGGCTATCTCCAGCGAGTACAGATCGAGCGCGTGGTGCCTCATGAGGAGCGGATCGCCCTTGATTTCGACCTTTCGGAGACGCCCCGGAACAGGAAGAATCTCAAAATCTCTCTGCAGGACCGGGATCTGGTCAAGATCAGTCCGATCTACCCGGAGATCATCAACGTGGTCTACCTCCGCGGGCATGTGCTTCGCCCGGGGGACTATGCTCTGAAGGAGCACATGCGAGTGGCTGATCTGTTTCCCTCCGGGTTCGATGACTTTCCACCTGAACCGTATTTGGAATTTGCCCGGATCGTGAGGTACGAGGAGCCGGACTATCACCTCAAGGTGATCCCTTTTCATCTAGGCAAGGCACTGGAGGGGGACCGGGACCACAATCTGGAGCTGACTTTCTGGGATACGATTGAAATATATCCTAAAGAACATTTCGAAAACCAGAAGATCGCTCAGATCTTGGGTGAAGTCCGACACCCCGGAACATTTACTTATCATTCTGAGATGCGAATCAGCGACCTGATCGCCCTGAGCGGAGGTCCCACGGATGATACGTTTATGTCCCGGGCCGAGATTTCCCGCGTGACCGACTACTGGGAGCCCGATTACGGTAGAGAGATTATCACCTTTGATCTTGAAAAGGCTTTGGCCTGTGAGGCGGGGCACGATCTCGCTGTGACACCACTCGATATTGTGACGGTCTATTCGAAGTGGGACTTGCAGGAGAAACCCCATGTGAAGATCGATGGGGAGGTGAGAAAGCCGGGATCCTTCGCACTGGAGAAAGGGATGCGGGTGAGCGACCTGGTGCGGAAGGCCGGCGATATGACCCATACGGCCCTTCTGGAGGAAGCCCAGCTCTTCCGCCGGCTCGATGAGTTCGAGCTGGTGGCGATCTCCTTCCACCTGGGCAGGGCCCTCGAAGGGGACGAAGCCGAGGACCTTGTTCTCCATGACCTCGATCGTGTGGTCGTTCACAGTCTTTATGAGCGGCGGCCTAAGGAGGAGGTGAAGATTTCGGGGATGGTAAGGAGCCCCGGGACCTTCGAGCTCACAGAGGACATGCGGATCAGGGACCTCGTCATGGCTGCCGGGAATATCGTGAAGAATGCGTACGTAGAAAGAGCCGAACTCGCTCGCTTCCATGTTAGCCAGGAGGGAGTTCAGACCGAGTACATCGACCTCGACCTGGAGAGCGCGCTCAGCGGCGATCCCGAGGAAAACATTGTCCTCCAGGACTATGATCATCTCGTTGTGCGCAAAATTCCGGAGCTGGATCTCGAGCTCACGGTGAAGATCCTCGGGGAGGTGATGTTTCAGGGAACCTATCCGATCCAGGAGAATGAGCGGCTCAGCTCCGTGCTCAGGAGGGCTGACGGCTTTACGGACGAAGCCTACCTGAGGGGGGCGATATTCACCCGAGAAAAGGTAAAAGCGCAGCAGCGGGAAGCACTGGATAAGATGAGACAGGAGCTCGAGCAGGAGATACTGGCCGACACGGCCCGCGCAACCGATACCTCCCTCTCCGGGGAGGAGCTCGATTCGCTGGAGAAATCGATCCAGGCCCGCAGGATGCTGCTAGAGCAGATGAAGCGGGTCGACGTGACCGGAAGACTGGTGATCCAGCTCAAGCCGATCGACGAGCTCGAGGGAGGTCCCATGGACCTTGTCCTGGAGACAGGAGACACCTTGCACATCCCGTACATGCCGGCCCACGTCTCCGTGCTCGGCTCGGTCTACAACCCGACGTCGATCCTCCACGAGAATGGCAAGACGATCAACTATTATCTGAGCAAAGTGGGTGGGCCGACAGAGGACGCGGACAAGGACCAGATCTATGCGATCCTGGCCGACGGCACCGTGGTCAGCCGAGAGCAGGAGGGCTATTCCGGAATCTTCTGGGATCGGGGCTCTCACGAATGGGTAATGGGGAGTTTTTACGGTCTGGTTCTCAGGCCGGGAGACACCATCATCGTGCCCGAAGAGACCGATGAGACAGATTACCTCGAGTTCGCCGGGAAGATCACCCGGATGCTCTTCGAGACGGCCACGGCCGCTGGTGTGGTCGTAGCCGCGACTCGGTAGACCTGTGGAGGAGGATCTGACCATGGAAGTGGAGAAGGAGACGATGGGACCGGGGCATAAAGAGCAGGAAGGCGCATCGCCGGTGGAGAGTGGCGAACAGGCTCAGCGGGCGGATTCGGGGGATGCGATCGATTTTCTCGAATATGTGGCCGTGGTTCGAAGGAACATGAAATTCATCCTGAAGATCTTTGTGGTGGCCAGCGTGCTCACGGCAATCATCTCTTTGTTTATGACCGACATATATCGGAGCGAAGCGGCATTGTATCCGCTGGAGGCCCAGTCTTGGGGATCCGC
>CAZFWM010000452.1:0-5325 GCA_964522545.1 uncultured Thermodesulfobacteriota bacterium
GGAGAGGAATTCCGTTAGGGAAATTCAGGCAGGAGAACTTCTGACTGTCGAGTATCACAGTTTGAGAAATTTTTAAATACCTTTTTTAAGAAGTCTGGCCTGAATACCGATATGCCTGCAGAATTCGGCCAGGATCCTCCCGAATTTTCCGTATCCGATCACCCAGTGATGTCCAAATCCCTTTACCGCCACTTCCTCCAGAAAATCATCCACAGAGACCGGAAGCCCGACCCGGACCGGGTTGCCCGGAAAGTCCATCTCCCCGGGTATGGCCTCTCCCTCCAGGATACACATCCTGTAGGTCCCGCTCCTCCCTAGCAGATTGATAAGTGTGACCGGACCCGCCCGTCCCGGAAAATGGACACAGCATCCTTTTTCGGCGAGCCGGACAGGGGCGAGGCAGATCTCTTCGCGACTCGACGCAAGGGAAAAGGCCCCGGCGCCGCAGTGGGAGAAGAGGGCGCTCTGCTCTTCCGCGTAGACGTGGAGCAGGTCTGTATTGTGCACTGGGCCCTGTGAGAAGTCCGCGGCCACCAGGGCGGCCAGGGTTGCGTGGACATCGGCCTCGCAGGCCACCACCCGTCCCGCCTCGGAGAGGAGAGAGGCGGCCAGGCAGAAGACGCCCAGTGCATCAGGGTAGCAGTCGACGGCAACACCGGAAAGGTCTTTTCGGTCCATGAATTCCTCGAGGGACTTGTAGACCTTCAGGGCATCCCATATTGAATCCTCCGGGACCTGTAGGCTGCCGACTTTGGCTTTTATGGAATCCCATGTCTCTCTCAGAAGAGCGGGATCCCTTGTCATGGCCCTCTGAAGAAAGGCCCCCCTCTCTTCCTGTATGATTTCGGTCCCAAAAATCTGCCGGATTCCGAACTCGTCAAAGGCCGTCTCCAGCATGCCCTGGGTCCGCCGGCCCAGGAGCCCGATCCGCGTCCGGCCCAGCCGCCTGCGCAGACTGGCCGCTCGGACCAGGACCGGCAGCTCCGCCTTGGTGCGCGGGTCCCCTATTTCCCCGTAGAAGAACCAGGAGGGGAGTCCTATCTCTTTCATGCATGCATTGATCTGCTGGCACCCGCAGAGAGAGCCGGTGTGAATCCCCGGAAGGGCCCACAGGATTATGGGGCGCCCCGTAGCCTCTTGGATCCGCAGGGCCAGGGCGTCGTCACTCCATGTGGCCAGGAGGAGGATTATGGCGTCCGCATCAGCCTTGGCAAGCAGCTCACCGGCCTCGACTGCACGCTGGAGATCATCCACCGGGACCGGAAAGATTTCGGGCTGGAGCCGCGGGTCCTCTCTCAGGAAGCCGGAAGCCTGTTCCAGTAGCTGCGCGGCCCGGTCATGACCCACTTCCAAGGGGTGGGCAAGGACGCAGAGTCCGATTCGGATCTCCCTTCTCATGAAGCCTCCGCAGGGCAGGTCGACGAGACGCTTCTTCTCGTTTAGACGGTTTTAAACAAACAAACGCACTTTTCAGCAGGAGGTATTTTATTCTCTGTCGGACTCGATGTCAAAAGGGATTGGAGAGATCAGGGATCAGGGGGCGTCTTGCTTTAACTTGACACTCCGAACCGAATTATCTAATCTTCTTTTTCTGTCCTTTCAACAAAGAAATTGATTTCCGTATAACAGTAATCACAAAGAGGAGGAGAGACATGGCGATCATCGCGGACAGGATCAAGCTGCTGGGTACAGAGAATGCCTTCAAGGTGGGGGGCGATATCAAGGCCGTCGAGCAGTCCGGAATGAATGTGATCAAGCTCAATCTGGGAGAGCCGGACTTCAACAGCGCAGACAACATCAATGCCACTGCGCATCGGGAGATCGACGCAGGCAACTCCCACTACTGCGACCCCGGCGGCCTGGAGCCGTTCAGGGAGACCATCGCCCGCCAGATCGCCGAGACCCGGGATATCCCGGCCGAGGCCGACCGGGTCGTGGTCACACCGGGGGCCAAGCCCCCCATATCCTACACCATGCTCGCCTATGTGAATCCCGGCGACGAGGTGATCTACCCGAGCCCGGGCTTCCCGATCTATGAATCATGGATCACCTTTGTCGGGGCAAAGCCGGTCCCGCTCCACCTGGAAGAGGAGAAAGGGTTCAGCTTCAGCGCCGGCGACCTGGAGCAGCTCATCACCCCGAAGACCAAGGTGATCATCATCAACTCCCCCTCCAACCCGACCGGGGGGGTCATCGCAGAGAGCGACCTCCGGGCGATCGCCGAGGTGATCCAGTCCAAGGCGGGCCCCGAGGCCCGGGTCTACTCGGACGAGGTCTACGAATACATCCTGTTCGACGGGAGCCGGCACGTGAGCATCGCCTCCATGCCGGGCATGGCCGGACGGACCGTGCTGGTCTCGGGCCACTCGAAGACCTTTGCCATGACGGGCTGGCGTCTCGGCTACGCGCTCCTGCCCACCAAGGAGGAGGCCGACCTCTTCAAGACCTTCAACGTGAACATCATCTCCTGCACCCCGCCCTTCATCCAGATGGCCGGCAAGGCGGCCCTCGAGAACGAGGAGAACAAGGGAATCATCGCAGGGATGGTCCGCAATTTCGAGGAGAGGCGAAACTACGTGGTGGACGCGCTCAACGCGATCGACGGCGTGACCTGCGCAAAGCCGATTGGGGCCTTCTACGTATTCCCGAATATCGCCGGGGTGTGTGAATCACTCGGCGTGCTGGAGGCCTACGGGGGGCTTCCCGACGACATCAAGGCCCATACATCGCCGTCCACCCTGTTCCAGATGTTCGCCCTCTACACTTACGGCGTGGCCACCATGGACAGGAAGTCCTTCGGCCAGATCGGCATCGAGGGCAAGCATTACCTGCGTCTCTCCACGGCCACGGATCTGGATTCTCTCAAGGAAGGGGTGAAGCGCCTGGATGCGGCCTCCCGCGACCGCGACGGCTTCCGTGCCTTCATGACCCAGGGGGAGCACCTTTATTAGGGATTCTTTTCTCGTTGCATAGGAAATTATAAATTCGACAATTGAGCAACTTGAGGATGTTGCGAGGGGCGGAGCCCCGAAGCAATCCCCCGGGCTCAACATGCCGGGACGCCCAGCGGATTGCTTCGTCCCTTCGGTCCTCGCAACGACCCTCAATTAGGTCCGCATCGAAGATGCGGTTTTGTTCATTAGCGCCGGATGCATTCATGGGGGCGGCCGGCTCGGTCGCCCCTCATTCCAAATAACCCAGTGCCTTGAGCTGCTCCCGGGTCCGCTCGTCCGGCGCCACCACAAAGCCCGCCTCCTCATCGCCTCGCTCCCTGAAGGCGAGCCCTTTTGACGCGAGCCGATCGGATAGCTCGGCCAGGTTGCCGGGCCTTTCAGCGGAGAGGTCGTGAAGTTCCGCCGGGTCCTCGGCGATGTGGAAGAGCGACTCCTGCTCGTCCGAGCTCCAGATGTACTTCCAATCCCCTGCCTGAAGCGAGTGCATCCGCCTGAGCCAGCCGGACAGGTCCTGGTCGGGAAAACATTGCTCGATCGCTCTGACCACATTGATGGGCCGGGCGTACTCGGCCACGGCGTCGCGGGGCGCACCGTCTTCGAGGTCCGGAGCAAGGAGGCTCATTCCCGGGAGCTGGCCGGAAAGGAGCGGGTCGTTCAGGGCGAGGACGTCGAGGATCGTTGGGGCGATGTCGATCAGGCGGACCGGAGCGGAGATGCGCCCTCCGGGGGGGAAGCGGGAGGGGAGGCGGGCCAGGAGCGGAACACGCAGGATGGTGTTGTTGAGTGAGAACTGGTGTCCCCAGAGGTCGTGTTCGCCGAGGCATTCTCCGTGGTCGGAGGTGATGATGATCAGGGCCTCTTCGTAGACGTCGCGGGCCCGGAGCCCTTCGAAGAGCTCGCCGAGCTTCTCGTCGAGGTAGCGAAGCTCTCCATCGTACAGCGTACTGAGCATCTCGAAGACCCTGGGGGTGAACTCCTTCTGCCCGGGGTAGTAATGGAGCTGGTTCTCCACCCGGAAGTTCTTCAGCTCGCGCTCGGACCGGCCCGGTGGGATGAAGGGCTCGACATAGCCGGGGCGGTACGGATTCGGGTCGTGTACCTCCATGTAGTTTATGAAGAGGAAAAAGGGTGAGCTATCTTCTCCGACTTTGTCGAGCCAGGAAAAGACAAGCTCGTTTGTCCTCGCGGCCCCGTCGTCGCGCACCGGCTTCGAGATGGAGGCGGCGAGGGCCTGGAGCAGGATGGGGCGGTGGAGGTTGAAAACAGAGACCCAGACCGGCTCTACGTGTTCGAAGCCCTGGACCGTGTTGGCGAATCGGGAGAGCCAGGGATTGTTGGCAAAACAGGCCGTCCGGTATCCGGCCTCGTCCAGGGCCTCGGCGATTGTCCGGTGCTCATCATCCAGGTGCAGGTGCTCGCCCTGGGTGTCGTGTTGCGAGGGGTAGGCCCCTGTGAAGATCGATGCGTGGGAGGGGAGGGTCCATGGGGACTGGGCATAGGCCTGCTCATAGAGCGTCGCCTCCATGGCGAATCGGTCGAGGTTCGGTGTTGTGGGATGAGGATAGCCGTAGCAGGACAGGCGATCGGCCCGCAGGGTGTCGAGGACGATGAGGATCACATTGGGGGCGGCCGGGGCCGTTTCCGGCGATTCAGAGCGGAAAGACGCGGGGCCGCGACCCAGGATGGTCAGGGGGAGATAAGAGATCCCGGCAATCAGGGCCATGACCAGGGAGAGGGAGATGAAGAGATGCCTTCTTGTGCCGAGTGCCGCAATGGCGGGACGCCGGCCGAGCCAGGAGGCTGCGGCGTATAAGAGGCAGGCGAGCAAAGGGCCGGCGATCCCCGCCCCAAGGGCCGCGAAGATACACTTCGCCCCGGCGGATTTGAAGAGCCCCCCTGTTCCTGCGAGAGCCAAATGGATGTTTCCATAGATGATCGAGAAGAGAAGGGGAATGAGAAAGAGCGCCATGTAGAACGCAGCAGGAGAGCGGAGAGGGCCGGACCGCCGGGTCCGCTGGAGGATGACATGGACCCGGCCGATCAGAGCTCCCAGGCCGGCCCCGAGGATGCAGTAAACAAGGGTGATCCAGAAGGTGTGGCGCAGGATCAGCATGCTTCCGTGCTGGACGATCGGGTCCGAGGGGCCCTTGGCTATGAGTTGAAAGACCGTAAAGAGATAAACCCGGATCTTCAGTCCCAGCTCGAGCAGGCTGAGGCCGATCCCGTAAACCATCCCGACGGTTGCGGCGATGGGCCAGTAAGTTCGGGGTGCATCGGGCTCTGTCTTCATCCATTCAACTCCATGGCAAATCATAAGGGTGTGGCTATTTTAGGACGACGGCTAACCATATAATATTACCGGATATTCTAA
>CAZFWM010000453.1:0-5321 GCA_964522545.1 uncultured Thermodesulfobacteriota bacterium
CTATCGGGAATCATTGGATAAGACTGTCTTTGAGCGGTGGGAACTCCTGTCTAACGGATTCGGGAATAGAGGTGCTCCAGGTATCGCGATCGGACCTGTTCGTTGGCGAGTATTTGTTTTGCAGGGGGAAGTTTCAGGAGGGCCCCCAGAACGAGGCCCATGACCCTGTGGTTCCAGAGTGCCTTGATGTCGAAGAGGAGATCGTGGAATCGTCCCCGCTCGATGGCCATGAGCACCGTCTTGTAGGCCGAGTCGATGGGGGTTATGACGCGTTCGGCGATCGGCGTCAGTCGAAGATTGTTCTTCGGGCAATTCCGGACACAGACACCACAGCCCAGGCATGACTCTCTATCCACGCGGGCCTTTTTCCCGGTCTTTTTCCGGGGATCGTTCGCTCCCACGAGCCCCATGGCCTCCACGGGGCAGACAGAAACGCATTTCCCGCAGCCCACACAAGATAGTTCATCGACGCTGGGGAGAAAGTTGGTCGTGTGAACAGGAGAGAGCGTGCTGAAGCGTCGGGCCGCGATCATGGCCTCACAGCAGCAGCCACAACAGTTGCAAATAAAACCGACCTTCTCTCTTGCGTTCTCTCCGAACTGGACAAGGTTGTTCTCATAGGCCTGTTGAAGGAGGTCGAGCGCTTCAGCACGATCCACCTCCCGCGTGATCCCGTGTTTGTTCAGAGAGCCGGCCACGGAGTTGAAGGTCATGCAGATATCCATGGGGGCCTTGCATGATTTCCCCAGGTGCTCCATCTTGTGCCGGCAGTAGCAAAGACCGATGCCTATATTCTTGGCAGTCCTGATGACTTCGCTCGCCCTTTCATAGTCCAGGACATGAATGGACTTGTCGTCGGGCAGGGCCGGCTCATGAACGAAGGTCCGACCGAGCTTTGTCTCCCCCGTTGCGAACAGCTCTCTTATGAAGTCCTCCTCCACGTTCAGATATTCATGGAAGAGTCGGCTGAGTACCTTCTGGTCGATATCCTGACGAAGGCGCATCAGGGAGAACTCGAAGAAACCGGCCATGGGAGGAGGGAGGATGTACCGGGACTCGCCGTTCTCCTCTATGTCGAGCAGAATTCCCCGTCCCGCCAGCTCGGCCAGGATCTTTTTCGCCTCTTCTTCGGACTCGTGCCAGAGCGCGGCGGCCCTTTGAGCGTTGAAGGGCTTGATCGGGAGAAGAGAGACGAGCTCGGCCTCCTTTTCGGAGAAGAGCATCTCCAGAATTTCAAAGAGAAGCCGGGTGGGCGGAGCGCCCTGGGGGAATCTATTGATCCTTGCAGCAAGCTCCTGATAAGCTTTTCGGACAGTATGATGAGCCATGTAGAATCTCTTGTTCTTTTTTTGCGGTGAAGCCTTCGGATATTATGAAAAGATCGTCACACCACGTCAATCGACCTGAAAGATCCGCAGGGCATCCTCTGGTCTCGCTCGTCTGCCTCGCCTTCGCTCAGGTGGCCCTGGCCGGCTTCGCGGTGGCGTACTCACTGGGCAGGGTGCCCTTCCTCGGTGCGTGGTTCCTGCTGCTCGCGCCCGCGCTCTGCCTGGGGCTCGGCGTCGTCGGGGGTCGGAGCCACCCCGCCCGTACCGTCCGACTCATCGCCGCACTCCTGGTGATCCTCGGCGCTGTCGCATTCCTGATGGGTGCGGTTGAAGTATACGCCAAGGTCAGAGGAGAGGAGCTGACAGCGCGGCTGGAAAAGGAGAAGGACGGCTTCCGCGAGAGCTACAAACAGGCGAGAATCGCGCTCAAGGAAAAGAGATCCGAGGTCCGCCTCATAGGCCACTACAAGGGGATCGATGGAACGATCGTGGACGTGATCGTGGTGGGCCTCCCGGACAAGATCGGCCGGGAGGACATACGGGTCAGCCGCGGTCGCATCGACCGATTCATCTGGTACAACGCATCGCGGCCGGGCTGGTCGGGTTCGTGATCCGGGCGTGGGCCGGCTACTCGATCGGGGCCTCACCCTTTTCTTCACCGGGACGGGCCGCACGCTGGGATGTGAAAGAGCTGCAGAAGCGGATCGGCCGGCACAGCTCCCTGGCAGACACCATAGCCAACCAGATGCTTCAGGAGGGTCTATACGGCCCCCTCGTAGTCGCCCGGTACGCGGCCCGCGACGGGGCCATCGTGGAAGGGATCCTCCTGGCCCCGCCCGGGGAGGAGATGAGGAAGGAACTCTCCGTGAGCGAGGGTCGCATCTCCCTCCTCTCCTGGAGCCGCGGAGGAAACCCGGCCCTACCGCGATTCCGGTTCCTGCTCACCGAGGCCGGAGATGACGCCGTGCTGAGGACCCCGTACGGAGAGAGTGCGCTGCCCCACCCCATTCACCCCTATCCTTTCATGATGAAGTACGAGTTCCCGGACCAGCTCGAGGATATCCGCTAGCCCGCTCCAAAATCGGATGAGGGCGATTCCAGGCGCTCGTTTGCCCTTGTCTTACGGACTTTTGCAGGCTTTTATTGCTTTGCCCCCGGAACTCTGGTACCCTTTACCCTAGAGCGGCGAAGCCGCAACCAAATTAGCCTGACATGGCAAAGCAAATCCGAAATTGAGTCCTAAGTCGACAGTCAACAGTTCAGAGTCGAGAGTTACCGGATTCTCACTCTCGACTGTCGACTGTTAACTGTAAACTCACTTGGCCCATTGACATTGAGCCCACATCTACGCAAGCCGCGAAGATGTACGGATGAAAGGCTCCAACGTCGCTTTTCCGGTTGACAGCTTGTTGCCCTGTCATCAAAACAGGAGCCGCACTCCATGGAAGCAATGACCATTGCCGATCTGCTGATCCTGCTCGTGGAGCCCTCACCCACGCAGGGGCGCATCATCTGCCACCGCCTGGAGGAGGCCGGCGCCAGGAACCCGCTGTGCGTGAGGGATGGGAGCAGCGCACTGACCACGATGCCGCTGGAGGAACCCGATCTGGTCATCAGTGCCATGCACCTGCCGGACATGACCGGCACCGATCTGGTCCGGGCCATGCGGGACAATCCCGACCTGACCGACATCCCCTTCATGCTCATCTCCAGCGAAACGGACGAGCAATATCTCGAACCGATCCGCCAGGCCGGGGTCATCGCCATCCTGCCGAAGCCCTTCGACCCGGCGGACCTGAACCGGGCGCTTTACTCCACCCTGAAATACATTGCTCCCGAGGCCGAATATGAGGGGGATATCGATCTGAGCAACATCAACACCCTGGTGGTTGACGACAGCCTGACGGCTCGCCGCCATATCTCCCGGGTGCTCACCAACATCGGCATTGAAAACATTACCGAGGCCAAAAACGGCAAGGAAGCCATAGAGAAACTGCGCGAGGAGTTTTTCGACCTGCTGGTGACCGACTACAACATGCCGGAAATGGACGGCCGGGAGCTCGTTCAGTACGTGAGGGAGAGCAGCAGCCAGAGCTCGATCCCGATCATCATGGTCACCAGCGAAACCGAAGAGAGCCGCCTGACCGCGGTGCGGCAATCGGGTGTTTCCGCCATCTGCGACAAACCCTTCGAGACTCTCACCATACAGGCCCTTTTGAAGCAACTTCTGAAAGAAGCCTAAATCCGAGCTAATCCACCGGCCGTAAGACGGTGGATTAGCTCGGATTTATCATTTGGAGAATTTCGACTCCGATAAACGTCTGAAGAATATAGAGATAGAGAGAAGAGAAAATGATGCAAAACGAAAAGAAGGATCTGCTGTTTCTTGGAGGATTCGGTGCTCCGATCTTTATATTCAAGCCCTGGTTCGCGGCCTTCAAGCGCCTGGGATACCGGATCCATGCCGTGCCCAATTCATTCCTGACGACCCAGCCGGTCTCCACCTTTGCCGGTCGCTTTGTCGAGCTTTCAAGGCAATTCGACGCATTTGATGTTATCGGCGTGAGCTATGGCGGCAATGCGGCCCTGTATGGGGCGTGGCTGAGCGAGGAGCTCTGCGCCAAGGTCGACAAAATGCTTCTGGTATGTGCGCCGCTCCTTGGCATTCCGCACCGGCTCGAGCCGCTCATCAAATACCTCCCGGCGCCCATTTCGAAGACAATCGATGAGACGGTTCAGGACTCGGCCGTGGTGGACAGCGTGAAGGATCCTCGATTTCTCGAGAGGATCCATTTCGACCTCCACTGCATCTACCACGAACGGGACTCCATGGCCCCCTTCGAAATGGCGACCCTGCCAGGAGTCGGGACCAACCACAAGCTCGATTTCGAATGGAGGCTCATCCCAAGCCTGTTCATGCACCAGGCGGCCGCGGCAAATCCGCAGACCATGAAAATCATCCTTCGTATCTTGAACGCTGGGTAAGAATGCCTTAATTCGCATTTGTCATTTCGACCGTCACCGCTTGTCATTTCGACCGAAGGGAGAAATCTTTGACTCGCGATGAAGTCACCTTCACCTCTTCAGGCCAACAATGTGCGGCCTGGCTCTACCGGCCGGAAGGGGAAGGGCCCTTCCCTAGCGTCATCCTGGCCCACGGATTCGCGGGGACCCGTGAGATCCGCCTGGATGCCTATGCCCGAAGATTCACCGAAGCCGGCCTTCTCTGTCTCGTCTTCGACTACCGCCACTTCGGCGACAGCGAGGGGGAGCCCCGGCAGCTGCTGGACATCAAGCGCCAGCTGGCCGACTGGCGAGCGGCCATCGGCCACATCCGATCGTTGCCCTATGCGGATGCCAAACGCACGGCCCTGTGGGGCACGTCCTTCGGCGGCGGTCATGTGTTGACTCTCGCCGCAGAGGACCCGAACATAGCGACCGTGGTCTCCCAGGTTCCCTTCGTGGATGGACTGGCCGCCTCCCGATCCGCCAGCGGCGGCCAATTCCTGCGGCTGAGCCTGGCCGCCCTGCGGGACGAGGCCCGACGACTCACCGGCAGAAAGCCCTTCCTGGTCCCGGTGGTGGGGCTTCCCGGAACGGTGGCGGCCATGACGACCCCCGACGCCGAGACCGGCTATCGTAACTTGGTCCCCGAGGGTGTCGACTGGAGGAATGAGGTGGCAGCGAGGATATTCCTCCGGGTGGCCGCCTACCGCCCCGTAAAAGCCGCCGGCCGGATACGCTGCCCCGTGCTCTTCTGCATCGCCGAGAAAGACCGGATCGTCCCGGCCACCGCCACCCGGGCGGCCGCCGGCAAGGTCCCCTTGGGCGAAATCCGCAGCTATCCCCTCGAGCACTTCGAGATCTATTACGGAGAGGGGTTCGAAAAGGCGGTGGCCGATCAGCTCGCTTTTCTTCGGCGTAATCTTCTAAAACAGAATCCTTTCACCCCACTTCTTTAAATAATTTTACCCAACTATTGTATTTTCCGTA
>CAZFWM010000454.1:0-5278 GCA_964522545.1 uncultured Thermodesulfobacteriota bacterium
GAAAAAGATACACTTCTGAATGACGCAGCTTAAGAAAACTTCTGACTGTCGAGTGAAATACTGAGGTCATTTTAATTCTCCAATATTTCCATTTCTCTTCATGCAGTATTTCATTATATTGCTTCTTGGTTAAAATTAAGCCTTTCTTACTTCTTAAGTCTCCATGGAGTTTAAAAATTGCATTTTTGCAGTCAGCGTTTAGGTAAGCAAAATGATCCTCTGAATTAGAATATTCTGTGAATGCTTCATTCAGCTTTGACAGATGCTTTTGTATCTCCATATCATAATTTGTAGTAAGGAATACTGAAACTGGCCAACGAGTTATTAATTCATATATCTTACTATTGTTTCTTGGAATTTCAAAAAGAGTCTCTAATTCTTCAAGAATTCTTGAAAACCCCAATTCAGCTACAGCCATTTCAAAAACATCGGGATATTTCGCTTTTTCCATTAAATGATTAATTCTTGATTCATTGAAATGAGGAACCTCATTTTTCACAACTCTACTAGCGTTCCGAGCTAATTCATACCAAGTTGGGTAACCCATTTGAATAGAAGGTCCAGAGCCTATAAACAAAAAGGCTTCGCCAGAATTCAAATAATCTATTACATATTTATCCATTTATTTCCCTCCATAAGATGAGATCTAGAAAAGTTGAGGCGTATTCATACCAGTAAAGAAATCGCTCGAATCGGACTATCCACGCATGGCTTGAAAAACGGCAACTTCTTTGGCTTCACTTCAAGCACTTCTCCTGTCCTGGGATTGCTGCCAATGTAAGAGTCATTTCCTCGGACCGAAAGACTTCCAAAGCCTCTTATCTTCACCCTGTCGCCTTCAGAGAGGGCCTCAGCCGTCTGGGCGAAGAAGAGATTCACGTTCTCCTCTGCTTTCTGGAGGGTAATGTCATTGTGAGCCGTAACGGCCCTGGTAAGGTCGCTTTTGGTCATAGGGCCCTTTTCTGGCAATCCAGTGTTTTCTTATGGGAACAGGATTTTTCATATGATAATAAAAAGCTTTCCATAAAGCAAGAAAAAAAATGATGTGGGTGGGTAGAGCTTCCAATCCACGATTTTGATCATCCCGGCTCTAGAATTTTGATGGGCAACAGAGGCTTTTTAGAGACCCCAAGGGAATTCCATGGAGACCGAGCCTAGAAGAAGAAAAAAAGGGCTATAAATTCAGTTAATTAGAGGCGATTCAGAAAGAACTCATTCCTCCGATCCATGGATTCAAAATCGGATCATTGGCAGAAAGATAATAATTAGGAAATTGAATTCAATTCATCGAAAATGTCTGCTTCTTTAAAGATGCTCGCTAACTTTATTCGCATATCCGACTGTTCAGCATTGTTTCTTAAAATGTATTTTGTGAGTATCTGAGAGATAGCTGCTGACTCTCTAGTGATTTCTTTTGCGAGATCTATAATTCGCTGTATTTCATCCAAATCATTGTCAGCTGGCCACCCATTCTCGATGGACCAGCGATGAATAAGAGTATGTCTCTTATCAATTAGGTCGGATATCCGCGATTCAAGATCTGGAGTAATGTCGTTGTCTTTTGCTAGCTCGTTTATAAGACGCTTCGTCGCCACCTTAAATCGAGCCGGATTGACCATGAAGTCAGTAGGCCGCCCTTCCAAGAATTCTTTGGATAAGCGGACCATTTCAGTACAAACAACGATGAGGACCTCAAAGGTCTGTGCAAATATGACAGCTTGTCCGATTGCTTCGTACATTAACGACTTTGGTGATCTATTTCGTGTCAAAATAATCTCTCCATTGGGTTAAAGTTACAAAATATGCATCAAGAGAATGTGAAGAACGGCCAAGGAACTCTCTCCGGATCTCTCCCACTGTCGGTGGCCAAACGTCCAGCATCAGCGGCAGCGCGCAGCGCCATTCGCTTCATGCTATTGTAGTCCATGCCAAGCCTCTTTAACATCGCCTTTTCCGGAGGCATCGAGTGTGGATCCGGGCTACCACAAGTCAAGGTCCGCCTCTGTGCGCACTACCCTCCAGCGTTCGGCCCTGTCCCGTCGGGCCTCCACTAGCCAGTCTGGAGGCGAGGATGGAAACGGATGCGGCTGACGTTCACCCCATGCGAACCAAATAATTGTTCGATCACTGATGTACTGCTGGACAAGATCGGCCCGTAAGTACAGGATCTCGCCTTGGAGTTCTCCCACACCGCCAATCGTAATCGTAGCTGGCGCCCCGTCCGGTAAAACTTGGTCGAAGCTCTGCTGGCATCCACGAAGATCGAATTGAGCAGAGAATGTATATGACGGTACCAAGGCACCGCCAGCCTGGTTGAGTTCACTGTGATAGCTCTCCCAGGCATAACGATGCGCCAGAGTGCCTCTGGCCTTCGGATTCGTAGTTAAAGAGGCATTCCTTGGGCTTTATGCTCCCGCCCGGATGAGGCTGTTCTGGCATTGCTGAGGAAAAATGGTTTCAATGATCGGCGGCGCTCTAAAACCCCGTGCTGATCCGACTGGATTAAGAGGATAGATATTACGAAGCAACAGAGGCTTTTTAGAGACTTTAGAAAAGCTGGAAAAATCGAGGGTGTCGATGAGGCCAAAAAGGTGAGTGATATCAATGGGTTAATGGCGCACCCGGCAGGGCTTGAACCTGCGGCCCTCGGATTCGAAGTCCGATTTGCTTCTCACAACGTCATCCCCGTCTCCGTTTTTACAAGGCAGGTTCAAGCGGGGATCCAACAAATGAGCACAACCATGGGTTCCTGCTTCTGCGGAAACGACGAGGAGTTGGCAAGGAAAAAGTCCCCGGCGGAGTCGGGAGAATTGCACAGGAAGCAAAGACGCTCTCACGGGGCCAGGGTGGGCTCTTCTACGGCCAGGGTGCCGCTTTGGCCGTCCACTTGGACTTGTGCGCCGAGCGGCACGGTCAGGTTTACCGGGCCGTGGCCGACTGGATAATCGGCCAGGACCGGGCCGGCGACCTCTTCGGCGACCTCCCTAAATATCTCCTCCAAGACCTGGCGATCTTCCTCATCTCCCCAGCCGGGCTCTGAGCAGTCGATAAATGATCCGAAGATGACGGCGTTCGCTTCCCGGAACACTCCGGCTAGCCTGAGGTGTTGGAGCATCCGGTCGATGCGGTAGGGCCTCTCTCCTACTTCCTCGATCAGGAGGACCGAGCCCCGGGTGTCCGGCGCCCAGGGGGTTCCCATGGCGTGGCAGAGGAGCGAGAGGCTCCCGCCTACGAGGGGGCCGGAGCCTGTCCCGGTGCACAGGACGCGGGCGCCGGGTGCGGGGAGGGGGCCCAGTGGGGTTGGATCTGTTAGGGCCTTCACCAGCATCTTCCGGGTGATGGGGTCCATGCCTCCCATCTCTGTGACCAGGGGGCCGTGGAAAGAGATGAGCCCTGTCTCTTTCTGCAGCCAGAGATGGAGGAAGGTGATGTCGCTGTATCCGAGTATGATCTTGGGCGAGCGCCGGAGGGCCCCGGCGTCCAGGTGGTCGGCCAGCCGCATCGCCCCGTAGCCGCCCCGTGCGAAGAAGATCGCCTTCACCTCCGGATCGTCGATCATCCTGGCGAGTGCCGAGGCGCGCTCGGAGTCGCTCCCGGCGAGATAGCCCCGTACCGGGGAAAGGGTCGGTGCGAGCTTTGTGCGGAATCCCAGCTCTTCGATGGCGGCTATTCCTTGCGCCAGGGATTTTGAATCAGCCGGGCTTGCCGGGGAGACTATGCCGACGGTGTCCCCGGTGCGTAGACGCTCTGGCCGGTGGAGCGGGTCGGGTCTCAATGTAATCTCCGGATGCGTGTAAAGATTTCTCCCTGCGGTCGAAATGACAGAGAGAGCTGCCGAAAAGACAGAGAAGGTTGTCGAAATGACATGTCCGTTAGCAGGTCAAGAATCGGGTCAGGGCCGGGAGTGGCCGATGCTGTGGCCGCCACCGGAATAAGCTTCCACGTGACTCGGATCGACGTCCACCGGCATGGGTTGGTGGGATTCGGGGCGGAGCACATAAAAGGAGACGGGATTGGAGGAAATCTCGTCGACGATCACCGTGATGGATGTCGCGCCCTCGGGGAGGCTGTCGGGTACTTTCACCTCCATGTACATTCCGCTGCTCCAGACCATCTCGGGGCCTGTGTCGACCGGCAGGCTGGGATCCTCCAGGTTCGGCTTGTAGGACTCGCCATGGGGATCGTAAGAGAGCTCTTCATACTCCGTATTGCCGGAGGTCGGACCGAGAGGATGGAGCCCCCCCGGGGATCCCGAGCTCCACTCCTCCCCCGTATTGTTCCCTCCGGAGGGCGCGACATCGAGAGAGCGGAAGCGCACCGTGTTCCTCTCCGGGTTGGACGAGAAGTAAGATCCCCGGAGCACGATCTGGTCGCTCGGCTGGCCCCGGTCGGGGTAGCTCCCCTTCAGGTATATGCCCATGGGAAAGACGTGTGAGGCCTCTCCCTTTCCCGCGACGCTCACGGATAGATCGATCACGCCGCATTTAGGCTCCTCGCTTAGCAGGGCATGTAGATAGGTCGGCTCGGCGATGTCCACGGTGGCGGCGGATTCTGGGACGTTCACAACGACCGAATTCTGGCCCGGAAGCTCGTCGAATCCATTGCCCCAGATGTTTACCATCCACTCACCGTCATCTTGTGCGTCGTTGATGTTCAGCGGCGGACCGTCCGGGAGCACGGTAAAGGCTCCCACGCGCGGGTTGCAACAGACAGGAGGCCCTCCCGGCTGCTCGCGGACAATGGCCTGGACATCGTACGGGGTGCCCGGGGGAAAATCCGGTACCTGCACAAAGAAGACATGATAGGTGTGCTGTACCAATTCGATCGTGATCTTGACGGGGTGCTCACCCGTGATCGGCACTTCCCGGCCATCGATGAAGACCGAGTTATACACATGCTGTGGGCCCAGCTCCATGCTCACGAAAACCCCGATCGTGTCTCCCACGATGTCTTGATTCGGCTCCACGCCATCAAGGAGATCGACCGGGCCGGGGTCGAAGCAGCCGGCTATGACGAGCAGAAGGGAGAGTGCAAGGCTCAATGGGACAGTGTGTTTGTTCCTGGACATCACGGGCTCTTTTGTTAATTAATTCCTGTCAGGAAATGTCATTCCGAGGCGATAGCCGAGGAATCTAAAGTTGCGAACTGATTGCAATCACAAGATTCCTCACTACGTTCGGAATGACATGCCAGTGAAAACGGCAATTAAAGCTAAATTCTATCACACTCGACAGTCAGAAGTTTTCTTAAGCTGCGTCATTCAGAAGTGTATCTTTTT
>CAZFWM010000455.1:0-5263 GCA_964522545.1 uncultured Thermodesulfobacteriota bacterium
GAATGGGATAGATTTCGAAAGGTCAACTGCCGCGAAGCGGCCTTAGTTCAACCATATTGTGACGCGGTACGGCAATTCTTGACAAAAGGCCTAAGATTTCTTATAGTTAGTTAAGTCTACAAAAGCAGTAGGATTTATTCGAGAACAGTATGAAACGCGTATACCTCGACCACAACGCCACCACCCCGCTCCATCCGGACGCACTGGAGGAGATGCTCCCCTATCTCCGAGACGCCTTCGGCAACCCGTCGAGCATACACTGGTTCGGCCAGGAGGCTCGAAGGGCGGTGGACCGGGCGAGGCAGCAGGTGGCGGACCTCATCGGAGCCGACCCGGAAGAGATCGTGTTCACGAGCGGCGGCACCGAGGCCGACAACCACGCGATCCGGGGCATTGCCGGCCGATGCGCAGGGAGCGGAGGACACATCGTCACCTCCTCCGTGGAGCACCACGCAGTGCTCAATACCTGCCGCCAACTCGAGCGCACCGGGTTCAGGGTGACTTATCTCCCTGTCGACGAAAACGGGCTCATCGATCCGGCGGCGGTAGCGGCGGCCATCACAAAGGATACCGTGCTCGTCACGGTCATGCTCGCCAACAACGATGTCGGCACGATTCAGCCGGTCCGGGATATTGCGCGGCTTGCCGGGGAGCGGGGAGTGCCCGTGCACACGGACGCTGTGCAGGGCATCGGCAAGATGCCTGTGGACGTCCGCCGTCTGGGGGTCGACCTCTTATCGCTCTCGAGCCACAAGATATACGGGCCAAAGGGGATCGGAGCCCTCTACATCCGGCGCGGGGTCTCCATCGATCCGCTCATCTTCGGTGGGCATCATGAGAGGCGCCGGCGTGCCGGAACGGAAAATGTTCCGGCCATCGTGGGATTCGGCAAGGCCTGCGAGATAGCCGGGGAGGAGATCGAGAGTGTCCCGCCGAGGATCGCTGCATTGCATGACAGGCTTCAACAGGGGATAGAAAAGCGAATCGAGAACGTCCGGATGAACGGGCATCCCGAGCTCAGGCTTCCCAACACCCTGAACGTAAGCTTCTCCTTTCTGGATGGAGAGTCGCTCCTCATGAATCTCGACCTCATGGGGGTGGCCGTATCGACCGGATCGGCCTGCACCTCGGGCTCCGTCGATCCCTCCCATGTCCTCACCGCCATGGGCCGCAGCCCGGAACAGGCCCACGGCTCGCTCCGATTCTCTCTCGGCAGGGGAAACACCGCGGAAGACGTGGACTTCACGCTCGATGTCCTGGTCGATGTAGTGCGCAGGCTCAGAGAGATATCGCCGGCCTACAGGGAATCAGAGGCAGAAGATCCGGAGAGGAACGCAGCCGATCGCCCGATCCGCACAGCGCCTTGACCTTGATATGATGCCCCCCACGCCCGGGAAATTCAAAGCACCCCTCCACGTACACCTCTATGATGGAGCATCCCCCCAGGACAAAATCGACGGGGAGGCGTTGGCCGCGTTCGTTCGGGAGCTTGTACCGATGACCGCCGTGACTCAACGCGGGGATTTCTTGAGCTACTGGCTTCGAGGTGGGGAAGAGAGGCATGACGAGGGCGAGGCTGTGGCCGAGGAGCTGGCACGGATCAAGGTGCGGCGGCCGGACAGACACGAGCCTCCCGGAAGGCCCCTGCCGGGAGAGATCCATTTCGAGAAGCGATTCCTTGCGGCGGGCGGGGCAAAGCCGGCCGGGATTCTCTATGACGGGTACCGGCTGGCCGCCGTATACTCGGAGCTTCCAACGCCGGAGGAGCTGAACAGAGAGCACTGCCACATCGCCTTGACAAATCAGCTCCTCGGAACATGGGACCGAGACGACCTTCGATATCATGTAAGGACCTCGGTCTATGGATTCCCATCGATCCTGTCCACCACCGGCCTCGTCCAGGGCCCGGCCAAACCGAGGGAATTCTACCTGGGACGGGGGCTCGGCACGAACCAGGCGGCCCTCGAGGAGGCGCTCAAGGGTCGATTTCTCGGACGTGGCGATCCCCGACTTCAGGAAGTCATAAAAGGCTATCTCCTGCAGGCGCTCTTCTACCACGTCACCGGGGAGCCCTTCTGCGACGACAAAGAATGCCGACTCTTCAACGCCCACTGGCAGGAAGAGATGCTCCACGCCCAGACCAGGCCCGGGGCGGACCTGTGCGAGCCGCACCGCCGGCAGCCGGCGGAATGGACTTGAGGGTAAAACCTCGTCTATAATGTGGAAATTGACATGGTCATTGCGAGGAGCGCCAGCGACGTGGCAATCCACTGGGCTCCCTTCATTTTCTCGAAACGGAAGAACCTCCAATCAAAAGAGAGAGAAAAAACCATTGCGAGCCATATCATTACTATCAGGCGGCCTCGACAGCCTCCTCGCCACAAAGGTCATTCTCGAACAAGGAATAGAAATCGAGGCCATGAGCTTCGTGTCCCCATTCTGCACCTGCACGCCAAAAACCAGCTCCTGCTCGGCCGCAAGGAGCGCAGTCCGGCAGCTGGGGATCGACCTGAAGGCCGTGAGCACAACGAGTGAGTTTCTCGAAGTAGTAAAAAACCCAAAGCATGGGTACGGGAAAAACCTCAATCCATGCATCGACTGCCGCATCCTCATCTTCCGCAAAGCCGGCGACTACATGCGCGAGTCCGGGGCCTCCTTCATCATCACCGGCGAGGTCCTCGGCGAAAGGCCCATGTCACAGAGGCGACCGGCCATGATGCTCATCGAAAGAGAGGCCGGCCTCGAAGGCCTGATCGTCAGGCCCCTGTCCGCGGCGCTGCTCAAGCCGAGCCTGCCGGAGAAAGAGGGCTGGATCGACAGAGAAAAGCTCCTCGATATACAAGGGAGGTCGCGCAAACCCCAGATCCAGCTCGCCGCACACTATGGATTGACCGACTACCCGTGTCCCGCGGGAGGATGCCTGCTCACCGATCCGGCATTTGCCGTGCGAATGAGAGACCTGATGCAATTCAACCCCGACTTCTCTCTGAACGACGTGAACCTGCTGAAAGTGGGAAGACACTTCCGCCTGGGCCCGGCCACAAAGGTGGTGGTGGGAAGGCACGAAGAAGAGAACGAGAGAATTTCCTCCCTGAGCACGGAAGGAGACACCCTCCTGGAGCTGAAGGACTTTCCTGGCCCCCTCACCCTGGTACGCGGCCCCGTTTCCGAAGACGACCTGACCCTGGCGGCGAGCATAACGGCCCGGTACAGCAAGGCACGAAATCTCGATCGTGTGGGAGTAACCGTCTCGGACAAGGACGGAACGCAGACAAGAGAGCTTCAAGTACCTCCCTCGGATGAAGAGAGCCTGACCGAGCTTTTGATCGGCGGTTAAAGCTCTCCAAAGCAAGGTAAGATTGACTGATTTTATTGCACTCGAGAAATATCTGATCTAGTAACTTCTCAATAACATAGGACGGGCCATGCCCGCCGACCCCTACGGAATGCAATCATAACGGCGGCCACGGGCCGCCCTATGAAAGTTGCCCGGACTTATTGAGAAGTTATGAACTGCGTAATGTAACATTTGTACTTGCGAACCATCGCACGAGGAGGAGGAAGTCATGAAAAAGATAGGAATCGGAATCCTGGCCGGCCTTTTGATCCTCACGGCAGCATCATTCACCCGAGCGGCGTGGGAGGTCCAGAGCGAAATCTTCTCCGACGATGCTTTTCTCGGCGTGCATGCCTACGACGCGAACACCGCCGTGGCGGTCGGACTGAGCGACATGGTCGGCTTCGGGGGGATGGGCTACCGCACCCTGGACGCCGGGGAGACCTGGACCTACGGGTGGCCCGGCGAGTTCTACTTCTTTTTCTCCGACGCCCATTTCATCAGTCCAGGCGAGGGCTGGATCGTGGGCGTGGACCTGCTCACAGGCATCGTGCTCCACGTCTCCGACGATTTCACCACATGGGAAGAGCAGACGGTCCCCTCCCAGGTCGGCCTCATGCGGGACATCCACTTCGTCGACCACCAGACCGGCTGGGTCTGCGCGGACTTCGGCTACATCATCAAGACCGCCAACGGGGGCCAGGACTGGATCCAGCAGCCCACCGATACCTTCGTGAGCCTCGAAGGGCTCTACTTCCTCGACGACCGGACCGGCTGGGCCGTGGGCGGGTGGTACGAGAGCGCGGCCGATGCGGCGGCCGCCTCTCTGACGCGCGGAAAAGGGTATTTCGGCACCGTCCTCAAGACGACCGACGGGGAGACCTGGGAGGTGATGCTCACCGGGCAGCCCTACCACCTCTTCGAGGTGCACTTCCTCGACGAGCTCACCGGCTTCGCCGTGGGCGAGCTGGCCTCCACGATATCCCCGGTCCTGATCCGCACCGACGACGGCGGCGAGACCTGGGAGGAAGTCCATCTCCCGGCCCATCCGAACGGGGGGTACGGCCTCTACACGATCCAGTTCATAGACGACCGGACCGGCTTCGCCACCGGCGCCGGAATGGGCTCCGCCTGGGCCTTCGCAGCCATCCTCGCAACCTTCGACGGCGGTGAGACCTGGCACGTCGACCCCTACTCACCCGGACACCTCCCCGTGGACGCCTCCTTCGTCCCGGGCGTGGGGGACGGCTGGATGGTTGGCACCGAGATGTCGATCCTCCACTACACCCACAGCGAAGACCTCGACGAGGACGCGGTCCCCAATGACGCAGACAACTGCCCCTTCGCGACCAATCCAGGCCAGGGTGACGTCGACGGCGACGGCGCGGGCAACGCATGCGACAACTGCCTCACCGTGCCCAATCCAGGGCAGGGCGACCTCGACAGCGACGGCGTGGGGAACGTCTGCGACAACTGCGTCAAAGTGGCGAACCCGGGCCAGGAGGACGAGGACGGCGACGGGACCGGCGACCACTGCGAGGACATGGACGGCGACGGCTACGTCATGGCCTATGACTGCGACGACACCGATCCCGAGATCCACCCCGGCGCCGAGGAGATCAAAGAAGACGGCATCGACTCGAACTGTAACGGCAGAGACAACTGCGCCGTCATCCCGCATAGCGGCGCCTCACTGGCCGCCAGCCTCGGCCTCTGCCTCGTTCCGTTCCTCATTATCGGGATACTACTGGGAGCGAAGAGGAAGCGAAAAATGTAGTGTGAACCGTCCGGCACCTACATTCTGCTTGATTCAAATTTGGAAGATATCAGGATAAAAGCATTCCTGTTTATTGATGGGCCGATGGTACAGGTAGATAGCGGCTGTACGTAACAAATCCTGTTTTCTCTTTTATTTCTGGTAGGTTA
>CAZFWM010000456.1:0-5245 GCA_964522545.1 uncultured Thermodesulfobacteriota bacterium
GTGGAGGGATCTGAGTCGTCGCTTTCTTTTCCGCCGGACTGTTTATGGGAATAGCCGTCTCCATCCTGGTCCCAGCATTCTCCTATGTACTCATCCGATCCCATATCTATACCGGAAAGGTAGGGTCTGACGTCTCCATCGATGTCGGTACAGACTCCATAGACTCCTATATCTGTTCCAGTATCAATGCAAGGAGAACCCAGACTTAGGTGATAGTCCCCGCCTCCGACGAAGAGAGGATCGAGGTCGATATTCCCGGTTCCTGGCCACTCCCCTTCCACATCGGAGTAGCTTACCTCGTGGCTTATACTGCCTACAAGGAAAATTTCAGGGCCCTCCGGGGCAGAATCATGCCACAGTATGGAATTTATGACCTTCAATGAGCACTGGTCACAATAGATCCCGCCGCCGGAGCCACCCCTGTTTCCCGAGATCGTGACGTTCACGATCGTAGGAGAGGAGGTCGAGCAAGAGATCCCGCCGCCCATCTCGTCAGCGTTATTTTCGGAAACCGTGCTATTTTTGATCATCAACTCTGTACCACCGATATGGATCCCGCTGCCGGTATTGTTGGAAATGTTACATTTTTCCATAGTTATCATTGAGTAGTATCCGGAAATGCCACCACCGCCCCAATATGAAGGAATTTCACAAACTGCAAGCCTATTTTCCGATATCACACTATTTGCGATCATTATGGTGGAAAAATAACAATAGATGCCACCCCCATTCCCACGATCTTTCCAGTAACCAGAAACATTCTCTTTGATTTTACAATTCGAAATCGTAAGAGAGGAATACAGGCAGCCGATCCCCCCTCCACATCCAAAAGGTTCTCCAATCATCATAAAGTCGACTGCCGTGTTGTTTGAGATCGTGCAGTTCACTATCGTTGGAGAAGCAAGCTCACAGGCGATTCCTCCGCCCATATATCCCCCGACGTTATCCATTATGGTACAGTTCATGATGACCGGGGAGGAATCAGAACAGACAATTCCTTCTCCGGCCGGGTTCGGGAAATAATAAGTCCAGTAATTTGTATCAAGGTAATGACGAAGGGTAAATCCTATTATGGCTGACCTTTCGTCCTCACCATTGATAAAGGACACCACGGGAGCATATATACTTCCTTCGATTACGGTCGTCTCTTCTCCAGACGCACTTTGAAGCGTTATGGCTTTTCCGAGAAAATTTATATTTTCATAGTATGTGCCTGGAGAGACCAGGACGATGTCGCCATCTAGAGCTGAGTCAATCCCTTGTTGTATCGTGGGCTGATCCGCCGGGACGTGGATCGTGGTTGAGAAGGAAATACAAGGGTACAGGGTGAAGCTGAGGATAAAGATGGAAAAAGCGGTTGATCTCATCATTTCAACTCCATTGGTTCGATATCGATACGTTTTTCTCTCTTCGATCGCAACCTATCTCCTTGGTTTTTTACGATCTTGCAGTTTTCAATCAAAATAGATGAAGAATCCTCGCAATAGATTCCTCCACCTTCTAGAGCATAGCCGCTTCGAATCGTGAATCCCTGAAGCAGGGCTGTTCCCGTATCTCCGTTAGCAAAGGTCACTACAGATCCTGCCTGATTCCCGTCGATTATCGTAACTTCGGCTCCTTCCTCGCTCATAACCGTTATCGCCTTATCAATGAAGTCAATGTTCTCGACATAGGTGCCGGGGGCCACGAGGACGAGGTCACCGTCCATGGCCGCATCGATTGCATTCTGGATCGTAGGCTGGTCGGCAGGAACATTGATCGTTGTGGCGTGAGCGGAAATGGAGGTAAGAGTGGAAGCCAGAAGAGTAATGAATAGGGTCGAGGAGAGCAGCTTCATACCTGTCTCTGGTTGTTGAAGGTTAAGCCAAGAGGGGTGACGTACTCATGTCAACAATACCATATTTTTATGGAAAATCGTAAAAAAAAAGTGCATGAATTTTTAGAATACGGCTCATTAAAGATATACTACTTTCTTAAGAATCTACGACCGAGGAAAATAAGTGCCAGAGCTGGGATCAAGTAGAGGGTGATCGGGCAATGCGAAATCGGCACGGCCAGAACTGCGCACGGCGGAGTGCACTCAGGATCCATGTCGGTCAACCCATCGCAGTCGTTATCTTTGCCGTCATCGCAGTCGCCCGCCGCATAGCTTTCAGGAAATCCCGGAGAAACCAAGGGATCAGCATCGTCACAGTCAGTTCCTCCGCATACTTCATCATAGTATCCGTCGCCGTCATTGTCCCAACAAATCCATCCACACGCCCAGGGTCCTCCATAAGCACCCATGTCGTTTCTTTCTGTGCCCATCGAGGGAGGAGAGCAGATATCGTAGTTTGGCTGGGTCGGACTCCCAGCATCTATGCACGGCGAAACCTCACGAAGGTGATAATCCTCTTCCTCGACGAAAAGCGGATCTTCATCGATGTTCTCCCATCCCAGGAATCCTCCCTGCACGTCGGAGTAGATTACGACCGGAAAGCTTGAGAAGAAGAATATTTGATGACCCATGGAGGCCGAGTTCCCCCAGAAAATGGAGCTACTGATCATCGGATAGGTAAAGTATATGCATCCCCCCCCTCCCACGCCGGTAGCGCAGTTGTTCGCTATGGTGAGGTTCGTAATGATCGGATAGGATTCTCCCGCTAAATAAATTCCGCCGCCGTCAGAAGCACTATTGCCCGAAACAATGCAGTTGCGAATGATAATCGAAGCCGTACTGTAGATTCCTCCACCCGCACTGCTGGCATTGTTTTCCGATATCGTGGAGTTCATGATCGTCATTTGAGACGGCGAATGGCAGTGGATCCCTCCGCCAGCGCTTGCGTTGTTTTCTGCAACGATACAGTTCATTACTTTCAATGATGAGTCCCAGCAGTAAATCCCACCGCCACTGGAAGCGCTGTTTCCAATAAATGTACAATTCTTAATCTCCGAAGAAGATTCTTGGCAATAAAGCCCGCCGCCAATGTTCGAGGAGATCGTACAGCCCGCGATCTTTGCATTTGAGCGATAGCAGCAAATTCCCCCTCCTTGGTCGGCGACATTTCCCGTGATCAGGCAGTTCGTAATCAAAGGATCGGATGATAAATTGCAATAGATCCCACCGCCCTTTTCAATATCAATACTATCAAGCCCCGTTCTATTTTCAGTAATCGAACAGTCGATGATTGTCGGCGAGGAAAGGAATTCGCAGTAAATCCCACTGCCGCTGTTTTCTGAAATGGAGCAGTCCGCGATTGTGGGGGAAGAATCATAACAATAGATCCCTCCGGCCGTGACTGCATTGCCATTTCGAATCGTAAAGCCTTTTATGACTGAATTATCGGTCTCTCCATGGACGAAGGTCAAAACCGTTCCGTTTCCGTTGCCGTCGATAACCGTCGCACTATACCCCGACTCGCTCTGAAGGGTTATCTCCTTGCCGCGAAAGTCAATATTCTCGAAATAGGTCCCGGGAGCGACAAGGACCACATCGTTTTCTCCGGCGACATCGATCCCGGCCTGGATCGTCGGCTGATCCGCTGGAACATGGAATATCGAAAAAGGTTCGTCGACGATCCCATCACAATCGTCATCGACTCCGTTTTCGGGATTTTCCCGATGAGTGGGATGTATCTCGGGATTTGAATCATCACAGTCGCCCAGGCAGATATACCAACCGTCATAATCGTCGTCTCTCTCTTCTTCGTTCAGGATTCCGTCACAATCGTTATCCTTGCCATCGCAGACCTCAAATGCGCCAGGAAATGTTTCCTGGTTCAAGTCATCACAATCGCCCCCTCCGCACGCCTCATCATCGTGTCCGTCTCCATCGACGTCCCAGCAGTTCCACCCACAAGCCTTCGGGCCGCCGTATGCCCCCATGTCGTTCCAGTCGGTCCCGATCGAAGGGGGGTGACATAAATCATCGTAGGATAGACCTGGATTGCCGGCATCGATGCAGGGTGACGTAGGACTGAGGTGGAAGTCATCGTCTCCAACGAAGAGAGGATCTGAGTCGATATTCCCCTCTCCCGCCCATCCGCCTTGTATATCGGAGTATGTTATCAAGAAAGTGCTGGTACCGTATTCGTAAATCTCTGGCCCCTCAGAGGCTGAATTCTCCCAAAAGATACAATTTGTGATTGTCGGGGAGGCCAAGCTGCACCAGAGTCCGCCTCCGGACTGAGATGAGTTTCTAGAAATCGTGCAGTTCATGAGCAGAGGAGACGATAAGTAACAGTAAATCCCGCCGCCGTGAAGCGAATGACCGTTTTCCGTGATCGCACAGTTGAACACCGTCGGAGAGCAATATGTATGGAGGGAGATCCCGGTTTGGTTTTCGGTGATCGTGCAGTTTGAAATCATCGGTGAAGAGTAACTGTGACAGTGAATTCCAGTGAAACTGTTTCCCTGTATAGTACAATTGAGAATTCTTGGAGAAGAATAGTAGCAGTAGATGCCGCTGCCACGGTTATCCATGACGGTGCAGTTCGAGATGACAGGAGAGGAGAATCTTAAGCGTATCCCGGAAGAATTGTTATCCATGACTGTGCAATTCGTGAACGTGGGGGAGGAGGAGAGACAATAGATCCCATAAGTATCGCTCTGCATTATTTGGCAGTTTTTGATAATTGGAGAGGAATGTCCGCAATAGAGCCCTGAACCGTAATCAGCGCTATTTCCGGCAAGGATACAATTCGTAATAATAGGGCTGGAACTGTTACAGAAAATTCCACCGCCATAGGTATCAGATCCGACAGAAGTACCGAATCCATTCGTGATCGTGAAGCCATCGATAACCGTATTTTCGAACTCTTCATTGTCGAATGTCACCACACTTCCCGCCCCGTTTCCGTCGATAACCGTCTCATAGGCTCCCTGTTCGCTCAGGAGAGTTATCGCCTTACCGAGAAAATCAACAGTCTCGGTATACGTGCCTGAATTCACCAGGACGATGTCTCCGGGAGAGGCAGCATTGATCCCTGTCTGAATCGTAGGCTGATCCGCCGGGACGTGGATCGTGGTGGCCAGAGCCGGAAGAGCGAAAAGAGCGGAGGCAATGATAAATATGAGTAGGCTGAAGGAGACAGGCCTCATTTCTTCCTCCATATGTCGTCGTAGGAGCCGTCTTCGTCGAGATCCCATTAGTCCGGGAGGGGCGTGAGTGACGGCCGGTCAAAAAGCCTCCCTCCCCCAAACCTCCCTGATTGATCAAATCACCGAATCACCAAAGTCCCCGTCGCTAGCGCACGCACCTGACGTA
>CAZFWM010000457.1:0-259 GCA_964522545.1 uncultured Thermodesulfobacteriota bacterium
AATGGGATAGATTTCGAAAGGTCAACTGCCGCGAAGCGGCCTTAGTTCAACTCTCGACTATAAACTGTTAACTGTCGACTAAGAGTTCAATTTCGGATTTGCTTTACCATGTTAAGCTAATTTGGTTACGGCCCCGCCACAGTAGGAGACGGCATGGAGAAACCGAAGATCTTTATCGGCAGCGACCAGGGCGGATTCGGTATGTAGGAGGACATCAAGGGCTTTCTCGGGGAGCTCGGCTACCCGGTCTGCGACCTCG
>CAZFWM010000457.1:269-5216 GCA_964522545.1 uncultured Thermodesulfobacteriota bacterium
GCTTCCGCTACGCTACAGCCACGCCACTTTTGGCAGCCGGTGAGCTTGGTCGTTGTGTGAGAGGAGGAAATGAAGCTACTGGAAGACATCGTGGTGTGCGACTCGATCGAAATCCACACGACACCTGACAAGATCTTCGAGTTCTTTCTTCAGATTGTCGATGATGCAAGCTACCGAGCCTGGCATCCCGAGGACCATGTAGACTTTCGCTGGATCAAAGGTGAGCCCTGGCAAGAGGGATCTGTGGCGTATGCCGAAGAGTACATCCACGGAAAGCTGCACAAGTTCAAGTTCCTCATCAAGAAGGTCGTCGCGAATCGGGAGATCGAACTCGTGCCACTCTCCCGTTTCCTTCGAATCTACTTCCCACGGAATACGCTCTTGATCGAGCCGCGGGACGGCTCATGCGTGTTTACTGCGTCTGGCGTGCTTCGTGTAGGTCGTTTGGCAAAGCTGCTGGCGAAAAAGAAGCTTGAGCAGGGACTCTCGAGCGTGAGGAAGCATATGAAAGAAGAGGGAGAGAACCTGAAGCGAATTCTCGAGAAGAGAGATTCACACAACCAAGCAGTCGAGGCGACGTCCTAAAGGCCGCGCCTCACTGCGATCGTTGTGCACGAAGATATGACAGACGAAACCCACATATGGGAACCCATGTCGGTTGAAGGCGCGGCCGAGCTGATGTCCGGCGTAAAGGTCCCCTGGTGGATTGCTGGCGGATGGGCAATCGATCTCTTTCTCGGCCATCGGACAAGGGCGCATGGGGATACGGACATTTTGATTCGACGGGACGACCAACTCGCCGTCCAAGACCATCTTGTGGACAAGGGGTTGCTGCTCTACAAGACGCAGCAGCCCGGACTAAAGCCCTGGCCCCGCGGCGAGTTCATTCATCGTCCCGTGGACGATGTCTGGTGTCGTTGGAACCCTGACACGCCGTGGGCTCTTCAGCTCATGCTCCTCTGTACAGACGGAGATGAGTGGGTCTTCAAGAGAGACCCCACCATCCGCGGCCCACTCGGTCTACTGGGTCAGTCCACATCATCCGGCGTTCCATACATGCGACCCCATATTCAGTTGCTCTACAAGGCAAAGCCAGAGACTCTGGACAAGGACCAGTCGGATTTCGGCCTCGCCGTCCCCCAGATGGAGCGAGAAGACCAACAGTGGCTACTTCAGCGTCTCAAGGAGCGTTTCGCCGACGGCCACCGATGGATAGATGAGTTGAATGATATACTGGCACAACAATGAAGTGGACGGTATCGCTTGCTACGCGCGCGAACCGTCACTTCTGACGTTCGGAGTGCACGAAAGACTGGAGGAGCATATGCTGGACGCGACAAGGAACCGGGAGTTCATGGAAATCGCCATCGAGGAGATGCGGAAGTCGCGTTCCGAGCATAAATGCAAGGCGGACCCCATGGTTGGCGCCGTTGTAGTGGGGAGGGACGGCAAGGAGCTTGGGCGTGCCCACCGAGGCGCTCTGAGGGAGGGTGACCATGCGGAATATACGCTACTGGAAAGGAAACTTGGGGATCTGAGCCTTGAGGGGGGATCACTGTATGTAACCTTGGAGCCTTGTACGGAGCGTAGCGCGAAGAAGAGTCCATGTGCTGACCGCATCATCAGGGCTCGCCTCGCAAATGTTTTCGTGGGCATCCCAGATCCGAACCCCAATATCCTAGGCCGAGGCATTCAGAAGCTAATCAACAACGGAGTGGAGGTCGATTTCTTCGATCTGGATCTGGTCAATGTGATTAGAAAAGAGAACGATGAGTTTATCAAGTACCACGAAGAAGCGGAAGCCGAGGGCGACTCGGCGCCGTTTGAGGGCCCATCGGACAAGGAGAAAGAGGCCTGACAAGGAGGATATGTCGCTCGAGGTTATTGCGGAATACTTGAAGGTCAGGAAAGCGCCGGTGGATGTCCCATCCAATGAGATGTGGGCGTTCCTGAAGAGGAACCAGTTTGTCGCGGAAGGTCCAGGAGGCAATCTTACCCCTACTGTTGCAGGGATTCTACTGTTCGGCAAGAACCCGGAAGACCTGCTTCCACAGTGCAAGGTCATGGTAGAGGTCGAGGTTGGCACGAAGACCCTCACAGGAGAGATTACCGGCCCGCTGCTACGCTTTCGGGGCCAAATAGACGAGTTCTTCGAGAAACACATCCGACTCTTCACCGAAATACAGGAATTCGATAGGAAGGAGGTCTTCGAGTATCCCTTGGAGGCCCTCAGAGAAGCCGTATTCAATGCAGTCGTCCACCGCGATTACTCGGGGGGAGCGCGGGTCCATATCAATGTAAAGCGTGACAGGGTGATAGTGAAGAGCCCCGGACTCCTTCTTCAACCGCTCTCACTGAGCCGGGTGAAGGCGTTCAACGCACCGCAATACAGTAGGAATCCGCGGATCGCCGTGACGTTCCAGCATATGACTTGGATTGACGAACAGGGATGGGGGCTCGGCAAGATGCGGGACCGGATGTTGGAGCGGGGATTGCGGCCGCCGTTGTTCGACGTGGATGCTGGCTACTTCGTGGTGACTCTGTTGGGTGAAGAGCAGGCTTGGCGAAGCGTGCGGGTCTCCCCCACTTTCCTGGACAGACTGGACGAGACTCCCAAACGCATTCTCGCCATGCTTATGGAACAAGAGCGGGTTTCAACGGGTGGCTTTGCGAAGGCTCTCGAATTGGATGTAACGACTATTCGTCGGCATATCCGGAAGTTATTTGACTTACAGCTCATTGACAGAAGGGGAAGTGGCTCGAAGATTTATTATGTACTCAAGGGTGAGTAGTTCCTCGTGGCAGCCTTGGAGCAGGACCCGGGCAGGACCCGGGCAGGACCCGGGCAGGACCCGGGCGGGATCCGGGGCAGAACAGCGGATGACTCCGAACAAAGCCATGGACAGCGACAAGCAATGGCCGCTGTATGGCCATTGCTTGCGCGTCATGGCACACGTTCAGCGGTGGAGAGAACTCCACTCTTGAGGTGAGGTGATGTAATGGGTACTCAAGACAAGGTATTGGCCGGATTAATGGGCGCATGTGTGGGCGATGCTCTTGGAGTCCCTGTCGAGTTTCGTTCTAGGGCAGATCTTCAAGAACAACCTGTCAAAGATATGATCGGCTATGGCACTTATAATCAACCACCTGGGACATGGTCGGATGATTCCTCGCTTACCTTGTGTTTAGTAGATAGTCTCTGCAATGGCTACAATCTGAATGATATTGGGAAGAAGTTCGTTCAATGGTATCACGAAAATCTGTGGACTCCACATGGAAATGTCTTTGATGCAGGGATTACGACTCGAAAAGCAATCCGTCGTCTATACACAGGTGAGGTTCCGGCTCAAGAAGCCGGAGAGAAAGATGAGCACAGTAACGGAAACGGCTCGCTGATGCGAATATTACCTCTCGCATTTTATCTTGAGCAAATAGAGACGGAAGATATATTCAATATCGTTGCTGACGTCTCAAGCATTACACATGGTCACATTCGTTCAGTAATCTCATGTTGTGCCTACATTGAAATGGCGGTGAGTCTGTTGAAGGGTCAATCTCTAAAGACTGCATACACCAATATGCGAAGAACTATTATGGAATGCTATCAGAATTGCGAGGAGTTACGGTATCTCCACAACGTAATCGTAAAGGACATTTCAGAATTCTCAAGAGATAAAATACGATCGAGTGGGTATGTCGTACATACTTTGGAAGCAGCGCTATGGTGTCTGTTGACAAGTAAATCATATTCAGAGACGGTTCTAAAGGCGGTGAATCTCGGGGAGGATACCGATACGACAGGCATAGTTGCAGGAGGATTGGCTGGAATCTACTATGGCTATAAAAACATTCCGCAAGAATGGATAGAGCAAATCGCCCGAAAAGATGACATCATCGAATTGACGGATCGTTTCGAGAGAAGTTTAAGCGGAAAGGAGTAAGAAATGGCATTTTCTTTTTCGGAAAAAAGTTCGTTGTGATAGACAGAGCCGCTAACAACTGGTTGCACCAAACCACCAACTAAGGTGGCCACATTGAAAGGCCATTCTTTCTCCTGGGCGGCTGGTGGTCCAGAGCGTTATATGGACGGGGGAACCATGCTGCTATCGTGGCGGACGCCATTCTGGCAATCGACTCTGCTAATACTGATGCCCTGCCTCATTGCCAGTGCGTGTGCTTTTGCCTCACCTGATTCCACGGCGCTGGACGGTCCCGTGATCTCCGGCGGCTGGCACCCTGCGCGTCACCCCGACGCGGCGTTTCGGGAGATTGAAGATGAAGGCGGTTTGGTGGTTCTTTCTCACAAGGCCGAGGTAAAAGTACTAAACCCAGTTGGGATTCGGGTGTTCGAACTAATCGACGGGACCAGGACGCCGGAGGAGGTTGCCCGTGCTGTTTTTGACGAGTTTGAAGTCGCCTACGAGACCGCGTTATCCGACGTCTACGAGTTCCTGGGCGAGCTGGATAAACACGGCATGCTCGCACATCCGATGCCGGAACACGTCAGAAAGGCGGCTGGGCTCCAGCCGCGGCCAGTTGCAGTTGAGGCCCAAGAGCCATCAAACTAGGTTTTTCAGCTGACGATCGGCCTTGTCACAGCCCGTGCTTGTGCACGGCCCGCGCCAAGTCAGCTCGCAGCTGATAACAACGTTGCATCACAGAGAATAAAATGATCAGGTTAGAAACTTTTGGTGAACAGGAAAGAAAAATGCATGCACAAACATACCACAAAAGAATCAAGTTGAAGTATAAAATTCTGTCGTTCTTTTACGATCATGTAGAACTGTTTTTCTCCAATCCGGAAACGAATCCGCGCCACGGCTTGGCACGTCAAATACCCAACGATAACCTGCACATTCTAGATGTTTGCTTTGGTACGGGGAACAGCTCACTGCTAGTCCTCAATCAAGCGTAGATAGACCGGAGAGTACTTGTTAAAAAAAAGAA
>CAZFWM010000458.1:0-5207 GCA_964522545.1 uncultured Thermodesulfobacteriota bacterium
GGCTATTGCTCACTATGACTACAGGCAACCTGCGAGCTATTCGTACGAGCAGGCGGTCCAAGTCATTCGGCGGCTGGGACTCCCTCCTAAGAAACGCATTTGCAATGACGCACCCCTTGGGTCATTGCGAGCGAAGCGAAGCAATCCACCGTGAACGGGCTGCAGGGGAGCGCAGCGGATTGCTTCGTCGCTGGCGCTCCTCGCAATGACGATGCGGGTTCTTTTACAAATAACCTGCCCCCGGGCGGGTCGGGTGCTCGAAAGGACAAGGAGCAGCAGGTGCTGCGCGCCATTTTTAATGTGGTCGGCCGTAACTGTGACGGCCACGTCAAGAACATAGCCTTCCTCATGAATCGACGAGGTGAATGGCGCCTGTCACCTGCGTTCGACATCTCCTTCGCGTGGAACCCTAGTGGCGAGTGGACGAGTCGGCACCAGATGAGCGTGAACGGCAAGCGAGATGGGTTTGAGCGTGAGGACTTGCTCGCCCTCGCCAAGGCGGCCGACATCAAGAAGTCACGTGCAGAACAGATGCTTCGCCGCGTCATTGAAGCCGTACGCCGTTGGCCCGACTTCGCCGGAAAAGCCGGAGTTGCCGATGAACGGGCCGAGGAAATACAAGCACGCCAACGCACCCACCTTTGACTGGTCTCGTGCGACTAGCATTGTTGCGACGCGGTTGGCAGAAGACTAAAGGATGCCACTCAGTTCGCAGGTGGCTCACCTGGCTCCGCTCAGGCATTCCCGCCGGGTTACGATTGGACGGCCTTCTTCTTTCTCTGTCTTCTCATCCACCAAAGGATCGTTGCAGCGAGAGGAAGAAAGAGCGAGAAGATGCTGAATCCCGCGGCATCAGGCATGGTCCCGCAGAGGACGGGGGGAATTTCCGCTCTGATAGGCCCATGAAAAGTGCTCACCCCGTGCGTATCGATGTCCTCCAACTCGTACCAGTAGGTTAGGCCAGGCGCCACGTCCGTGTCCTCGTAAGCGTACTCCGCCCCAAAGGTCGGGCCGCCTTCTGCCGGGATGAGCGCCTCGGTGATCTGCGTGTACTCCCCCGTGGCGGCGTCACTGCGCCAGACGTGAAACCCTGCGTTATCGATCTCCGAGGCCGTCTGCCACTCGAGCGTGACACCGTCCGGTCGAGCGGCCGTGACCCTGAAAAATACGAGCGCCACCACGGTGGCTTCGTCTTCATATGCACCGATATCCCGGCAGTCGGCACTCGGGCACCCGCCTGCTCCGGACGCGCGACTGTATCCGCGCTGGTCCGATTCCGGACAGCCGTTGTATGTACCTCCGCCAGGGCTCCCGCTGGTGTCCTGTGGAATGGTGTTGAGTGCGGGGCTGCCTCCCAGCAAGGCCATTGTTTCGGTAGGCCCCCCATTGTCCTGGAGTGGACCGAGGTCGGGATCCGAGCCGGTTATGTCCTCCGCCTCGCTGGTCCAGCCGCAGCCGGCGGTATCCTCCACCAGATTGTAATTCAGCGACGTGATGGTTCCACTACAATCGGGACCGGAACCTGTTGCCGTACCGTTTGCCAGAATCGTGTTTTTCAGGTTTGCCGTCCCCGTTCCGTTATAAATCCCACCGCCGTTTGCGGCGGAGTTGTCGCTCAAGGTGGAGTTTGTCACTTCCAGCGTCGCCGTCCCGGAACCGAGGTTGCTGCTATAGATCCCGCCGCCGCCGATATTGGAGGCCGTGTTGCCGCTGAAGGTGGAGTTTGTCACTTCCAGTGTGGCGGTTCCCGACTGTGCCATGTTCCTGATTCCGCCTCCTGTGTAAACAGCAGAGTTGTCGCTGAAGGTGCAGCTTGTCGCGATCACCACGCCGGTCCCGCCGGTGCCGATGCCGTGGTTCATAATGCCGGCCCCATGGTTGGTGGCCGTGTTGCCGATGAAGGTAGAATTCGTCACTTCCAGCGTCGCCGTCCCGGAGCTGTGAAAGTTACGAATCCCGCCGCCGTTTCGGGCCGAGTTGTTGCTGAGGGTGACGTTTGTCACCGTGAGCGTGCCCTCGTTGTTTATCCCCGCGCCGTCGCCGCCGAAGGCATCTCCATCTTGAATCGTCAGTTCGGAGATGGAAACGGCGTTGCCGCTGGAGATGATGAACACCTTTGAAGCATTGTTCCCGCTCACGGCGAGTTGACCTTCTCCGGGGCCATCGATCGTCAGGTCTTTCCCTATGGTGAGCGCACCACTCATCAATGTGATCACGCCGGTGACGGAGAAATCTATGGTGTCGGCTGAACTTGCATCGGCAATCGCCTGGCGGAGTGTACAGTCAGGCTGGCCGGGGGCGGGAAGGCAAGTGCCCCCACTGTCTGCCGTGGACTGCACGGTGATCGTGGCACCGAATGCTGCCGTTGGAACCGAGATGGCAGCCCAAGTCCATACCAGCCCCAAGCCGACCCGCCTGAGCGCCTCACCCCTTCCACTCACATGCTTTGTGTGCCGCCGCATTGTCGTCCTCCATGGTTGTGACCAGACTCGCACCCGTTTTTCAACGGGCTGCTAAGGTGCCGGTTATTTTTCTTTTTTGAGAAATGAGGCCATCTGATAAAATATACTCTCAAAGGAGCGCCTGCATATTCCAAGGAGGCGGTAGGCATAATAGGGATAGACCATGAAGGCGCTGTCGATGTCGTATTGCCGGGTTAGATATTCGCGAGTCGGAAAGAGCTGACGAACCAGGAAATGGATGCGGCCTCGCGCACCTTTGATCCCTGTTACACGGTTCAGGGACCATAGGTAGATTCTGAGAGCTCTCTTCTTTTCAAAGGCCACATCACTCTGGATCCGAATCATACTGGCAAGGCAGAGCCTCTTTGGATGTTTGTCCAGGGAACGGAGGACGCCTTCGGGGACCGGCGTGTTCCAGTGGACCCGGAGCAGGTTGAGCAGAGAGGCCACTTGCCCCCCCAGTTCGAGAGAACGCGCCTTGGCCGCGAATCGGTCCCAATCGATCTGATTGTCGTCGTAGTGTCGGATAACCTCGTGGATATCGCAAAACCAGTAGAACACAATCGATCCGAGCTGGATATGATGGCACAGGTGGGTCGAAAGATTCAGTAGCTGATCCTCCGGAGCAAGACCTCGAAGACAATGACCATTCGTCTCGATAGGCCATGTCTCTTTCCAAACTTCATCCATGCGGCTTTCGTTGTATGGCGCCGGGAAGAAGATATTCAGGTGCACTTCGACTCTGCATTCTTTTGGATTCAGGAATTCCGGCGGATGCGCATGGGCCCGTTCGTGCAGAGCGCTTTTAGAGACTCCCTGAGAAAAGCCGAGGGCCGTGAGCCCGTCTCTGATGGTCTTCCAATTCTCTTCCCTGCAAAACAAATCGATGTCCATCATGGGTCGAAGAGCGATATCCCCGTATAACCATTTCGCCAGGAACGAGCCCTTCAGCAAAACGAGTGGCATGTCCGTCTGGGCTATAGAATCGAGAATCCGGTCGATTTGGCCGTAAATAAAAAGGTTCCTTATCAGTTGGCTGCGGTAGCTCTTTTCCAGTTCCTTCAGGACCTCGTCGGGAAGAAGGCGATTGCAATGATCTTGAGATAGATGTCTGTAAAGCAGAGAGTGAACGCCCAGCAGTTGTGAGCGTCTCATGACCACCTGCCAGTCCAGGTTCTGCCCGAGGAGGGTCTCTGTCTCGACCCGTTGTTCGGGGTCCTGATCGATTCGGGCCGCGAGAATGATCAGACGTTCTTCGGGCGCTAGCTGGGGCGAGAGGGATTTCGTCATTGGCTACCGCTCAATTCCCGCCCACGTCTCCAGCCTCCCGGCCGGGTCCCCGATCAGGGTGAACATGGTCATCAGGTGCTCGGTTGCGCCCTGGCCGAAGGCGGCGATCTTGGAGGAGGTGACGATGGAGCCGAGGACGAGGTCCTCCTCTTCGAAAATCCTCGAAAAGGTTGCGTTCCCCAGGAGGTCGTGCTCCCAGAGGTAGCCCAGCGCGCTGGGCGAGAGGCAGGCGACCGCTCCCTTGTCCGGGGCCGCCACGAACGCCTCGGCGAGGCAGTAGTCGGAGAAGTGGGCGAAATAGCCGTTCAGACAGGTCAGGGTGATCACAAAGGTCAGCCGGCTTCCATTGTCGAGGGAGGCCACGTCCGAGGACTCGAACATGAACTCGCCGGCCCAGTTGGTCAGGGCCCCGTGCCCCACATAGTTGGTGATCATCGCCCCCTGGTCGAGGCTTGAAATGATATCCTGTGTGGCATCGTCCACCTGTCCGTACAGCCGCAGAAAGACCCTGTCGGCGTTGAAGTCGGGAGGCAGGTACTGGATGAGCTCCTCGTTCAGATCTTCGAAGCCCATCTCGTTATCGTCCGCTGCGAACAGGGCGCTCCGGGAAGGGCCGCCGCCGGACAGTTCATACTGAACGATCTTGGCCGCCAGGTCCGCCACGGCCTCCGGGCTGCTCCCCGGGATCCTGCCGATGAGCATCTCCGGCAGGACGTCATCGCCCTGGAGGCAGACGAACCAGTTGTCGTCCGGCGTCAGACCCAGGTCCGGTGTGATGGAGAGGCGGGTCGGTACCTTGTTCTCCTTTCCAGAGCCGAAGTAGTCCCTGTAGTCCATGTTGGCGTCCCCGACCATGAGCACGTAGGTCGGGGCCGGCCGGGTCCAGCTCTCATAGGCGTACCGCAAAAAATCCTTGATGGCCGCAGGATCGAACAGACCGTAGCTGAATTCATTATAGATATCCTCGGTGAACGCGACCTTAACCCTCAAGCCCTGGCTCCAGCGGAGCAGGAGGAGGGGAGGGAGAGAGGTTATGAATTCCCTGGGCGCGATGAGGATGTAGTCGGCCCCATTTGCCGGGCTCTTCAGATAGGCCGGTCTCCAGGCCCGCATGTCGTCGGGCTGCCTGACCTGTAAGCCGGTGAAGACATAGTAGGACCGGCCTCCCTCGGGCCGATCCTCGAAGGTCGCCCGATAATCGGGACTGACGCCCTCGACAGAGAAATCGACCACCTCCTTCAGGTCACAGGGATCGGTGATGTCCCAGATACGCACGTCCGGCCGGCTTAACGTACTGATCTCGATCTGGGCCCTGTCTTCGTGATTCACGGAGAATGTGAGCTCGTCCCTCACGGCCTCGAAGCGGCGCCGGTAATCCAGCTCGATCCGGTTGAGGTAAATGATATGGGTGTGGCTATTTTAGGACGACGGCTAACCATATAATATTACCGGATA
>CAZFWM010000459.1:0-5139 GCA_964522545.1 uncultured Thermodesulfobacteriota bacterium
GGTGGAGGGATTTATCTCTTGACAAGGTGCCTTTTAATGGGTGCCTTTTAATGGGTGCCTTTTAATGGGCGCCTGGGAACGAACTTACGGGAGGCTCCGCCTCCTCTAATGATTGCATCCATTGACCGAAAGGGGCAGAGCCCCTGGAGAGTTCCGTTCCGAGGCAGAGCCTCGGAACGAGGCGAAATCCGCGTATTTGCGCTCTAAATCAATTACGCCCCGAACAAGCCGTCCAGGCGCATCGTCGTGTAGGCCTCCACGGCATCCGAGTAGCGCTCCCACGTCTCCGCCGTGATCGTGGCGTATATATACGCCCGCAGGGGTCGCCAGACCAGGTAGGCGAAGTGGCGGAAGAAGTCGTCATCGGGGCGTCTGTAGACAGGGTCGGCCTGGGGTAAAAGCTGCCGGGCCAGATCCGCCTGAGTGGAGCCGTATCCCTTCACGACCTGGATCGTCCAGGCATCGTCGGAACCGGAGGCCTCGATCCCCCCCACGACGGCCGTTATCTTGCGCGTCTCCTCCCACACCTCTTCGAACAGGGCGCGTTCGGCCGGCTCGACCGCCTCCGACAGGACGCGCCAGAGGATCTCCTGGTATACGCCGGAGACCTTGAGCTGGAGCTCTCCCCCGGTCGCCTCGGCCAGGGCCTTGTCCACGCCTTCGCCCTTGCCTGTGGCCACGCCGTGGCCGCTGCCGGAGTGGACGCAGATGATCTGCCCGTAGGCCGCGGCGATGCTCGCGCAGGCATTGACCCGGGGCCGGAGGTCCCGATCGAGATCGCCGTCATAGTCGGCCCGTTTTCTGAAGGCAAAGCTGGGGGCCACCGAGGTTACAGCCTCCCGGGGCAGCCCCACGACCTCCTCGAGCACGACCAGGTAGAAGAGAAGCTCCCGGGCCGGTGTGGGTTCGGGCGTCTCGTCCAGAGAGAGCTCATAGTCGAAGGGCTCAGCCCCCTTCAGCCCGGCCACGAAGTCATGGAGCTCCTTGTGCACCCGGCAGGCCCGCCAGTACTTGCGGCCGAGACGCGCCACCTCCTCCTCACCGAAGACATAGGTGAACCCCTCATACCGATCCAGGATGTTGGGGATGTTGAAGGTTCGATCTTTGAAGACCCGCCGGAGCTCGACATCCTCCCGCTTCTCGAGTGTTACAGGAAAGTCGAAGAGATTGCAGGTATCCACAGTGAACTTGGTGTAGTCCCGTGCCTCGGCAAGGGCTATCTTGTTGAGCTCGAGGGACTCGGCCAGTGATTCCTCGTCGCGGCCGCCGACGATGGCGTGATCGGCGTCCGCACCGATGGGGCGATCGAATTTCGCATACCCGCCCAGGCCGGCAAAGGCGAAGAGGCCGCTGCGAAGGAGCTCGCGCGGGCCGTAGCCCCCGGTGTGGCCGAGGCCCGGATGTGCCGCGGGATCCACCCCCTCCGGAATCAGCTCACGGACCACGGACTGCTGGATGAACCAGCCGCTCCGGCCGGCCCGCATCATCGCCCGAAAGATCCCCGAAAAAACCCCCAGCGCCGCCGAGTCGGCCAGCCCTTCGCAATCGGAGCCGGTGATGATGACCCGGTTGCCGGTGCCCAGGCCCGACCGAAGGCCGGCCTCTTTGGTAAGGGCAACGAGACGGCGATGGGGAATCACCTTACGGTCGAAGGCGAGCATGTTCTCGTAGTCGGCCGGGCAGATCCGGACCTTTACCCGGCTGCCGCCGATCGTCCTATGGGCTTCCTCCCCCCGCAGCACTTTCCCCAGCCCGGACGCGGCCTCATCACCGCCGGTCGCAAGAATGACGTCCCGGCCGTCCAGCCGGGCCATGTAGAAGGTCTCGCCTTCTACATGGAGCTTCGAATGTTCGAATATCAGATCCTTCATCATTCACCTGTCCATTTCGTGTGGAAGATCCCCTCCTTGTCCAGCCGCCGGTAGGTGTGGGCGCCGAAGTAGTCCCGCTGGGCCTGGGTGAGGTTGGCGGGCAGGCGGGCGCTCCGGTAGGAGTCGTAGTAGGCCAGCGATGCGCTCATGGCCGGGCACGGGATGCCCTTGGACACTGCCGTCTGAACCGTGAATCGCCAGTCCTCCTGGCGATCCATCAACTCCCGGGCGAAGGTCGCATCCAGCAGCAGGTTCGAAAGCTCCAGGGAGTCCGTGAAAGCCGCCCGGATCGGATCGAGGACCCGGGCCCGAATGATACACCCTCCCCGCCATATCCGGGCGATCTCGTCGAGGCGCAGCTCGTAGCCGTATTCCCTGGATGCCGCCTGCAACAGGGCCATGCCCTGGGCGTGATTACAGATCTTGGCGGCGTAGAGCGAGGCCTCCACGGCCTGGATGAGCCGCTCCCGGTCGCCCCTGTGGCGGGGCTGTGGGCCTGTGATTCTCTGTGACACACCTGCCCGAAGATCCCTGTGAGCCGAGATGATGCGCGAGGTGACGGCGGCGTCGATGGTCGGAACGGCGACCCCGAGTTCGAGGGCGATCTGGCTTGTCCACTTCCCGGTCCCCTTCTGCTCGGCCTCGTCCAGGATGAGATCGACCAGGGGCCACTCCGTCTCCTCGTCCTTCTTTGCGAAGATTTCGGCCGTGATCTCGACGAGGTACGAGGCAAGATCGCCCTGGTTCCACTCAGTGAAGATCTCGTGCAGTTCGGCCGCCGAGAACCCCAGCACCTGGTGCATGAGATCGTAGGCCTCGGCCAGGAGCTGCATCTCGCCGTACTCGATTGCGTTGTGCACCATCTTGACGAAATGGCCGGCGCCTCGGGGGCCGATATAGGTCACGCACGGCTCACCGTCCACTTTGGCCGCGATGACGTCCAGGAGGAGCTCCACCAGGGCATAAGCCTCTCGAGATCCGCCGGGCATGATGCTCGGCCCCTTCAACGCCCCTTCCTCCCCTCCCGAGACCCCGACCCCCAGGAACTGAATCCCGACGGCCTCGAGCTCCCGGCAGCGCCGCTCCGTATCCAGAAAGAAGGTATTGCCGCAGTCGAGGATCAGGTCGCCGGGCTCCAGGAGCGGTCTCAATTCATTGATCATGGCGTCCACTGAAGGGCCTGCCTTCACCATGAGCATGACCTTTCGGGGGCGTTTCAGGGCAGTGACCAGATCCTCCATCGAGTAGGCCCCGGTGATGGCTTTCTCCGCGGCCGGCCCGGCCGTGAAATCCCGGGTCCGGGAGGGCGTCCGGTTGTATACCGCCACGCGGCTCCCCCGCCGCTCCATGTTCAGCACCAGGTTCTGACCCATCACGGCCAGGCCGATCAGGCCGATATCATGATCTGCCATACCTTTTCTCCCATATGATGATCCTAATGCGGCGGAGCCGCAAAGCACTTATCGCCCTCCGAGCGGACCTTTTCTCTCTGACATTTCAAACGCTACGTTATTAAAATTCACCACAGAGGACACAGAGAGCACAGAGAAAGGAAGAGCTTGTTTACATTCATTCTTTCTCTGTGTCCTCTGTGATCTCTGTGGTTAAAAAATCATTTCATAAGCTCCACGGATTTCCCTCTGTGCCTCCGCGTCTCTGCGTTAAAACCTTTAACGGAAAAATTGGATTTAAATCATGACTTCATAAAGCCCCCTCTGCCGCTCCATGGCCTCTCGATATATTTCGTTCCGGCCGGTGTCCGGCTCGAAGAGGGTGTCGATCGGCGGCTGAGCCTCTTCCGGGTCCTTCAGTGCGTCCATGGCCTCCAGGGCAAGAAGGGCCGCCCCCCGGGCGGAGGCTTCTCTCACCTCTGACACGGCCACAGTCCGGCCAAGGACATCGGTAATGATCTGAAGCCAGATGGGCGAGCCGACCAGGGCGCCCCCGCTGGCCACGACCTGGGCCCCCTCCGGCAGCAAGGGCTTCAGAAGCTCGAAGACCATGCCGATCCGGAGGGCCACCGCCTCGAGTCCGGCCCGGGCGATCTCCAAAGATGTGGTGGACATGGAGAGTCCCTGGATGACGGCCCTGGCGTGGCCGGCCCAGCCGGGGCTCCGCTCCCCGGCCAGGAAGGGGAGCAGGGTCAGGCCGTGCGAATCGGGCTCCATGACGGCCAGGGCGGACTCCAGATCTGCCGGCTCCGGCAGCCGCAGGGTGGCCTTCAGCCATGCGAAGAGGTTGCCCCCCTCGCTCAGGGCCCCGCCGGGCAGGGAGCGTTGCCCGTCCACCCTGTAGCACCACAGGCCCCACGGAACCTCATCTACAGGATCGGGCACCACGACCCGCAGGGCAGAGCTGGTGCCCACGGTGAGTGCCACCCGCTGCGACGAAGTGCACCCGCTCCCCACATTGGCGGCGGCTCCGTCGCCCACGGCCGGGAACCAGGGCACATTGCGCAGGGCCGGCCAGCGCCGGTCAAAGGCCCGGCCCAGGCCCCGGCGGGGGACGTTCACATCGGTCAAAGGCGAGAGTTGCCCGATCGTCACGGGGAGAGCATCCAGCAGGGCCTCGTCCCAGGCCCGCCGCCTGCGGTCCAGTAGCCCGGTCCAGGAGGCCACGGAATAGCTCACCGCCGTCTCTCCGAAGAGTTTCCACTCCAGGTACTCGCCGATCGAGATCCACCGTGCCGTGGGTTGCAGGATTTCAGGCTTTGTCCGGGCCAGCCACCGGAATCGGGACGGCAGATAGCTGGGATGAAAGAGGCAGCCCGTGCGGTCGTGCACCTCGGCCTCATGGAGCTCCGCTCGAAGAGCCGCAGCATCTTCAGCCGCCCGGGTATCGGCGTAGGTCATCAGAGGGGTGATCGCCCGGCCGGAGCCGTCCACGCCCAGGATATTGCCCACCAGAGTGCAGATCCCCACGCCTCCGATCCGGCCGGCCAGCTCACCGGCCCTTGCCAGGACGCCGTCCACGCAGGTCCAGACCGACTCCAGCAGGACGTCCGGATCTGTCTCGGAGGCGCCTTGGGCCGTGACGGACAGGTCATAGGCCCTTCGCTCCTCCGCCCCCTCCACGGCCCGCCCCAGCCGATCGAACAAGAGGGCCCGCACAGATGAGGTGCCGATGTCCAGAGCCAGGACCAGAGGGGGCTCGATCTGCTTTTCCGTTACGGTAAACACAAGGGACAACCTCTGAGGCAGACGGTTTTTTTCTCTAGGTAGTCTTACTTCTTTAGGTAGGCGGAGTCAAACGTCGCCTGCACGGGACC
>CAZFWM010000460.1:0-5123 GCA_964522545.1 uncultured Thermodesulfobacteriota bacterium
GAGGATGTTGCGAGCGAAGCGAAGCAATCCCCCGGGCTCAACATGTAAGGGTGCTCAGTGGATTGTTTCGTCCCTTCGGTCCTCGCAATGACCCTCTATTAGATCCGCATCGAAGACGCAGTTTTGTTCTAGGTTGACGGCAATGCCAAGCTTGCCGGTCCGGATCATTAAAGCGCATCTAGAAACGAAAACCGCCAAATCACTCCTCAACCAGTCTTCGCGTTGTTTCGCGAAGGCGTTCTTTCGCCTTGTAAACAGCTCTGATATCAAGACCGGTTTCATCTGCTATCCACAGGGGTTTGCTCGTGCCGGTGATAAGGCAGGCCAGGATCCTCTCTGCTCTCTCATTCCCGTCAATGGAAACATACAATCTCCAGTAGAGCTCCTTTGCGAGGTAGTGATCTTCTGGGGTTTCCACTGTAGAGGCCGATCCCTTCTGTACTCCAAAGGTATCCGAGGAAGAGATTATCTTTCGGTTCTCGAATGAACACGCTGCATGGGAAAGTAAGCTTTCCACCGTCTCTTTCAGATAAGACAAGAGGTCCTTTCTGACCGGGTCCCACCGGCGGACTCCGCTCAAAATTTTTTCTATCGCCTCGATGACGATATCCTCGGGTGTCCCTTTGGGAATGAACACCTGGCTCCCGTTTCGCCACTTGTACTTTTTAGCTTCATAGCTCGCATGCCGAACCGCCTTGAGATAAATCTCTTCGGTGAGCTTCTCTCCAAGGAAGGCAGCAGGACAAGAATTCCGCTCTCTACTATCTATATTCCGATCAAAACTCAAAATTCCCCCTCCTCTCTGAAAAAAATCTATGGATCCTTGTTTCATGATCTGCATCAAAGGACAGCCGAGGGGGGCGAGCCTTACAAGAACGGAATCAACTTTAGAGGATTTCCGACTTTTTTCTTGCACTGATCGCTTAATTCCGGTATCCTTATCCGGATCGGATCGGACCGAGGGACAGCTTATGAAGACCAGTGAACGGAAGAATCGATCAGGGGAGGCAAAGCGCGGCGGCAAAGGCTCCGGGAAGGGGCAGACGGCGGCAGAAGCCTCCATGAGAGAATCGGGAATCAGCCCCCTGGGACGAATCCCCTGGGGGACGCACGTCTGCCAGTTCTACGAATCCAGGCAGGATCTTATTGATATCCTGGTCCCCTATTTCAAGGCCGGGCTGGAGAACAACGAGCTTTGCCTGTGGATCGCGTCCACTCCATTGGATGTCGGTGAGGCTGAAAGAGCGCTGTCCGAGGCAGTGCCTGACCTCGAGGAGCGCAAGCGGCAGGGACAGATCGAGTTCCTCCTCCACGACCAATGGTACGTCAGGTCCGGACGGTTCGATCCGGATTCGGCACTGAGAGGGTGGGCCGAGAAGGAAGCGATCGCCCTCTCCAGGGGTTTTGAAGGCCTTCGAGTGACCGGCAACACTTTCTGGCTAGAGGATAACGATCGGGATGCGTTTCTGGACTACGAACGCACGGTGAACGGCATCCTCAGCCAGTACCGGATGCTGGCGATCTGCACCTACCCTCTTGAGAAATGCTCCGCCGCCGATATCATCGAGGTGACCGACACTCACGAGCACGTACTTGTCAAACGGGGGCGCACCTGGCGGCTCATCGCCAGCGGCCGCAAGAAGATGGAGAGTGCGTTGCACGAGAGCTGGCGGCGCTACGGGACACTCTTCGAGCATGTCCCGGACTACGCTCTCATCCTGGAGCTGGCAAGAGACGACTCCCTCGTCATCGTAGACGGCAATGAAGCCGCTTTCAGGAAGCATGGCTACACGCGCAAAGAGCTGATAGGCAAGCCTGTCACCTACCTCTATACGAAGGCGTTGGCGAAGCATGAGCCCGAACGGCTGCGGAAAGTGCTCAGCGGAGACACCGTCATCTTCGAGGCCGACCATGTCTGCAAGGACGGTTCGACATTCACCTGTGAGGCTGTCGTCAAGCTGATCACGATCGACGGGATTCGTCTGCTCTTCTCGATCGAGCGGGACATCACCGAGCGCAAGAGGGTGGTCGAGGCTCTGCGCGTCGAGCGAGACTTCGCCGAAAGCTTGATCGATACGGCCCAGGCCATTGTGCTCGTCCTTGACACGGAAGGCCGGATAATCCGCTTCAACTCATATATGGAGGAGATTTCCGGCTATCGTCTGGAAGAGGTCCAGGGGAAGGATTGGTTCTCGACCTTCCTTCCCAGCAGAGACCACGAAAAGATTAGGCGGTTCTTCAAGGCGGCAGTGAGTGACATCCGGACGCGCGGTAATATCAATCCGATCTTGGCCCGGGATGGAAGCGAGATAGAAATCGAGTGGCATGATAAAACACTCAAAGATGCGGAGGGGCGGATTGTCGGCCTGCTGGCCATCGGGCAAGACGTCACCGAGCGTATGAGGGCTGAGGAGGCGCTGCGGAACAAGCAGAAGCTCGAGTCCCTTGGGACCCTCGCCGGAGGGATCGCGCACGACTTCAACAACATTCTCACAGGGATCGTGGGCAATCTGTCTCTGCTCAAGTCGGGGCTGAAAAACGGGGACGAGGAGTTGGAGTTGGTCCAGGAGGCCGAAGGCGCGTGCCTGACGGCGAAGGGCCTGGCGCGACAGCTCTTGACCTTCGCTTCGGGCGGCGAGCCGGTGGTTCGGACCCGGGACCTGGCACCGATCGTGAGGAGGGCGGCCGACTTCGCGGCCAGAGGTTCGAATGTCAAGTGCGTCTTCAGGGCCGAGGATCGACCTTTCTTCGCCGAAGTGGACAAGGACCAGATCTCCCAGGTCATACAAAACCTCGTCATCAACTCGATACAGGCCACGCCGACGGGCGGCAACATCACGGTGGACGTATCGGCCGTGGAGCTGGCGGCGAACGAGGTCCCACCTCTGGCGGCAGGACGGTATGTGTGGATCGCAGTGAGTGACGAAGGCCTTGGAATACCCGAAGACGCCCTCTCGAAAGTGTTCGATCCCTTTTTCAGCTCCAAGGGGCAGGGTCGCGGGCTGGGCCTGGCCGTGTGCCATTCCATCGTCGTGAAGCACGGGGGGCACGTCGGGGTCGAGTCCAGGCCCGGGGCTGGTACGACCTTCACCATACAGCTGCCGGCGGTAGAGGAGGCGCCTTCGGTGCGGAAAGCGGGGGCGGCCCTGTCGATCGTGTCGGGCGGCGGCCGGATCCTGGTAATGGACGATGACGAGTCGGTCGCGAAGGTGCTCAAGCGGATTCTGAAGAAGTTGGGCTACGAGGTCGTGACGGTGCGGGACGGCGAGCGAGCGCTGGAGGAATACCGGAAGGCCAAGGAATCAGGCAGGCCCTTCGACGTCGTCATCATGGACCTCACCATCCCGGGCGGGATGGGGGGCAAGGTGACGGGCCAGCGGCTCAAGGAGCTCGACCCCCGGGCCAGGGCCATCGTCTCGAGCGGATACTCGAACGATCCGGTCATGTCCGACTACGAGGCACACGGATTCTGCGGGGCGCTCTCCAAGCCGTACCGGATCGAGGACGTCTCCATGTTGCTGGCCGGGGTGCTCGGCTGAGCGGTCTGAAACGATTAGAAATATCTCGACTCCACGATATTGCTGTTAAGCTCCCCTCTCGGCAGGGGAGTGACAATCCTCCAACCGTCGGAGTGCTGCTCAAAACGGAGTTCTCCGCCGTAGGTGAAATGGCTACCGAGAGCACTGCCGGATGGGTAGCCTTGCCTGCCGATCACTTCCGCCTTTATCATCACGTTTACCTTTCCGGAGCCAATGGTGAATCCCGTGACCGTTACATCATGAACCTTGATCATATTGCCACCGTTCGCGAAAGAGCGGCCCCGCAGGAACCAGGAGCATTCTTCATAATATTCACGCACCGTCTCTTTGAGTTCGCGCTCGGGTGGGAGCAGGCCGGAGAAGCGTTTTCCCGTATCAGAGGCCATGTAGATCTCCTCGATACCGCTCAGAGGGACCTTCAGGGAATTACCGTCACTCATCTTGATCATGATCATCTCAGCAAATGTCGCTGTGGAAGAACAAAGGATTAAAAAAAATGAAAAAATGATCGTGGTACTTTTCATCTTCGCATTCATCGGAAACCTCCTTTTTAAATCCTTTTCTCATGATCTAATCAAAAGACAGATGAGGAGGTCATTCCTTACGAGACCATTTTAAAAAAATTACTTGTAAACAGCTTTGATATCCAGACCGGTCTTTTCTGCAATCCACAGGGGTTTGCTCGTGCCGGTGATAAGGCAGGCCAGGATCTTCTTTGCCCTCTCATTGCCGTCAATGGAGATATACAATCTCCAGCAAAGCTCTTTTGCGAGGTAGTGATCTTCGGGGGTCTCCACCGTAGAGGCCGATTCGCTCCGGACTCCAGAGGGCTCTGAGGAAGAAATGATCTTTCGGTTCTCAAAGGAACAGGCTGCGTGGGAAAGTAAACTATCCACTGTCTCTTTTAGATAAGACAAGAGGTCCTTTCTGACCGGGTCCCAGCGGCGGACTCCGCTTAAAATTTTTTCTATCGCCTCGAGGACGATATCCTCAGGTGTCCCTTTGGGAATGAACACCTGGCGCCCATTGCGCCAACTATACTTTTTAGCCTCATAGCTCGCATGCCGGACCGCGTTGAGATAAATCTCTTCGGTGAGCTTCTCTCCAAGGAAGGCAGCAGGACAAGAATTCCGCTCTCTACTATCTATATTCCGATCAAAGCTCAAAATTCCCCTCCGTTTTGAAATAAAATTCAACCCGAAAAATGCTGTAGCCACCTACTGCGGTTTAAAAACCCTTGCTGCTTTCGTGTTAAAGATTCTCGCGTAAAGGCTCTCGTACCAGCGTGTGCAAGCCATGGCCATTTGCCTTCCCAGGATCGGGGTCAGCCGGCAGTAGACGTGAAGTGGATTTAGTTTATGCTGGAGCGTGAGCTTAAGCCGGAACATGTTTTCCACCTTCTCTCTCAGGCTAAACTTCCATTGCCCGATTTGTTACAAAAGACAGGCGGAAGGGTCGTTTCTTACTGGAATGAAACAGGTAAATCCAAGAAATTCTAGTTGGTTGCAAAAAGGTCCGGGATTTCACTATAATCCATTCCCATAGCCGACCACAGAAGTAGCCCTGAATTGTGACGTAAAGATG
>CAZFWM010000461.1:0-5120 GCA_964522545.1 uncultured Thermodesulfobacteriota bacterium
AGGCGTTGATGCAGACCACCGGATTGATGCCGGCCTTCTTGACCGTCTCGATGTGATGGAGGACGTTGCACATTCCAGCCTCGAGCCAGGGCAGGTTCTCCTCGAAGTACCCCTGCGGGAGCGGCTTGCCCGGAGGGCAGGGCGGGGCGTCGGCGGTCACGCCGTGGGACTTGAGGGCCCGGATGGTGGTTGTGATGACCGAGACGTTCGGCGTGAGGCCCGAGTAGCGGCACTTCACGTTCCAGAACTTCTCGAAGCCGATGTCGGCACCGAAGCCGGATTCGGTGAGGTGGTAGTCGCCCAGCTTGAGGCAGAGCTTGTCCGCCACGACCGAGGACTGGCCCACGGCGATGTTCGCGAAGGGGCCGGCGTGCACGAAGCAGGGCTGCCCCTCGAGGGACTGCATCAGGTTCGGGTTGATCGCCTCGCGCAGCCAGGCGGTCATGGCGCCGGCCACCTCGAGGTCCTCGGTGGTGACGGGGTTGCGCTTCTTGTCGTAACCCACCACGATGCCGCCCATCCGCTCGCGCAGGTCCTTGAGGTCGCTGAAGATCGAGAGGATCGCCATGACCTCGGAGGAGACGGCGATGCCGAACTTGCTCTTCATCATGTAGCCGTCCATCTTGCCGCCGATGCCGATGACGATGTTCCGCAGGGCCTGGGCGCAGAAGTCGATGATCCAGCCCATCTCTATGTTGGTCGGGTCGAGGTCGAGGCGCTTGAGGTTCCGCTTCGCGAGGATCTCGTCCGTGTAGTTGCGCTCGTGCTGCATGCGGGCCGTGAGGGCCACCATGGCCAGGTTGTGGGCGTTCATGATGGCGTTGATGTCGCCCGTGAGGCCCAGGGAGAACTCGGTCAGAGGGATGCACTGTGCCAGACCGCCGCCCGCGGCCGATCCCTTGATGTTCATGGTCGGGCCGCCCGAGGGCTGCCGGATGCAGGCCACCACGTTCTTGCCCGAGCCGTTCAGGCGCCTACCCATGCCCTGCAGCAGGCCCATGGTCGTGGTCGACTTGCCTTCGCCCAGAGGGGTCGGCGTGATGGCCGTGACCTCGATGAACTTGCCGTCCGGCTTGTCCTTGAGGCGCTCGAGCACATTCATGTAGTCCACTTTGGCAACGTAATTGCCGTGGGGAAGGAGTTCATCTTTTGTGATGCCGAGCTCTTCCGCGAGCTCGTAGCATGTTCTCATATTCTCTTCTGCCGCTTCAGCGATCTGCCAGTCAGCCAGTTTGGTGGGATCTAATGTCGCCATTTCAATGACCTCCTTAATCTATTGTATACAATATACGATTTGGAAAAAGGTTTAATTCAAAATTTTTATCATAGCATAATGCATCGTGTCAACCGTTGATGGCCGATATTTTGGGAGATTATCGTAATCCGATGTCGCAAATGCAGGTTTTTCTATGAGGAAAAGCGCCGGGAGATACGAGGAAAAGGAAAGGCCCCGCCCGGAACTTGCCGAGCAGAGCCTTTATGCTGGGATCAACGTCACTACTGATGATTTCGTAAAAAGTCAGCAGGGCCATCACGGAACGCCACATTTCGACTTTAATCGCGGCTTATTTGATCGAAATCATCCGTTCTGTGTGACCGGTTTCGACTTTTTACATGGACATCACTGCGGACCTATGGGGTAAACCCTCCGTCTATGTAATACGTGGCGGGAAAGGCCTCCGCCCACAGGAAGAAGGAGGGCATGATGTACAGGCCCCATTCTCCGACGGATACATGGAGGGGGATCGGGACGGGAATCCCCGTCATGTAAACGGTCATGCCGTAGGAAACGATGCCGCCGCCGTAGGCGATGAGGCCGCCCCCCACGCAGGCGCTCATGGTGCCCTCTTCGCAGGAAAAGGAGAAGCTCAGATCGCCCGGGCCGTAAGCGAGGAGCAACCACATGTCGGAGTCGACCTGGAAGTTCCCGGCAAGAGAGCTGCTTTCGGCAAGGGCGTCACCCGGATACAGGGTGACGAGGGGCTTAATCTCGCCAAAGGCGGGCGCCGTGGCCGCAGCAAAGGAAATAATGGCAATAATAATAAAAGTCTTCTTCATTGTTTCTCCTCCTTTCATTTCTCATCCTTTATTAAGCCTGACCGAAGATGTCATTCCGAGGCGATAGCCGAGGAATCTTAGTGAAACCGTTGTATTTTACAGGCAAATGCCTCTAATGTCAAATTTTTTTTACAGGGTTTTTACGAAGTGAGGAGCGCCCGATCGTAACTCTGTTCGATCGTGCGGACGAGGTGGGTGAGGACTTGGTTTACAGGGGTCGGAATGTTCAGGTGCTCCCCCAGGGAGACGACGGCTCCGTTGATGTAGTCGATCTCGGTCCTCTCACGGCGAAGGATGTCCTGGAGCATGGAGGAGATGTTGGGGGCCGTGGCCCGGCAGACCTCCTCCACTCTGTCCATGGGATTTCCGTCGAGGAGCCTGATCCCTGCGGCTTTTGCCACTTTGACGGCCTCTTCAACGGCTGCGGCCATGAGCATTCGGGACTCGTCTTGCGCCGGCAGCTCCCCGTTTCGCATCCGGGTAATGGCCGTGAGCGCGTTTATCCCCACGTTGATGATGAGCTTGCTCCAGATCAGGCCGTCGAGGTCGTCCGTGGTGGTGGCCTCGATACCGCATTGGCCGAGTAGATCGACCAGGCTCGAGGCCTTCTCATTGGAGCTTCCGACCAAATCGCCCAGCACGGTATGCCCGGAGCCTGCATGGCGCACGCGGCCCTCTTCGAGTACGGTGGCCCCATGGGCGGTGGTCCCGCCGACCAGGCGCTGCCGGCCCACGATCTCGGCGATCCGCTCCACATTGCCGAGGCCGTTTTGGAGGGTGAGGACCACGGTCTCCTCGCCGAGCAGAGGCAAGGCCCCCGTTGCGGCGGCGTCGGTGTCATAGGCCTTCACCGCGATGATCACGAGATCGGCCGGCCCGACCTCGGTCGGATCGAGGGTGATCCGAGGCCACAGCACCGATGTGCCGCTCTCCCCCTCGATTACAAGACCTATGTTGCGGATCGTCTCGACGCGGCTCGGCTGGATATCGATCAACCAGACCTCGGTGACCGCACGCGAGAAAAAGGATGCGAACAGACTGCCGATAGCACCGGGGCCGACGATCGCCACTTTGGAGAATTTCATCTTTTTCCTATCTGATTTGGCCGCATTTTTTTTTGGATGATTGTATTGACAGAAGAATTGCCCCGTGGCTATACTCCTCAACCTTTATTATATTATCTGGCCTAATTAAAGGCCTTTGTCAATGTAGACCATAAGGAGGAGATTTCATGGAAAAGATTTCAAAGGCCCCCGATGGGACTGAATACAAGATTCCCGATGTCGAGATGGACGCTCGCGAGATCGAGGAGCTCGATCGCATAACCGCCGAGCAGCGTGAGATGGGCCACCAGATCGTGGCGGTACAGGGACTCGGCTTTGTGGGCTGCGTGATGGCGGCCGTGATCGCCGATGCGGTCGGGCCGGGGGCGAGGCCCTTCTACTACGTTCACGGGGTTCAGCGTCCGTCTACACGGTCATACTGGAAGGTGCCGCGCCTCAACGAAGGAGTGGCCCCGGTCGATGCAGAGGATCCTGAGATTCAGACGATCTTCCCCCGGACTGTGGAGGAGAAGGGGACGCTGCGGGGGACCTGGCACGAGCACGCATACGAGATCGCCGACATCGTCGTGGTCGACATCCAGCTCGATGCGACCAAACCGGAGTTCGGGAACGCGGCCAAGGGGTACTGCGACCTGACCGCTTTCAAGGCCGCCATGTCTGACCTGGGACGCCTCATACGGCCCGATTGTCTGGTGCTGGTGGAGACCACCGTGCCGCCGGGAACCTGCCGGCACGTGGTCAAGCCGATCCTCGAGGAGGAGTTCCGGAAGCGGGACATCAATCCTGCAGAATACCCGCCGCGCATTTGCCATTCCTACGAGAGGGTGATGCCGGGCCGGCAGTACGTGAGCTCGATCCGGGATTTCTGGCGTGCCTACGCCGGCATCGACGATGAGAGCGAGGAGATGGGCCGCCGGTTCCTGACCCACATCCTGAGCGTAGACGAGTACCCTCTCTCCGGGCTCGGAGACACGAACGCCTCGGAGCTCGCCAAGACCATGGAAAACTCATACCGGGCCATCAACATTGCCCTGCTCCAGGAATGGGCCCTGTATGCCGAGGACATCGGCATCAACCTCTTCAAGGTGATCCAGGCGATCCGCGCCCGTAAGGGAACCCACGACAACCTGCTCGAGCCTAGCCTCGGCGTGGGCGGCTACTGCCTGACCAAGGACCCGGTCCTCGCCCACTGGGCCAGCACGGCTCTCTTCGAACGCGAGCAAGGTCTGGAGATGGCCATCCAGGCGGTCGACATCAACGACAAGATGCCTCTCCACACGGTGGACCTCACGCGCGACGCCCTTGGCGGCAGCCTCGAGGGGAAGACCGTGGTTGTACTCGGCGTCTCTTATCTCAAGGACGTGGGAGACACCCGGCACTCTCCGTCTCAGACCTTCTGGAAGGCCCTGTCGGAGGAGGGGGCCCAGCCCGTGGCGCACGACCCGCTCGTTCAGCACTGGGAGGAGATGCCCTCGGTCAGGGTTCGCAAGGACCTGTGGGGATGCCTGAGCGGCGCGGATGCGGTCGTCTTCGCCGTGGGCCACCAGGAGTACAGGGAGCTGGACACGAAGCACGTGGTCGAGGCCACCGGAAAGATCCCGGCCATCATCGACACGCGCAATATGCTCACCGACCACGAGATCGAGGAGTACCTCAAGCTGGGCTGTGAGGTCAGGGGAATCGGCAAGGGACACATCCGACTTATGAAGGAGCGGATCGCGGGTCAGTAGGAGCGGTCGGGCCGCAATAAAAAAGAGAATATCGAATATCGAACAAGGAATATCGAACCGCAGAAGGATGGTAAAGAGGAAAATTGATTCCTCTTTCCTTCGAAATTCTGCGGTTCCTTGTTCTGCTGTTCGATATTCTCATTTTGTTTCAGTAAGGGCTTCTCACAACATCTACGCAAGGCGCATAGAAGTCACAATGAAAGAAAGTGCCGGACCAGGGTTCCGGCAAAGTCGCATAACTTGCTGTCCTGATTGATTTTTGAAAAAA
>CAZFWM010000462.1:0-5092 GCA_964522545.1 uncultured Thermodesulfobacteriota bacterium
ACCCACTACATACAAGATGTTGTACCATGCTGAGTCAACCGGATAGGCAGTAGGGGACTTATTGGGAATGACGACCATCACCTGAAATCCGTGAGACGCCGCCACCCGGGAGAGCCGGTTGAACTCTCCCTCGATCAGGGCCCGGGCCCGGGTGGTATCCTCGAGGAGGCCGTCGGCATAGCGCTTGCGGTCATAGAACATGAGCTTCTGGCGGATCCACGACTGAAGGGCGCTCTCCTTTTCGGTTTTCAGGAGCTCGTTGATCCGGCCCAGCCAGGAATCCGGATCGGACATCTCGCCCTCGAACTCGAGGTCGTTGGAGCAGATGGTCAGGATCACCAGGTCCGGCCCGTAGGGGAGACCCTTTTTTTCGAGGAGGCGTATCGCCTGGGCCATGTTGAAGCCGAGCTGTCCGAAGTTGATCACCTCCGGCGAGGGGGCGTGCTCCGTCCTCAGGCGCCTCTCAAGTACTTTCAAGAAGGACTCCTCGAGCTCCACGCCGAGCCCCAGGGTGATCGAATCGCCGATTCCGAGCACTCGGGTCACGCCGGCGCCCTCTCCACGGAATAGGGCCAATCCCTGAGCCCGTCGGCATTGGAGCGGATCACCGTGGGCGGGAGCTTGACGATGAAGCCTTCGTAGACGGCCTCTGCGTTCGGCCTCATCAGCATTCCGATTCCTTCCACGCCGTGCTCGTGGGTGAGCAGCTGCTCCTGGAAGCCGGCTCCGCTCGACTCGGGCTCGGACTGCCTCAGTACGACCTCCATGGCCGCAAGGAATACGACGATCACGGCAGTGGAGAGGAGCAGGCCTGCAGCGATTTTTCTCATGGATTGAATCCCCCTGTCTCCTCCAGGCGGCTTGCGTAGATGGGGTCGCAACAGGCATTATGCTTCCCGAAGCGAATGAAACATCCCACTTTACATCGCTGTAGTGCGATATTATAAATTATTCCATATGGAAGCTGCCCGGGCAAGTTGTCCGGGGCGCCCTATCTATTTCATATTTCGGGTTTCGTGACTGGATAGCCCTTGAAAATCCCGGCAAGCTCGATCGTCTTCTGTCGCCTCTCTCCTTTCTACACCATAGCTGTTCCTCATCCCCAGGAGGCCATGTGGCCACTCTCCATCGGCTACGCGGCCGCCCTGCTCGAGCGGGAGGGGAGGCGCGTATCCCTCCTCGATACATGGGCCCGGCGCGTCGACCCCGATGGGATCGTCCGTTTTGCCCTCGAGCAAGGGTGCGACCTCTTCATTATCGACACCACCTCCGCCACGATCGATATGACCATCGATCTGGCCCGACGGCTCAAGGGGACCGGTTCGGCCCCGTCGGTCTGGGTCATGGGACAGCACGCCTCCATCCTGCCCGAGACCGTGCTCGCTCCGGACGGCCCCGTCGACGGGTGCCTCCTCGGTGAGGTGGAGGAGACCGTGACGGAGCTCGCCTCCACGCCGACCTCCCGGGGGGGCGGGGCGGGCGTACGGGGCATCGCATACCGAGATGAGAGCTCGGGCCGGATCGTTCGAACAGAATCCCGGCCCCTGATCGAAGACCTGGATGGGCTCCCCCGGTTTCGCCCCTCCCTGTTCGAGGCCGAAGGGTATCGAATCTGGTCTTCCCAGGTCCCCACCTTCCACCGACTCCGCTGGGGGTTCCTCCTCACCAGCCGAGGGTGTCCCTATTCCTGTATCTACTGTTCTGCCACGCTGAGGCAGTCCTACGGGACCGCCTACCGCGCCCAATCGGCCGGCCGGGTCGCCGACGACGTGATCAAGCTCAGCCGGGATCACGGGGTGAACGCGATCTACATGGAGGACGATATATTCTCTCTGGACCGAGGGCGCACCCTGGAGATCTGCGACGCCCTCGCTCGAGAAGGCTCGCCCGTGTGGTGGGTGATCCAGACCCGACCCGACGCCCTCGATTCCGAGCGGATCGAGCGGCTCCGGCAGGCCGGGTGCGTCGGGATCACTCTCGGAATCGAGTCGGGGAGCGACCGCGTCCTGCAGACCCTTCAAAAGGGAATCACCCTGGAGCGGATCCGGTCCACCCTTCGGGAGATTCGCGCCGCAGGGATCGGGCTCACCGCGTACTTCATGATCGGCAATCCCGGGGAGACCCTCGAAGATCTGGAGGCGACCTTCCGGCTCGCACGGGAGTCAGGCGCCCTCCTCATCCAGGTCGCCTTCTTCACGGCCTATCCGGGGTCCCCCATGCACGGCACCCTGGACCTCGGCGAGGAAGAATTCTCCGGCTACTCCCACTACAACGCTCTGCGGGAGAATTTCAGCGACGTCCAGACGGAGGCCCTCGTCTCTTTCCAGAAGCGATTCTATCTCCGCTATTATCTGTCGATCCGCACGCTTTGGCGCTATCTGAGGCGCCGGGGCCTCTATGCCTTCTGGAACAATAAGGAGGCGACCCTGATTTGGCGATCCCTTCGCTTTTTCGCGGCCCGCCGGAGACGGGGACGCACCCGCGGCTCGGAGCCTGGAGCCGCGGAATGAAGCTGCTCCGCCAGATCCGCTTCGGCGCACAGATCTTCACCCGCCGGCTCACCGGCGTGGGCCTCATCCTGACCCGTCGGTGTGATCTGTCCTGTCCCTACTGCGAGGTGATCCGTCCCTGCCTGGAGGGGGGGACGGGAAAGGAGGAGGAGCTCACGGTCGATCAGTGGAGGGACATCATCGATCGGTTCGCCCGCTTCGGGCACCGCCACTTCGTCCTGACCGGAGGGGAGCCTCTCTTGTACGAAGGGATCTTCGACCTGATCGAGCACGCGGCGCGACGCGCCTACATCTCGCTCAGCACGAACGGGGTCTGCCTGGACGAGGCCGCCCTGGGCCGAATGAGCCGGCTCGACACGCTCACCGTGGCCTTCGACCACCTCGACGGGCCCGGAGGCTGGGGCAAGGACCTCATGCCGAAGATCCCCATGATACGCCGCTACGCCCGGGCCCTCGGCTTTGATGTGGAGACCGTGACGACCGTCACGCCGGCCAATATCGACGTGGTTCCCGACGTGGTGCGCAAGGCCTCCGCGGCCGGGTTCAAGGCCATGCTCTCCATCCTTCACGCCGGGGCGGGCCGGCACAACTTCCGCAGCCGGCGCGGCGATCTCGCCTTCCGGACCGAGGAGGACTTTGCGCGCCTCCGGGCCGCCCTGTCCGAGCTCCGGGCCCTGAAGAGGAGCGGTGCGCACCTGGTGGAGACCGACGACTTCCTCGACGACGTCGAGACCTTTGCCCGGGGCCGGTTCCGGATGCCCTGCTCGGCCGGGGAGCGGTGGTTCCAGGTCAACCAGGACGGCCGCGTGATGGCCTGCCTCGACGCCCTCCCCAGCGATGTGAGCGCCCTCGACTTCACGGACTACGGCGCCATGAAGCGGGCCGTGCGAAGCACCGTCCCCACGGATTGCACCTGTTTCTACAACTGCTACTACAACGACGCCCTTCTGCGCCGCCGCCCGGCCGCCATGATCTGGCACAGGCTCCGCGTGGGGTCGATTCGGAAGATCCGCGACCGCTGGCTTCCCGGCGAAACACGAGATAGTGTCGGCACGGTTGCCAAGGGGAGCGAGAATTATTATAATAAAGAGGACTAGCGGAAAGGGTTTTTCTCAATTTGGGTAAATAGCGATGAAGAATGAGATAGAGAGAGAGCCGGAAAAAAAGATCCCCACCCTGAAAAGCAACAGGGATCTACTCTACTATCTCTTGATACGGATACGAGAGACGCGGAAATGGTGGCTCCTGCCCCTCCTTCTGCTCTTGGCGGTTCTTTCGATGTTCATCTCCTTCACGGGAAACCAGTCGATCCTCCCTGCCATCTATGTGATCTTCTAGCCCGATCCTTTCGAAAGCCGTCTCACTTAGTATTCCAGCAATCCGGCGAGTTTGTTCTTCTTTCGATCGTGCAAGTACTCATCTATCAACGTCGTGAAGTGGTCGATCTTTTCTCGGTACAACTTCACGACCCGCTCCTCGAATTCCTCATAACTGTGACTCGGGAAGTAGACCCACAGAAGGTAGGTGTTGAACAATATGAACTGGAAGCATCTGGACTGCATGCGAAAATCGAGGGGGGATCCCTTCACATTTTCTTCCGGCATCAGGCCCATCTCGAAGAGCTTTTTCCCGGTGGTCATCCCCGGACCGTCCGGATTCGATTCTCTGTGCGGGGAGAGGTAGTTTTTATCCGAAATCCTCATCTTGTCCCAGAGGTCGACATTGTCGGGCGGGTCTAAATCGTAGACCGGGGTCTCGTAGGTGACACCGAAGTGGGAGTACATTTTTTTTATTTCATTATTGATTTTTTCGATCTGCGTGGGGAACAGATACAGATCTCGCGTCGATCCGTCACAGGCGTGCTTTATATCGTTTTCCAGACACCACAGCAGCGTTCGAATGTGAATGGCCAGCTTGCACACGCCGCAGCCGCTGAGGTTGAAAAAGCCGTATCGAAAGACATAGTGGAGGAACCTCTCGTCGGAGACGTAGTCATAGAGTTTGTTCAGCTTGATAATCCGGTGGGTTATCTTATCCTCCCCGTACTTTTTCTTTAGCTTGGCCACATTCAACTTTGAATTGTCCGTCTGAAAAAGCCCCAGCCTTTTGTAGGTCAACAGATGGACCACGTCGAACCGCTCGGCCACGAGGGCCGCGGCGCAGGTCGAGTCGGTTCCCCCGGAGTAGGACAAGGCTATTTCAGTTTTCATTTTTTCGGCTATCCGGTTCATCCACGCCGGACTTCGGTCCGGGCTCTGCTTTTTCCAGCTGCTTCAGGATAAAGCCCACGAGCAATTTGAAGGTGTAGTAATAAAGCTGAACGATCCAGCCCAGTAGGTCTATGTAGAGAACGCGCAGTCGCGACGGGAGGAGCAGCGCCGGGATGCAGAGACAAAGGGCGATGATCTTTCGGAGCCAGAGGAGGATTCTATTCATCGTCGCCGTCCAGCAAGTCTTCGTGGACTATGGTTTGATATAGGTTTCGAGCAATGATGGCGTGGCCCAGTGCATTGGGGTGGATCGGATCCAGGGCCTCTTCTCGAAATAGTTTTTTTTCTTTCTCCCCCTTGAAAGCGGAGACG
>CAZFWM010000463.1:0-5085 GCA_964522545.1 uncultured Thermodesulfobacteriota bacterium
CCGGCACCTGAGCGTCGGATAGTATGTTGAGCGGTCCATAGGGTATCTTCAGGGGGATCTGGGTTTGAACTTCGGTGATGAAGTAAAGGCGATGTATCGCAGCGCACGATCCTTATGGTAGGCCCCCTTTGGAATGACCCACCAATCCAGGTCCAGAATACCCTGCTCCCACGAGAAGTCCACGGCCCACCCTTTATTTTCTCTGGCCAGCCATATCCGGCCGTTCGTAGCCGGAGTGAGGACCACGGCCTTGTCCGCTAACAATCTTGTGGGAATTGCGTACTCTTTCCACCAGATCAACGGCGTTCCCGTATTCCTCAGTTCCAGTAAGAAATTATCCAGCACGCGGAATGCCCTGTCGATGTCGAGTGGATAAAGGTCATTCGAAGGGACTCCGTCGGCGAGCAATGCTATTTCGAGTGTGCGCCTCGGATCGATCTTCAGACCTCGGGGGCCCGGAAATCGTTCGAGGTCGAAAAAATCCTTCCACGTCTTCGGCACGGCGTCGCCGTGAAATACGTCCGTATTGTAGGCCAGCACCCAGGACCAGTAACAGATCCCCACTCCATACGGATGAATCGCATTCGGCAGGATCTGCTGCTTGTCGATGACGGAATAGTCCATCGGTTCGAGAACACCGTCTTCCGTGCCGAGCATCAGAATATTGCCGCCGGTATCGACCACGTCCAGGAACACGGAATCGAATTCGACCATGGTCTTGATCCATTCATACTGCCCGTCATATTCGATATCCTTTATGGTCACACCGAAGGAGGATTCATAGGGGCGAAACATCACCTCCCTTTGAACATCCTGCCAGGCGCCGCCGTAGGATAATGCGACGAGGGGCCGCGTCTCATCCTTTTTATTACATGCTGGAAAAAGGGCGATCGTGAATAGGATCATCAGGTGTATAGTGAATCGCGCTCTTGTATGTTCTCTCATATTGCACCTCCGCTTCCTTGATCTATAAAATTGCCATACTTCGGACATTTTGGACTCCAGCACAAACAATCCATACCACGTATTCTTGATAAGCTCAAACATCGTATCCCTTGAATAGTCACCTGATAGTTAGTATGGTTTTTTTCCGTAGAATCTGTTCGCGGGACCAAGAAACAGCGGTCGCTGATAGAAGGAGGTAGAGCTTGTATGACGTGGTGACACTGGGAGAGGCGATGCTTCGCCTGGCCCCTCCCGACCACCGCCGGCTGGAGCAGGCGGACAACTTTCAGGTGACCGTGGGCGGTGCCGAGCTCAATGTGGCGGCCAATGTGGCACGGTTGGGTCTCGGCTCGGCCTGGGTCTCCAAGCTGCCCGAGAATCCCATGGGGCGAATGATCGCCAACAAGGCTCGAGAGCAGGGCGTCGACACGTCCCACATCGTCTGGACCCGGGAAGGGCGGGCCGGTCTCTACTTCGTGGAGTTCGGGAGCACGCCCAGGCCCACCGCGGTGATCTATGATCGGAAGGATTCAGCGGCAAGCAGGCTCGAGCCGGGGGAGCTGGACTGGGGGACGATCCTGAAGGAAACAAAGCTCTTCCACACGTCCGGAATAACGCCCGCCCTGAGCCGATCCTGCCGCGAGGCCGCGATGGAGGCCATGGACGAGGCCGGGAGGGCCGGCTGCAAGAGGAGCTTCGATTTGAACTACCGGGCCAAGTTGTGGTCGCCTGCCGAGGCCAGGGCCTGCTTCGAGACGATATTGGAGAAGGTGGATATCCTCATAACATCCAGGTCCGACGCCGGGGACGTACTTGGCTATGCAGGAAACAGCGAGGATATGGTCAGGCAGCTTTCCGACGACTTCCGTATCCCTGTCGTGGCCATGACCCTGGGAGAAGCAAAGACGGTGCGGACGGGTACCTTGACGGGCCTGGTCTGCGCAGACGGTAAGATCTACACCGACGATGTTGCCGAGATCGAGACCGTCGACCGCTTCGGCGTGGGCGACTCATTCACGGCGGGCTTCATCTACGGCTACCTGACCGAGGGGATCGAGCGGGGCCTGAAGATCGGGGACGCCATGGCGGCCCTGAAGTTCTCGATCCCGGGCGATATCAACTGGGTAACCATGGAGGATATTGAATTGTTTCTCGAGGCAAGGTCCTTCGGGATTCAGCGTTGACGGTTATGAGAAAAGCCTTGGCGACCTGTCATTTCGACTACCCCTGTCTGTCATTTCGAGTGAAGCGAGAAATCTTATGGAAAAGGAAAAGCAACAGGAGGTGATTCGCAGGACCGGGGTGATCGCGATCATCCGGGCCGGATCATCCGAAAATATACTCGACGCCGTCCAGGCGGTGAGAGACGGAGGGCTGGAGGTCATGGAGGTGACCATGACTACGCCCGAAGCTCTCGACGTAATCGAAGGTGCGGCCAAGCGGTTCGGAGATCAGGTCCTCTTCGGAGCGGGTTCGGTCCTGAGCGCGGAAACAGCCCGGGCCGCCATCGGTGCGGGGGCCCGGTTCATCGTCTCTCCGACCCTGATCCCCGAGACCATCGACGTGTGCAGACGGCATTCCACGGTGGTCATCCCCGGGTGTTTCACCCCCACCGAGATCCAGACGGCGTGGGAGCTGGGGGCCGATTTCGTAAAGGTCTTCCCGGCCGAGCCGGGCGGACCGCCTTACATCAAGGCCCTCCTGGCTCCGCTCTCCCATGTGGCCTTGGTCCCCACCGGAGGGGTCACCATCGAGAATGCCGGCCGCTATCTCAGGGCCGGAGCCGCAGCCGTCGGGGTGGGAAGCGGCCTGGTAAGCCAGGAGATCCTCGACAATCGCAATTTTCCGCTTCTCACGGAGCGGGCCGAGCAGTTCCGGGCGGAGGTCGCAAAAGCCCGCAAGGTGTGAGGGGCCCATGAAGATCTGCTTCGTAGACCACGTTTTCGAGGACCGGGCCGACATCGCCGTCGAAGGGTGCGAGATCGATGTTCACGGCCCTGTGAGCGACCCGGCCGTGTTGATCGAGCTCGCCCGAGACGCCGAGGTCCTCTGTGCGAGGGATCAGTTCATGGCCTATGATCGGCCCGTTATCGAAGGGCTTCCGGGGCTGAGGCTCCTGGTCACTCGATCGACCGGCTACGATCACATCGACTGGAAGTACGCCGCCACCAGGGGAATTCCGGTCTGCAATGTGCCGGGCTATGGGAGCAACACGGTGGCCGAGTTTGCAGCGGGGCTCCTGCTAAGCGTGTCGCGCAGGATACCGGAGGCCGCCGAGCGCTATCGCCGGGGCGATTACTCGATCGAGGGGATGGAGGGGCGGGACCTCGAGGGCAAGACCCTCGGGATCGCCGGCACCGGGAGCATCGGTCTGAAGATGGCCCGGATCGCAAGAGGACTGGGCATGCGCGTCTGCGCCTACGACATCAGCGAAAACAGAGAAGCCGCCGAGGATATCGGCTTCGCCTATGTTTCCCTCGGGGTGCTTCTGGCCGAGAGCGATGCAATTTCACTCCACCTCCCGCTCACAGAGCAGACCCGACACTTCATCGATCCGAAGACCCTCGAGCTTATGAAGCCGGGGGCGATCCTGATCAATACGGGCCGGGGCGAGCTCGTGGACACGGAAGCGGTGATCGAAGCCCTGCGGGCAGGAAGGCTCTTCGGGGCCGGGTTGGATGTCATAGAGGGGGAGAGGGAGAGGACGTACGACTTCAGCGGTCTCAACGCGGTGGTCTCGACCCACGTGGGTTGGTACACCCGTGAGGCGGTCAGCCGGATCGTCACCATCGCACTGGAGGACATCCTGGCCTTCCTGCGGGGAGAGTTGAAGAACTGCGTGAACCGGGACCTGCTGGGTGAGTATGAGTAGATCATTGAGAAATCTACCTCCGATTCGTCATTCCCGCGAAAGCGGGAATCCACAATTGAGCGCATTTTCTGGGTTCCCGCTTTCGCGGGAACGACGGGTCGGAGGGAATTCTTATTGGTTGCGGCTACGCCACGTTGGGATAAGAGGATGACATTACCTGAGACGATGCGCGCCCTGGTCAAGACGGCCAGAGGGGAAGGTCGGATCGAGTTGAAGAATCTTCCCGTGCCGCGGGCCGGGCAGGGCACGGTCCTCCTTCGGGTGAAGGCCGTGGGAATCTGCGGGAGCGACATCAAGATCCTCCACGACGCCCACCCCTATGACCCCCCGGTCGTGATGGGGCATGAATTCTCCGGAGAGATCGTCCAGGTCGGCCCGGGCGTGGATGGATGGACCGCGGGCGAGAGGGTCGTCTCCGAGGCCCACGGGTATGTCTGCGGGCGCTGCTGGTTCTGCCTCTCCGGCCTAAGACATGTGTGCCCCTCCAAGAGGGCGCTAGGCTGGGGCATGGATGGAGGATTCGCCGAGTATGTGGCCGTCCCGGCGTGGCTTCTCCACCGGATCCCGGAGGGCCTCTCCTATGAGGAAGCCGCCCTTGCAGAACCGCTGGCCATTGTGGTTCACGGGATACTTGAGAGGGCGACCGTCGAGCCGGGGGATTTCGTCGTCATTCTGGGGTGCGGCCCCCTGGGGCTGCTCGGGCTCCAGGCGGCCAAGGCTGAGGGCGCATCACGGATCGTGGTCACGGGAACCGAGCAGGACGAAAAGGTCCGGCTGAGGATGGCACGCGATCTCGGCGTCGACCGGACTATCAACGTGGACAGGGCAGACCCGGTCGAGCTGGTGATGAACGAGACGGGCGGGACGGGAGCGGACCTTGTGGTGGACCTTTCGGGCGCCCCCCCGGCCATCCGGCAGGGACTCGAGATGCTCCGGATTCGCGGGCGCTTCCTGGCCGTCGGCATTCCCGCGGCCGAGGAGGTCCCGGTCCCGTGGAAGGAGCTGATATTCCGCGCCCCCCAGCTCCTCTTCCACTTCAGCTCCTGCCACACGAGCTGGGAGCGGGCCCTGTCTCTGCTGGCCGGCGGCAAGGTGAAGGCCCGGCCGCTCATAACGGAAATCCTGGATCTGAGTGAGTGGAGGGAGGGGATGAGGCTGACCGAGACGGGGAAAGCGATCAAGATCCTGCTCAGACCCTGATTTGGATAAATATAAGAATTCCTTAAGCGTCCGGGCCGAAACCAAACTGTAGCTTGCCAAATTAAATG
>CAZFWM010000464.1:0-4951 GCA_964522545.1 uncultured Thermodesulfobacteriota bacterium
AGAGATCCCGGCCGGGGAGTTCGTGATGGGCTCGGACCCGACAGATCCGGACTCAACGGATGACGAATACCCCGAGCACGTGGTCTATCTTAGTGGCTACGAGATCGATCTTTACGAGGTGACAAATAGCGAGTTCGCCGATTTCCTGAACGCCTATGGCTCGACCACCTCTCCGGAGGGGTACGAGATGCTGGCTGCCGACGACGAATACCGACACATCTCATGGGACGGCAGTTCCTGGTATGCGGAGGGCGGATACGAGGATCATCCGGTAATCGAGGTCTCCTGGTACGGGGCGAACACGTTTTGCGACTACTACGGGAAGAGGCTGCCCACCGAGGCCGAGTGGGAGAAGGCGGCGCGCGGGGGCTGCGAGATGGGAGGGGATCCCGGGACATGCGAGGACCCCGACGACGAGCGGACCTATCCATGGGGAGAGGGGATCGATTGCGACCATGCGAACTACTCTGGGTGCGGGGGGGATACAACGCCGGTAGGGAGCTACCCCCTCGGGGTGAGCCCTTATGGGGTCTATGACATGGCCGGCAATGTCTATGAGTGGGTAAAGGACAGGTATGACAGGTACTACTACGATGACTCGCCCTACCAGGATCCCTCCGGGCCGGCAAGCGGCTCGGTGTGTGTTCTACGCGGCGGCTCCTGGGCCAGCGGCACGAACAGCCCGCGGGCCGCGTGTCGCGGCAACGCCACCCCCGGCACCTCGTTCAGCCACGGCGGGTTTCGTTGTGCCCGGTAGTTGGGGATGGTGGGGTGAGTTCTGATTTCTGGAGCTCTGGTTTCTGACTGGGTGAGTACCGGCTGGTGGCTGAACATATCTGCAATCTGTACGTAACAAGCACCGTTTTATACGAGTTCGTTGATTTTGTGGCGTATTGGCTGCTGATATCTTGAATCCAAAACGTGCTGACAATACAGCAGAAGTTGAAGCTTGTTACGTACAGATAAACGCTGTACGCTCGCTTCGCTAACCATAAATATGGTTCGTACAGCGTATATAGATCTTTAATCGAGCACTTCTCCAATTGCTCAAGATATCAAGATGAAATCGTGAGAAATCTGGAGGGCTGAAAAAGCTAGCTTTCTATTATTTGTCCGCACCTCTGAGCCTTGCCAAATAGTCAAGATTTGATTTCGATATCTTCCTTCCGATTCCATCTCCACCCGGACCGCTGAGGGATTTACCCTCGCTTACAGAAAAAAATACGCTTTGAAAGATTTCTCCCTGCGGTCGAAATGACACATTCGATAAATCAGTCTCATCTCCCCCCTACTTGCCCGGATCGTCCTCCTTATGTACGCCCCATAGGTAGTTGAGCCGCACGTGGCGCAGGGACTTGAAGATGTTCTCCTTCTCATCGAGGTGGACCAAGGGAATTTTGAAGAGAGGGGGGGAGACGATCAAGGAGGATATTTCATAAAGGAGGCATCGGCAGGACTCAGATTTCCGGTGTGTGAGGCGCCTGCCAGTGTGCGAAGGGGGGTGCTGATCGAGTTTTTTCCGTTGTCTTTGGCCCGGTAGAGGGCCTGGTCCGCCGCTTCTATCAGCTCGGCTGAGGATGAAGCGTCCTCGGGGAATGACGCGGATCCGATGCTCACCGATATCACCGGTCCGTCAGGCTCTTCGCCAATCCTCTTGTAGATCTGCTTTCTCAATCTCTCTGCCACGATTGCAGCCATCTCCAGCGGTGTTTCAGGAAGGATGACGGCAAACTCATCCCCGCCATATCGGGCTGCGATGTCGCTTGTCCTTGTGCCGTTCTTGAGGGTCGTGGCGATATGTCGGAGGGCATCATCCCCGGCCATGTGGCCGAGCTTGTCGTTTATCGCCTTTAAATTGTCCATGTCGATCATGAGGAGCGTGAAGGAGCGTTTGTAGCGCTGAGATCGTTCCACCTCCATATCGAGACTGTGGCTGAATTATCTGTAGTTGAAGAGGCCGGTCATCTCGTCTCGGCGTGCCAGCCGCTTGACCTTCTGGAAGAGAAACGCATTGTCGATCACCCGGCTCGAAGTGGATGTGATTACCAGGCAGAGCTTTTCCTCGAGATCATTCAGGGGCGACTCCCCTTTATCGGCATAGAGTAGGAACCATTGCTTCCTCTCGCTGGAATAGTGGAGCGGGAAGAAGGCAGATGAGGGAGATACCTTAAAGTGTTGGATTAATTTATCGTCTAAACTATTTATGATTGGAGTGTTTCTATTTTCTTGTTTTGGTGTTTCAAGGAGAAGCACGGAGATCATGGATAGGTCACGATAGATAGTATCCCGGCTCTCGCCTTCCCAGGATAGGCACTCGAAAGCCCTGCTTTCCATGTCAAATGAAAATATCGAGCAGGTCGAAAGATTCACCTCTTGGGTCACCTTCCTGACGATCGTTATGAGGATCTCCTTGAGCTCCAGAGTGGTTGAAAGGGACTTGTATATATCCAGGATGCGCGCCATCAGGGCCGAATCTTTCTTTACCCGCTCTGCAGCCTCTCGCTCTCGACGCGCCTTTTCCACCAGGTAGCCGTAAAAGATGGCGGCAATAAAGAGGAGGGGCAGCCTGAGAAAGACACTCGGGTCTTGTGCTTGTCCTTGCCAGGAGAACTTGAACAGGATCGCTCCGTACAGAATGCAGATGAAAAAGACGATGAACATGAGGTCCTTGAAGCTGCTTCCGATGGCGCTCAAGAAAATGATCAGGAAGTAGATGTAGAAAAAGTAATTCTCCTGGGCCCCGGCCAGGTAGACTCCCAGGGAGACCAAGAGCGTGTCGACGACGACGATGAAATAGTACATCCTGGCGCGATCGAAGTAGGAGGGCGGCAGGAAGGTGAGGATGAGGTTGGACAGAAAGAGAAAGAGGATGAGAGATGTGCCGTAGATCGAAGGCACCTCGAAGGGTTTGGCAAAGAGGATAAGGTAGGACAGGGATATGATGATAATCCAACGGAGAGTAAGAAAGATCCTCTTGTTCGACTGATTCAGAAAACTATAGTGCCCTGCCATGGGAGAGGTATCCTTTGATTATCCCGAAAACAGCAGAAAATCTCCTCGGCATTTTTCGGGATAGTCATAGCATGCTCGCAAGATAAGTGCCAAGATCCGCGAAGAGAAGAGCATTCGGTGTCGATATTTCTCGGTGATGGCCCGGAGGGGTATTCCCCTAGAGTTCAGTGGACCTCCTAGACAGTACTGTCTACCTGCATCTTGATTGTACTATCCTGTCGAATCGTCATACTGTTGTAAAATTGCCCTGTTATTTGAAATTACTTCATAGTAGATTACAATATATTCTTATAGGGTACGTGGTCTGAACAGACCCAAAATCGAGGATTTTTCTACTATGAGGATAACGCGATGGATGTAGAGATGATGCCATTCAACTTCGGCGCCTTACCCGAAGACCAGTCCGGATACGACCGTTCCCGGGTCGTGGTGCTTCCGGTACCTTACGAAGCCACCGTGAGCCTGCGCTCCGGAACCAGAGAAGGCCCGGCGGCGATCATCAGGGCCTCGCGGGGTGTGGAGACGTATGACGAAGAGTTCGGAGTAGAGATCTGTCGCGAGATCGGCATACACACCTTCGGCGAAATCGTCCCGAACTTCAGTTCCCCCCGGGAGCAGGCCGAGCGGATCGGCCGAGTGGCGTCACGAATTCTCAACGATGAGAAGTTCCTGGTCACCCTGGGCGGTGAACACTCGATAACGGCCGGGATTGTGGCCGCACACCGTGACCGATATCCTGATCTGACCGTGCTTCAGCTCGATGCCCACCCGGACCTGCGCGACTCCTATGAGGGGACGACATACAATCACGCCTGCGTGATGCGCCGGGTGGCGGATGTCTGCCCCTTCGTTCAGGTAGGAGTGCGCTGCGTCAGCAGGGAGGAGAGCGAATTCATCCGGGATCGCAGGATCCCGAGCATTTCCGCACGCAGATGGAGAGAAGATCCGGAAGAAGTGGCCGGCGAAGTGCTCGGCGCCCTTTCCGGCGAGGTCTATCTGACCATCGACCTGGATGTCTTTGATCCGGGCGAGATGTCGGCAGTGGGAACGCCCGAGCCGGGCGGTGTCGGATGGTATCAGGTGATCGATCTCATAGAAAAAGTTACGGCCGAGCGCCGGATCGTCGGGATCGACCTAGTGGAGCTCTCCCCGATTCCCGGGATGATCGCCCCCGACTTCCTGGCAGCCCGTCTCGCCTACAAGCTGATCACAATGGTTTTCGCTCGGAGCAAGTGAGATTCGGTACGGCTGGAAAGCTGTCAAGTGAAAGGAGGCGGTAGGCCGGCTCCATATCAGCCTCCGCCCTCAATTTCGCCCCCTCCTCCCGGGCCTTCTATAATCTGCCCCAGCCTCTCATCCGTGTTGTCGATCAGCTCTCCGGTGAGGCAGTTGAAGGCCCAGCCCTTGGTAGCGCGGGCGCCTTGGGGTTTTATTGAAGATGCGCTTCTGAGTACCCGGATTCCGTCCGGATCGAGAGTACCACCGGAGTCCATGTTCGGGTTGTCCGGGATCATTCGAAGATAGGGTCCGTAAGGGTAATTGCGCCGGTCCATTGTATCAGTAGCTAGGCCGTCGCGGTCCGTATATGTAGTCATTTGGTTGACGAACCACTCCTCGCTCGGCTCGCTGCCGCCCGGCTTCGTTCCCGGATAGGTCTGGTCATGCTGGTGAAGGTAGCGTTCCACGGCATCGCGCATAATGGCGAGGTTGGCCAGTGTCGCCGACTCCACGGCGTCCTCCCGAGAGCTGAGGAACTGGGGGATGGCGATAGCAGAGAGGATGCTGATCAGCGAGATCACGATGAGGAGCTCGATCAGTGTAAATCCGGACCTTATGGCAGTCGATCGCACGATGATCTCATTTTGCGAAGTTTCGACAACTCCCCCCAGGGTTCCGGCAAAGTCGCATAACTTGCTGTCCTGATTGATTTTTGAAAAAA
>CAZFWM010000465.1:0-4948 GCA_964522545.1 uncultured Thermodesulfobacteriota bacterium
TTTTTCAAAAATCAATCAGGACAGCAAGTTATGCGACTTTGCCGGAACCCTGGTTTCGTCTTCGTCATCTCCACGGGAACGTGGGCCGAAGAGGAACCGGTCGCCGAAGACGAATTGAAAAAGAAGGTCGAACAACTCGAAGAGGAGCTTCAGGACATAAAGAACCGGCTGGAAGAGCAGGAGCTCGAACAGCTGATCCAGCAGGCCGAGACCGAGGCGGTCACGGCCCCGGACGAGCCGAAGGGGCTCAAAGAGAAGGTCTTCATCACGGCGTCCCGGTCCCTCCAGATGCTCAACCCGGAGATCAGCGTGAGCGGCGATTTTCTTGCCCAATTCGTGGCCGATGAAGGCTTTTACGCAAGTGAACACGACCGGAGCGGCCTGCCGATACGCGCCCTGGATATGCACATCCAGTCCTCCCTCGACCCATTCTCGCTGACCAAGATCGCCATCGGCTTCGACCCCAACGAGGGGGAGGCCTCGGTGGAGGAGATGTACATAACCTGGGCGGGATTTCTTCCGAACCTCTCCATCACCCTGGGCCGCTTCCGGCACCTCTTCGGCGTGATCAACCGCTGGCACGAGCACGACCTCGATCAGACCGGCTACCCTCTGGCCCTCACGGAGCTCTTCGGCGAAGCCGGGCTCGCCCAGACCGGCCTGTCCCTGAAGTGGCTCATGCCTCCTTTGCTGGCCCATACGAACGAGCTGACCGTCGAGATCACGGACGGGGTCAATGAGACCCTCTTTGCCGGTGACCACTTCAGTGTGCCCTCGGGGCTGCTTCATCTGAAGAATTACTACGATCTGACGGAGAACACCTACCTGGAGCTGGGTCTGACCGGCATGGCCGGGGTCAACAATCGCCGGGGATACAGCGAGCCGGCCGACCCGGACACCCTGCTCGACGAAGAGTGGAGGCCCACCTGGGTGGGGGGCGTGGATCTCACCCTCCACTGGGAGCCGCTCAAGCAGGCCCGGTACCGCTCGCTCACGTGGCGGTCCGAGTGGTTTGGCGTGAACAAGGAGACCGCTCATGGATGGGAGGATGGCTGGGGCGCTTACAGCTATCTCCAGTACCAGCTCGCAGAACAATGGTACGCCGGCGCCCGGATCGACGCGGTCTGGCCCCTGGAGGAGGAGCGAGAGCGGCTCCTCTGGCAGGTGGTCCCCTATGTGACCTTCTGGCAGTCCGAGTTCGTATACATCCGGCTCGAGGTCCGGCACGGCGAGCACCTGGACGACCACGACACCCGCGTTTTGCTGCAGGTGGACTGGGCCGCCGGACCGCACAAGCATGAAAAATACTAACCCCACACAATAGAAGGGAAGAAGCCATGTTGAAGAATAGCCTACTGATTGCGATCTGTTGCTTTGTGGGGGTCGGTGTGGCCGGCTCGCCGGCCTGGTCCGAGGACGCCAAGATTCGCGTCGTCACGACCTCTTCCTCGTATGCGCCGATCGTCGAGTACATCGGCGGAGATCTCGTGGAGGTCTCCTACATCGTCAAGGGATACCAGGACCCCCACATTGTCCGTCCCAAGCCGAGCCTTGCCCTGGAGCTCAACAAGGCCGACCTGCTCATCGCCACCGGCCTGGACCTGGAGGCGTGGGTGCCGGCCCTCCAGGACATGGCCGGGAACCCGAAGATCATGAGCGGCCAGCCCGGGTACGTCTCCGTCTCCGCGGGGCTCTCTATCCTCGAGAAGCCGGCCTCTCTCGACCGATCCGAGGGGGATGTCCACGTCTTCGGCAATCCCCACATCCACACGACCCCCATCAACGGCAAGGTGATCGCCGAGAACATCGCCATCGGCCTCAAGAAGATCGACCCCGACCACGGGGACATCTTCGAGGCCAACTGCAGGAAGTTCCAGGGCGAGATCGACCGCCGCCTCTTCGGCGAGGAGCTGGTGGGCATGCTGGGGGCAAAGACCCTCTGCCGCCTCGCCGAGAAGGGGCAGCTCCACTCCTTCCTAGAGAAGAAGAGTTACAAAGGGGCCCCCCTCATGGACCGGCTCGGCGGGTGGATGAAAGAGGCGCTGCCCCTGCGCGGGAAGAAGATCGTCTGCTACCACAAGAACTGGACCTATTTCACGAATCTGTTCGGGATCGAGGTGGCCGGTTATATGGAGCCCAAGCCGGGGATCCCGCCGAGCCCCCATCATGTGGCCGAGCTCATCGAGATGATGCAGCGCGAGGAGATCAAAATCGTGTTGAGCGCAAATTATTTCAATGTCGCGAAGGTGCGGCGGGTGACGGAAAAAACCCATGCCATACCCGTGGTGGTCGGCCTTGCCGTGGACGGTCAGGAGGAGATGGATACCTTTTTCGACCAGTTCGACATCTGGATCGACGAACTTGTCAGCGCCTTTCAGACAATCGGCGAGATCTAACTCTTACGGTCTCAGGTACCCAAGGGAAAGGAATCGACGATGACGATCTTCGATCTGATGCTTGCACCGTTCTTCGAGTGCCTGATCCTGGTAGGCATTCACTCCTACCTGGGCCTCCACGTGATCCGGAGGCGGGTGATCTTCGTGGACCTGGCGCTGGCCCAGATTGCGGGTCTCGGCACCACGGTGGGATTCATCTTCGGGATCATGTCCGACTCGCCGGCGGGTTTCATTTACTCTCTCACGTTCTGCCTGATCGGTGCCGCCGTATTCGCTTTCACCCGGGTCAGGGATGATCGTGTGCCCCAGGAGGCGGTGATTGGGCTGGTCTACGCCATCACCGCCGCCCTGGCCATCCTGGTCGTGCAGAAGACCAAGGGAATCGAGCATATGGAGGGCCTCCTGGTGGGGAGCCTCCTCTGGGTCAAGTCGTCGGATATCATTTCCGCGGCCATAGCGTACTCGATCATCGGGGCGGTGCACTTCGTCTTTCGCAAACAGTTTCTCATGATCTCCGACAACCCCGAGATGGCCTACCGTCAGGGTATGAATGTCCGCCTGTGGGATTTTTTATTCTATGCCACCTTTGGATTCGTGATCACTTTTTCAGTGCGGGTAGCGGGGGTGTTGCTTGTTTTTGTCTTCCTTGTCGCTCCTGCGATCCTGGCGGTCATGGTGTCGGACAATCTCAAAATACAGCTCCTGGTAGGGTGGATCATCGGAACGGTCGTCACGGTTCTCGGGCTGTACATATCCTATGTGGTCGATCTGCCGTGCGGCCCCACGGTGGTCGTCTTCTACGGAGCCGTCCTGCTCGTCGCCGCCGCTGTACTGGGCATCTTCCGGGCCCCGGTCCGTCGAAAAGCCCTGGCCTACACCGCGGCCGGTATTTTGATCTTCGCCGGCGTCGGCTTCGGGCTGGTCCTGGAGGGCAAACAGCTGGCCACGATGTGTGAAGGGGACCATCACGGCCATCACCATGGGCACCACCATGATCTGGCCCCGGCATCCTCCGAGGGGACCCATGACCATGAGGAGGAGGCGCCGGGTCCTATGGAGCAGCTCGACTCGATCCGCGAGGCCCTGGATCGAAGCGAGGGAGAAGGGCTCACGCTGTTGCTTCACTTCCTGGAGGACGAGGAAGTCCCCCCCTTTTTCCGGGACGAGGCGGTCCAGATCCTCAGAGAGACCCTCCATCAGGATTTCGGATACCGGCCGGACAGGGGGGGAGGAGAGAACCGGGAGGCTCTGGAGAAGATCCGGGCCCGGGTTCGACGCCGGCACGGGGGCGGTAAGCGCGGAGAGGACTGAGAACAATGGCCGCGGTTCAGGCCGGGTCCTCTTCGCTTTTCAAGGCTCCCGGAGTTCAAACTAGAAGATGTTGCTCCGGCTGTATATAACAGACGGGCCTTGAAGCACATCAAAATCCGCTTCCCGGAACAGGTCGATACAGTCCTTCACATCCTGGCCTCTCCCTCTGGAAGTTTCCTCCTCGGTATCCCTCGGATTGGTCCCTGCTTCGGCCCAGAAGAGATTTGCCCCAGTTGTGGCACCCAGTACGTTGGGCTCATGGGTACAGTTGCCAATGACGTCCCTGCCCATGGCCAGGCGGACCACGGCCACCAGGTAGGCCATGTAAAATTCGCTGATCATTCCGTGCCTTTCCAGCCTAGAGCCGGGAATGGTAATTCTGCGGCCAGCTCCGCTATAGCAGGGCTGCGCTTCTCTTCCAATGAGTATCTTTTCGACCATCTCCTCAATGGAATGCTCCGGCCCGATTGGCTCTAAACAAGTGCCCAGGAGTAATCCGGCCTCACGCGCGGCTTTGAAAGTATCCAACCTCGTCTTAGGATTGATCTTCGTATCCTTCCCTTCACCCATTCTCATCGCATGATAAATGCCTGTAAAGCCGGCTTCCTTGAGGCGGGTTCCATCTCTTGCTTCGAAATCACCTACATTCGCTATCATGACCGTGTCCGGCTTCAATTTTGATCGGACTTCACTGGCAATTTCCGTAAATCTGCCCAGGGGATAATCCGCCGTAATCATTAAAAGGAGGGCATTGGCTCCAGAAGCCTCAGCTATGAGGGCCAATTCTACAACATCTTCAACTGCCAGCTCATCCGCCTCACGGAAAATTTTGTTCTCGGCGGCAAATGCACAGAAAGAACAGTTGTTGGGGCAAGGCGATAAATTCAGGCCGACTTGGGCATGCACCTCTGCCTTAGCGTTTGAGGCAGCCCGATTGATTCTGTTCGCTACGGCCATGATGTAACCGGCATGAACAGATTGGTGATCGATCCTCAGCAGATGAAGGATCTCATCTTTCGTGATCAAAATACCATCTTCAACCTTGTTCACTATATCCTTGACTTTAGAATCAAGTTCCATCTGTTTGTTCCTCCTGAGTCAATGATTCCGTTTATAAAATATTGTCAATGTTCTGATCTGGAGCCGGCGGGAGCGATCTTCACATCGAATAGGGTCTCCACTTCTCTGCCGAGAAGATCTTCTCCGGCCGCCTCGACCCCGTTGTCATTAATTAACTGGCT
>CAZFWM010000466.1:0-4935 GCA_964522545.1 uncultured Thermodesulfobacteriota bacterium
GGATTAGGCGCTCTGCTGTTTGGCTGTTGAAAGCAGTGTACGTTTTATTTAACCAACGTTAAAAAGTCGTGGACGTTGCGAGCGAAGCGAAGCAATCCCCCGAGCTCAATGTGCAAGGGCACTCAGTGGATTGCTTCGTCGCATTCGCTCCTCGCAACATCCCGTTATTGGGTCCGCACTGAAAGAGTGACTATTTTCTTCGACCGGCTTCGAAGAACCCCGCCCTGGATTCTTCTGACCCTGCTGCTGATCATTCACGGCCTGGGGAATCTGCTCTACGTCTCTCTCTCTTCCCCGGCCCACCTGATGAGCACCCGGCTGTTTCACAATCACAATGCCGACTGTTTCCTCGTGTTCGGATACCGGGTGCTGGCCGGGTTCGACTATCCCGAGCGGTGCTGCTGGTTTGGGGCTTCGGATCCACCGTACCGGCTCACGGACCAAGAGCTCGACCTCGTCTACAAATGCCCTTTCCCCAGCATGGGGGAGGCGCCCGAGTCCGGGCCGGCTTTTTCGTGGCGCCGGGCCGCTCGATTGGTGGGGAGGTGGAAGAACGACAAGGACGAGAGAAACCCCTTCTTTCTGATTCCCGCCGCCGTGGCCTGCTTGGTCGCGGGCCCCTCCGTGGCCGCCGTCATGTTTTCGCCCACCCTCTATCTGCTCATCCTCCTCTTGTTTGCCTACCTTTGCGGGAAAGAGCTGAAGGGTCCGGCGGCTGGCCTCTGGGCCGCTCTCTTTCTCGGCCTCATGCCCTGGGTGTTCGGTCTGGCCCGGTACGGCCGTCCCTACATCTGCCTGATCGCCGCCTGTGCCGTGAGCTATTACCTGCTGATCCGAACGCGGCATTTCTCCCGGCCCGTCGCCACGCTTCTCTTTGCCGCCTCGTTTCCCCTCGGCTTCCATGTCGCCCCCACGGAGACCGAGGGCATCCTCTTCTTCATCATCATGGGCGGCCCGCTTCTGGTCAACGCATGGAAAGCAGTCGCCGAAAAAGAGGACAGGGCCAGGCGGGCCCTGATTGTCTGCTCGGTCCTTCTGGTGCTCGGTTACTACGTGAGCCGGCTCAACCTGATCGACTATTTTTTTCACGACTACCGCAAGATCGTCATCGGGAACATCCTCCTTGACGGCGGATGGCCCTTTCGCGATGCGGCCGTCATCGAGCCGGACACGGCCCGCGAGACCGGGATCGTGGCGGACTGGGGTGGGGACATCTTCAAGAATCCTTCCGCTCTGTGGGCCTATCCTGCTCATCTGCTTCGGTCGCAAATCTCTTTTGTTCTCCTCCTCGGCTGCATCTGGCCCATGGCAAGGTTCATCAAGAGCCGCCGGGGCCATGCCGATCTCATCTTCATGTTTCTCATCCCCTTCCTGATCCTCACCGTGGTCAATCGCAAGCAGCCCGTCTATGTCACCTATCTCTGTTTCCCCATTGCCCTGATGGCCGGCCTCGGCGCGGCCGATATTCGGTCGCGGCGGTGGGCAGTGCTCGTTCTGGCCTCCCTGGCCGCCGCGTGTCTCCAGTGGACGGCGATAACCTTCGAGGACGCTCTGGGGCCCGGGCATCCGGCGGTCGGGGTCTTCAAGGAGAAGATCTGGAAGGATGACGCCCGGTTCTGGAGGCCTTATTTACGGCGGTCCTTCTACAATCGGGAATCCATTTTCCCGGACGGCAGGTTGAAGGAGGACGGGAGGCTGGACCTCTATGATCGGATGAGCCGCACCGACGGGCTGCGGGTCGCCCTCGTGGTGGCCGCCACTAAGGAGACGATCGATCGGTACGACGTGCTCTTGAAGGGGGCGGCCCTGCTCTCCATCAATCCGACGATCGAAGTCCACCTGGTCGGAGGGCTGGAGCCCTTCGATGTGATACTGGGGGATCTCGATTGGGTCGTTTGCAAGGTATTCGACATGGAGCGGTTTCGGTCGTTGCTCGACTCAGGCGAGAGGACCGATTACTTGCCCGCCCCGGACAGCGAGGCCGCCGGCTGCGGGGAGCCGGGTGAGAGCGCCCGGAACCTAAACCGGTTCATGAACGAGCTGAAAGAGCAGGCCGAGCTGCGACACGTGGCGGGGGACCACTTCTTTTTCTCGGTGTCCCGGGAATGAGCGACTTGTCTTTCGAGGACGAGGATAAACGCTTACTCTCCCTGTCCTGATCCCTGACTCCTGATCCCCGATCCCTGTTCTCCCAGGGCGTGATATCGTTCGGCCGCGCCGTACAGCCCGTTGAGGTAATAGGTGTGCCCCAGGAGGGTTGCGTCCCGCGCATCGGGCTCAAGTGTGTCGGCGGCCCAGCGGTAGACGGCAAGCGCCTCGGACGCGTGCCCGAAGCGCTCCAGGGCGATTCCGACCTGGTAGTATCGCGCGCGCCCGGGGGGGGCCGCGGCACTGGGGCAGTCGAACAGGATCTGGTGCCCGTACCAAGTGTCCGGGGAGAGGGGGGGAGCGCAGAGCCCGAAGTTCTCGAACCGATCGTCGAGCCGGGCCAGGAGCTCCGGCCCGGTCCCGATAAGGCCGGCTTCGATGACGGCCCGGCCCAGGCCGTAGGCGATCAGGAGGTGGCCTCGGGCATTGGGGTGGCAGTAGTCGAAGAAGAGATTCTCCCCCACGATCCCGTCCGGGCTCTGCCGGGCAAAGAGGCCGGCCACATCCACGAAGATCGCCCCGGTCCCTTCGGCCACGTCGGCGACGATCCCGTTGAATGAGGTCTTGGCCCGGTTGGGGCTCTGGAAATCCTCCTCATTAGCCTGTTCGTAAAGCCGGCGCGCCTCATCCATCCTCCCGAGCTCCTCGAGGCACCGGGCCCGCAGGAAGGTGATCCGCGCCTCGCCGGAAAGCTCGCGCCCGGCCCCCTCCAGGACCTCGAGGGCCCCCGCATGTTCTCCCCGGGCGATCATCCCCTCGGCCCGCTCCACCTCCTCCCGAAGATCCTGGCTCTCCCTGAGCCGCAGAGAAGGGGGATGATCGTAGTCGGCCAGGTTGGAGGCCACGGTGCAGAGGAGGAGCGGCGTGCCGCCGGCGCGGGCCGCCCGGGCGATCTTGACGAGGTTGTGGCGGTAGACCTGGCCAAGGAGGAGTTTCAGCGACCGGTAGTTCTTCTCGATCGTCTCGCCGAGCACACCCTTGACCCGGTCGGCGCGCTCCGGGTCGGCTTCACTCGCTTTCTCCTCCCCGTCCTCCGTCTCGGGCCGGTATTTCGAGATCAGAGTCTCGGCCGCCTTTTTCATGAAAAAGTAGAAACGGCTGTGGCAGGTGAGCCAGATGTGGGCGCCCAGGATTCCTGGGCTGAGGAAACGGGAGGAGGCGATGCGCCCCGGGATCTCGTAGAATTCATTGTTGCCGCTGTAGACGATGAGCAGGTCCGGGCTGAAGTCGGCCAGGACCTCGATGGCCATCTCGAAGACCTGCTCGCTCGCCATGCCGACCAGAGAGCAGTTGATCACCTCCGGTTCGTGTCCGGGCTGCAGCCCGGAGAGAAGCCGCTCCAGGAGCTCGCTGAACGTCCCCTGGCGGCTGTAGCCGAGGCCGAATGCCGCCGAGCCTCCGAAGACGAAGATGCGGAAGGTCTTCGGACCCTTGGGCCGGGCGAATTCGTCGTGCCGGAGACGGTTACGCAGCTCGATCCGGTGAAACCGGAGATCCCACTCCCCCTCATCGATGAATCGACGCGCCTCGTCCACCAGCTCGGGATCACGCCGAGCGAGCGTCTCGATATCCAGCTCTTCGACCATGCGGCAGGGCTTGAAGATCGGCCCGGACCCGGTGTTATCCGGGCAGAAGAGGGGATGCTCGACTTCCTGGAAGTTGATCTTCTCCAGGGTGAAGACCGGCTCGAGGTCAGGATCCCAGCCCAGCAGTCGATTGATCCCGGCAAACAGGAGCTCCACGGCCGCCACCAGAATGAGAACGGCGGCCAGGGAAAAGGCCAGGGCCCGCAGGCGGCCTCTATTGGTCGAGCCCTGTTTCATCGTTACCTGTCGCCCCCGGGAGAGGGGCTCTGAAAAGGCCGGGAAACCGGGAAAGGAGACAGGGAGGTCCGGGGATCGGAAAACAACGGAAGGCCAACGCTAGGGTATACTTTCAATTCTTGCCGCAGCAACTCCCGGGCCCGGCGCAGCCGGCATCGACCGGATCTGTGCCGCAACAGGAGGTGTCCCCGGCGCCGGGCAGCCTGCTCTTGGACGCCCCGGATAACGATGAGTGCGCGGAGAGCAGCTTCTTGAGATTGCCGCTTCCGCAGTCGTGACACTGAAGGGGGTCGCCCGAACCGGTGATCAGGATTTCGCTGAGCTTCCCACAGTCCAGACAGAGGTAATCGAAAAGAGGCATGGTACTCTCCAGTGCAGGGGTTATCTAGTGAACACACTCGACCTTCGCATCGTGGCCGGCGCAGGTCTGGTCGGCCGTGAACTCCGGAAGTCGACCGGCCTCGATCAGGGCCAGGTTCTCCCGGACCGTTCCCTCCACGGCCCGGTAGATCTTGATCCCGGCGGCCTGCAGCTTAAACAGAGCACCGCCGCCTATGCCGCCGACGGCCACGGCATCCACGTCGAGGCGCCCCAGGGCGGACAGGGGCTGACACTGTCCAGGATGGTGTCCCCTATCTTTGTTGGCGACGGTTTCCACCGTATCGCTGCCGGTCTCTGCGATTATGAAAAAGTCGGCGGAGCCGAAGTGACCGTAGACCGGACTCTCTAGGCCTTGGTCGTCCCGGGTCGGAAAGGCGATCTTCATGTCTCGGCTCCCTGCGGCAAAAAGGAGATTGAAATTCCAGGCATACAGTGACAAAATTACCAGAACAACCGGATGAAAGCAATTGCTGATAGAATAAACCCTGACATTGTACAGCGGGGGTTCTTATTTTTTCTTGTTTTTTATATAACTCGACAGTCAGAAGTTCTCCTGCCTGAATTTCCCTAACGGAATTCCTCT
>CAZFWM010000467.1:0-4923 GCA_964522545.1 uncultured Thermodesulfobacteriota bacterium
CAATGCTTTTGGAGGTGCCTTTTATATGATTATCAGAGCCTGGGAACGAGGGGAAGTGGCTTGTCATTTCGAGCGAAGCGAGAAATCTTTTCACAGAAGCGCTTGTTCGCCTTTTTGTCCATCGCAGCCTTTCCACTTCTGGCCTCGTGCACCCATATAGAGATCCTCGAGCCCGAGCCGGGCGGGTCGTTTGCGGAGCGCGAGGTGGCGGTGCGGGCCCGGATCACGCCCCCGGCCCCTGGAGGGTGCGCCCGTGGCTGGGTCCTCTCGCTGAGCTTCGATGAGTTCGAAGTGAGGGAGCTCGCAGAGGCTCTCCTTGTCACCCCGGACGGGTCAGAAGTAGAAGGGATCGCGAGCCTGCCGGGCAGGGGGCTTCATCTCCTCGTCCTCACCGTCGACACGGACGCCGACGGCGACCCGGACGGCCTCGGCTCCGCGGCCTTCTGGGCCGTGGGCGCCCAGGCCGCCTTCGACCTGAGCGGCGGAGGCGGTCTCTTCGACCTCCCCTTTCCCTTCGATCTGCGGCGCCACTCCGACGGCCGTCCAAAGCTGGATGACTTCCCGAATCCCTTCGGCAACTTCATGGTGAGCCGCTACGTGGAGGCCGCCGACTCCGAGCTCACGGACTTCGGGGTTCAGAGCGGCGTCTTCCTTCGCTTCGACGGCCGCATCGATCCGTCCACACTGCCGGCGGGCCCGGAGGAGAGTCTCGAGCCCGGGAGCCCGGTCTTCCTCATCTGTCTCGGTCCGGACCGGGACCGTGTCGGCAAGCGAGCACCGATCGAGGTGAAGTTCATCGAGCGAGGGGGGAAGTATCATCCGGCGAACCTGCTGGCCGCCCTCCCGGTCCAGGGGATGCCTCTTCGCGCAGCATCGCGCTACGGCCTCGTTGTGACTCGGGCGGTCGAGGATGTCCACGGTTTTCCTCTCGTACCCCCCGCCCACCTGTCCGCCTGCGCCCAGGGCAAGGTCCCGGACTGCCCCCTCTGCCCCGAGGCGGCCCCCCTGTTCGAGGAGCTCTTCGAGGTCCTAGAGGGAGAGGGAATCGCTCCGGACGAGGTCGCTGCAGCCACGGTCTACACCACCGCGGACCCGGTCGCCCGTGATTTCCGGACTCGAGACTTCATGGCCTCCCTGCCGGCCCCCGAGCCGGCCGGGCCCCTGGAGAGGATGGAAACCTTCGAGGACTTCACCTTTGTCAGGGGGGAAATCCCGATCCCCCTGCTTCAGGACGGGTGCCCACCCTACGCCCTGGATGGAGGGGCGATCCGCTTCGACGCCTTCGGGGATCCCATCGTCCAGGGGGAGGCGCTGGACCGGGTGGCCTTCGCCCTGCCCCACGGGCCCATGCCGCCGGAGGGGTGGCCCGTGATGATGTACTTCCACGGCGGGGGCGGCACATATGATCAGGTGATCGACCGGGGACGCAGGCCCGCTCCCGGCGAATCCGCCGAGCCGGGCACCGGCCCGGCCCTGATCGCGGCCCGGAGGGGGTGGGCGAGCATCGGCTGGGACGGGGCTCTGTGCGGGGCCCGCGGCACCGGGGACGGCAGCCTGGACGAGATCCTCTTCTTCAACGTCTTCAATCCCTACTCGTTCCGCGACAACATCCGGCAGGCCGCGGCCGAGGCCGCGCTCTTGGCGAACCTCCTCGAGACGATCGAGATTGAGGCGGCCCTCTGCCCGGACTGCGAGACCGGGGGGGAGCCGATCCGGTTCGACACCTCCAGGCTCATCACCATGGGCCAGTCCACAGGTTCGACCGTCTCGCCTCTTTTTCTGGCCTCCGATCCGAGGCCGGCCGCCGGGATCCTCTCCGGGGCCGGTGGATCCTTCATCCTCAATGTGGAGCAGAAGCAATCCCCCCTGGACATGAGGGCCTTTGCGGGCCTCCTCCTCGGCGTGCCCCCCGAGGACCTCGACCGGTTCCACCCCCTGCTCAGCCTCTACTCCATGTTCCTCGATCCGGCCGAGCCGATCAGCTACGGTCCCTACATCATCCACGGGCCGAGGGCCGGGATGACGCCCAAGCACATCTACATGACCCTGGGGATCCTCGACCACTACATGCTCCCGGACATTGCCAACGCCCTGGCCGTCTCGGTCGGACTCGACCTGGTGGAGCCGGTGATCGAGGAGAGCTCGGCACGGGCCGTGGTCCTGGCCGGGGGCCGGATCATCGAGGCCCCGGTGAAGGGGAACCTGGAAACTCCGCACGGCCCGGTGACCGGGGCCCTGGTCCAGTATCTCGAAGACGGCATCCTCGACGGCCACCACGTGATCTTCCAGCTCGAAGAGCCCAAATACCAGTACGGCTGCTTTCTGGAGAGCTACCAGCCCGAAGCCTGCCCGAACATCCCGGTCCCGGTCCCCGACTCCCAGGCGCCCTGCCGGTAGGATGTAGGACGGATTCGGTTCTCTCCTGATTGACAAATCATTAAATTTATTATATATTTACAGGACTGCCTTACTGCCCCCATTCATGATTTGTGCAGGGCAGAGGAGCTTACGATGATGGTTTTTTCACCACAGAGGACACAGAGGGCACAGAGAAAGGAAGAGTTTGATCACATTCATTTTCTCTCTGTGCCCTCTGTGTCCTCTGTGGTGAATCTAATTAACGTAACCTTTGAAATGTCTGAAAGAAAAGGTTCACCTGAAGGACGATAAATTCATCGTATAGTAATCAAGGAGAAACACCGCGCATGAAGAGATCTCTTTTCCTGATCATGGTTTTCATCTTTGCCCTTTCCGCTCTGCCGGCCCTGGCCGGGCCGGGCGATCTGGAGATCTACCACATCGCCGTGGGCCAGGCCGATTCCACCCTGGTCCGGGGGCCCGAGGACCCGCCCGGCTCGGGCGTGCGCAAGACCATGCTTGTCGACGCCGGCAATGAGTGGAACGACGCCGACGTCCTGGCCCTCACCTCCAGCCTCGGCGTCGCGCGCATCGACTACGCGATCGCCACCCACTACCACGCCGACCACATCGGCGGGATCGACGGGGTCTTCGCCTCGCTCGGGCAGCCTGCCATCTGTTTCGACCGGGCCGGGAGCTATCATGGTTGGGACTGGGACGAGTACGTCGCCGCCACCTCAGGGTGCCGGCAGACCATCGCCCTGGGGGACATGGCAGCACAGGGCCTCGACCTGGGCGGCGGCGTGACGGTCACCTGCGTCTGTCGAGACGGGCACATCATCGGCGGAGGGTATGTCAATCCGGATGAAGATGAGAACGCCCGGTCCATCGGGATCGTCATCTCCCTAGGCGATTTCGACGAGATCATCACCGGCGACCTCACCGAGGCGGTGGAGCCGACTCTCGGTGCGGCCCTGGCGAACCCGGCCAACGGGATCGCTCCGATCGACGTCTACCAGGTGAACCACCACGGGAGCCACAACAGCTCCCGCAGCAGCTTCCTGGCAAACATCCTGCCCGAGGTCTCGGTCTGCTCCACCGGGAACACGGGGGACCAGCTCCCCAAGTGCGACGCCTACGACCGGATTTGCGCTGCCGGCAGCACCATCTACCAGACCAACGAGGGATACCCGAGCTTCCCGGCCTGCCCGGTACCGCCCCCCGGGTGCGGGGACCTGATCAACGGCACGGTGAAGGTCTTCACCGACGGAGTCGATTACACCGTGACCAACGGCTCGGGCGGCTGGGATACCTATGTGTGCGACACATCCACCTTCGAGGACCACACGATCTACGAGATACAGAACGAAGCGGACCCCCTCCATCCGCCCACCGGGACCCTGGTGATGGTGGAGGATGTGATCGTGACCGGAGCGTTTCTGGGGACCGGGAGCTACCAGTACTTCGTGGAAGAACCCGGCGGCGGGGCCTGGAGCGGGCTTCTGATATTCGATCCCGGCCGGCTCGCGCCCGTTGACCTGGCCGTGGGGGACCGGCTCACCCTGGCCGGGCGGACGGACGAGTACCACGGGATGACCGAGATCGAGGTGGACATGGTCCAGAGGACGGCGGCGGGCCAGGATGTGCCGGAGCCGGTGATCGTCGACGCCGCCGATATAGGGACCGGCGGGGCCCTGGCCGAGGAGTACGAAGGGGTGCTCGTGCGGGTCCTGGACGTGGCCGTAACGGACACGAACCCGGACGCCCCTTCCGACTTCGGGGAGTTCGAGGTGGACGGGGTGCTGCGCGTGGACGATCTGTTCTACCTGTACGAGCCGGACCCGGGCGAGACCTTCCTATGCATCACCGGCCCCCTCAACTACGCTTACAGCCACTTCAAGATCGAGCCCCGCGGCGCCCATGACCTCGGGGACGACTGCATGGACCTCGACAGCGACGGCTACCTCGACGAGATTTATGGGGGCTCGGACTGCGACGACACCGACCCGGACGTGAACCCCGGCGCCGATGAAGTCTGCGACAACGGGATCGACGATGACTGCGACGGCCTTGCGGACGGCCTGGACCCGGACTGCTTTCCGCCCTTCACTCTCGACCTGGATGCTTCCTACGAGGAAGGCGAACTGAGCCTGACCTATACCCTTGGCTCACCTGCGTCGTCCCTGTGGGCGAACTACCTTATCTTGTTATCCCCCACGCTCCAGGTAATCCCGCTCTGGTCGACTGCGCTGCCCGCCATCGATCCCCCGATCGAAGTGCCGATCGCCTTCCCCTTCCCGGCCACGGGAATGACAGGTATCTACACCGGCCTGTTCGCGGCAGGGGGGCCGCAGGCCGTCGAGCTAGCCTGGGTGGATACCGGTTTGTAAGGAGCGATTGATTTTCTTTGCTGCGAAGAATTTATAATTTCCTGACGCGACCGAGCCGCAACCGAAAAGATGTGTAAGCAAGGGAAAAAGGGGAAAGGGGGAAAAGGGGAATTTTTTAAAATTTAAGCAGAAGTTCCTGAGCTAATTCCCCCAAAAACATAATAAAAAAGCAAGG
>CAZFWM010000468.1:0-4880 GCA_964522545.1 uncultured Thermodesulfobacteriota bacterium
ACGAGGCGTGCGGAGGAGACGACTGCGACGACACCGATCCGGACGTGAATCCCGGTGCCGCGGAAGGACCACAGGGAGACCCGACCTGCTCGGACCTGGTGGATAATGATTGTGATGATGACATCGACGAAGCGGACTCAGGATGCACATGCTGGGACGGCGACGGCGACGGGTACCTGGACGAGGCGTGCGGCGGGGACGACTGCGACGACGGCGACCCGGCCGTGAACCCCGGGGCCATGGAGGGCCCGCCCGGGGATGCGACCTGCACGGACCTGGCGGACAATGACTGTGACGAGTACGTCGACGATGCCGACCCGGATTGCGTTGTTTCGGAGGACGATACGATCTACCAGCTCCAGAACACGGGCCATCCGGAGCACATCCTGCCCGGCTCGACGGTGACGGTGGAGGGGGTGATCGTCACCGGAGTCACCGTCTCGGGCCACTTCTTCGTGGAGGAGCCGGCCGGGGGGCAGTGGAGCGGGGTCTATGTGTATGACCTGGCGGGCCTGGCGCCGACGGACCTGGCGATCGGAGATGAGCTCTCCATAAGCGGTACAGTGGACGAATACTTTGACCTGACCGAGATCAAGGACCTCACGAGCGTGGTGAGAACCGGACAGGGAGTGGCCGTGCCGGCCGCGGTGGTAGTGGATGCATGCGACATCGCCACCGGGGGGACCCTGGGTGAGAACTACGAAGGGGTTCTGGTGCGGGTAGAGAATGTGGAGGTGACGAACCCGGACCTGGGATACGGGGAGTTTGAGCTGGATGTGTGCCTGAGGGTGGACGACCTCATGTACCTCCATGTCGCGTCTTTGGGAGAGGCATTCGAATCAGTTACCGGTATCCACAATTACGGCTACGGCGATTACAAGTTGGAGCCGCGCGACTCCGCCGATCTCGTTTCCGCTCAACCGTGCATAGATGCCGACGAAGACGGCTATGACGACGTGGCATGTGGCGGTGACGACTGTGACGATACCGATGTAACCATCCACCCCGACGCTGTTGACGCTTGCGATGGAGTCGATCAGGACTGCGATGGTATAGATGGCTCCTCGGAGCTCTGCACCAGCGGCCTCGACGAGGACTGCGACGGGCTAGTCGACGCCGAAGACTCGGACTGCCCCGGTCAGTTCACCCTGGAGCTGGATGCATCCTACGCGGAGGGTACACTAAGCCTCGCCTTTACCCTGGGCACGCCGGAGCCAGCCATGTGGGCGAACTACTTGATTTTGATAGAACCAACATTCCAAGTCATCCCGCTCTGGACTGTTCCTCTTCCGGTCATTGATCCCCCAATCAGTTTTCCGATCTCCTTCCCCCTGCCGAGTATGGGGTTGATAGGGATCTGGACCGGCCTGTTTACAGCCGAAGGGGCCCAGGCCGCCGATCTTGTTTGGGTTGACACCGAAGTTATTTCGACAAGATCGTTACCCGACACCGGCATAGAGCTCTGCTATGACGACACGGACGAGATCCCCTGCCCCGCTCCCGGAGAGCCTTTCTACGGCCAGGACGCCCAGTGCGTGATCAACCCGATGAGCTTCTCGGACCACGGCGACGGCTCGGTTATGGACAATGTAACCGGCCTCATGTGGCAGCAGGAGGACGACGATGTGACAAGGGGCTGGGGGCATGCGCTGGCCTACTGTAAGGCCCTCGAGCTTGCGGGACACACGGACTGGAGACTCCCCGATGAATACGAACTTCAGGGCATCGTCAACTACGGGCGCTTCGAGCCGGCGATCGACACCACCTACTTTCCCGGCACGAACTCGTCCTACTACTGGTCGTCGTCTACCGACGTCGGCGCCGCCTTCTACGCGTGGAGAGTCGGCTTCATTAGTGGCAGCGTCCCCAGCTACAAAATGCTCGACCACGAGTACGTCAGGTGTGTGCGCGGCGAATCAATAGCCCAATCTTTCACGGACCACGGAGACGGAACGGTCACCGACAACGTGACCGGGCTCATGTGGCAGCAAACAGACGACGATATGACAAGGGACTGGGAGGATGCACTGGCATACTGCGAGGAACTCGATCTCGCCGGCTACACGGACTGGCGGCTGCCGGACGTGAAGAAGTTGAGAAGCATCGTGGACAATACGAGAGAATTCCCGGCGATCGACGCCACTTACTTTCCCGGCACGGAAGTGGAGACCTACTACTGGTCGTCGTCTACCAAAGCCTGTGACACCAGCATCGCGTGGAAAGTCTACTTCGGCTATGGCTACGTCAGCTGCGGCTATAAGACCGACCACAAGTACGTCCGGTGTGTGCGCTAGAGACGGGGACTTTGGTTATTCGGTGATCTGTTCATTCTGGGCGGTTTGGGATAGGTGGACTCTCTTTGTTTGACTTTCGCTCACGCCCCTCCCGGAATTCTGGGACAGCAACGGAGACGGTTCCTTTGTCTTGACCTGTGGTGGCTGGGACTGCGATGGCTAGAATCCTGAGGTCTCCCTGAGAAGCGATATCTACAACCAATCGTTGAAAATCTGGAGGGCAGAATTTTCACGCTTACTGCTTTGGAGCTTGAAAAATCTGGATGGTAAAATAATCACGCTTCCTATTATCTGTACCGACGACCCATCCATAAAAAGTCACGATTTGATTTTGAAATCTTCACCTTGGACTGGAATGGCCCCTGAGGCCCTTCCCTCTCCATATTTCCCGACAAAATGCCTCTCAGAACCATAGGATTTCGGCAAAATAGCCTGCCTCGAAAGGTAAAACAGGGCGGTTTATGACCACATCATAGGATTTTCAAGAGGGATTAAAACCAGGTGATTACACGGTTTAATAACGGCGGTTGATTATTTCATCAACATTAGGCTGCCAATATTTGATGGAAAATAAAACAGCTGAGTTTGTGACATCTTTCGTGTGTAGCCACATCCAGTCTGATCAGCACGGGATTATGAATCACCGCTGACCGATCAAATCGATTCACGTCATTTTTTCATGCCAAAGTTATCGTTTTTCAGGCCAAGCCGTGAGCTTCACGTATTTCTCAACTAAGGAGAGAAATAACGCAGCGCGTAGGGCGCGGATGGGCGCATTTTCGTATTTTCCGGTCTCGGCGCCGTCTCTATGGGAAATGTCGCATGGAGTATTACATCAACCTTCCCTGTTTTACTTTGTCAAGATAAGTAAAATATTAAATATTCCTGCAGCGTTATAGAGCAGCGAGGCGTATGAATAAGCCAACTCATATGTGGAAAAATAATGAATAAAATATTTTTATCTTGATAATCATCTTAAATAAGCGGATAATCGAAGAAGTGTTTAAGTCTCTTTCCTTTCTAGAAGGGGGGCCAGCCATGAAGAACTTGATCTGTACTGTGAGCGTAGTTCTTTTCCTGATCCTCACCTTGTCCATACATCCAACCTTTGCCGCCACGATCCACGTCCCGGCAGATTATCCGCACATGCAAAGAGCGATCATGGCGGCTGTGGAGGGCGACCTCGTCCTCGTAGCTCCGGGCACCTATTTCGAGAACATTAATTTCCTCGGAAAGGCGATCACTCTCCAGAGTGCAATGGGGGCCAACGCGACGATCATCGATGGAGGTGACTGTACGGCTGGCGAAGATGCTTGTTCTGTAGTGACTTTCAGTAATGAGGAGCCCGAATCTACAGTCCTCGATGGTTTTACCATCCAACATGGGACAGGAAACGGTGGAAAGGACAGTGGCGGTGGGATCACATTTTCGCACGGGGGTGAGCCACGAATCCGGAACTGCACTATAACAAGGAACAGTTCCGGATGGGGTGGTGGATTATGTATATACAGTTCATCGCCTATGGTAACTGACTGTACCATCAGCGGGAATCACGCGGATGTTGGCGGTGGGATCCAGCAGCGGAATGGCAAGCCACTATTCATGAACTGCACAATAAAAGGGAACAGTGCCGATCAAGGTGGTGGAATTTCTGGTGAGGCTTCATATTCTTATGAGAATGGCACGTTCATCAACTGCATAATCTCGGCAAATAGTGGTTATACTGGTGGAGGAATTTTCGTACTAAACAATCGCTCTACATTCAAAAACTGCACAATTGCGGCAAATACAGCGTCAAGGGGAGGGGGGGTTCTTTCAACTGTGATTGCCGATCCGAATTTCGAAAACTCGATTCTTTGGGGAAATTCTGCTCCTGAGGGGCCAGAGATATATTTGCAGGGTTGGATGTGGCATCACTCCCATATTTCTCTGAGTTACTGCGATGTTCAAGGTGGGCCGGCGGCTGCATATTTAGGAGAGGGATGCACGATACCCTGGGAGGGCACCGACGGGAACATCGATGTAGACCCGCTCTTCGTCGGAGGGGATGATTTCCGCCTTCGCACAGGTTCGCCATGCATCGATAGCGGCATGGATGCAGGAGTTTATACAGACATAGTTGGCGTGACCCGACCCCAAGGGGCCGGATTCGACATAGGGGCTTACGAATACACGGATGGAGCGTACTGGGCTCTTGAGACGGGCGGTTCCTATACAGGAGGCTCTGTAAGCCTTGACGTAACCCTCGGAACGCTTGAGCCCGCCACGTGGGCCAGTTACCTCATTCTGACAAGCCCGGCGGTCCAGGTCATCCCGCTCTGGACGGTCCCGCTTCCGGCGGTTGATTTGGTGGATTTTCCGATTGCCTTCCCCTTCCCGAGCGTTGGGATGGTCGGATTCTACAATGGCCTGTATTCAGCGGAAGGTCTCGAGGTTTCGGATCTCGACTGGGTCGATACCGGGAGCTGAAAGACAAGTCGGCTGATAGTCTTTCAAAGCCAAGAAAAGGGGGAACGCCATGAACGTATTAACTAGTTCTTGTCCAAAAACCCACGTTTTCAAAGGACAAGGGCAATTTCAGAACTG
>CAZFWM010000469.1:0-4857 GCA_964522545.1 uncultured Thermodesulfobacteriota bacterium
AAACGCCTCGAATTATTGGAGAATCTTAAAATTGAAATGTCGCTGTAGTAATAACAACAAAGAAATTTTTTCATCTTTCTTTGAGGTGGAGGGATTTATCTCTTGACAAGGTGCCTTTTAATGGGCGCCTGGGAACGAACTTACGGGAGGCTCCGCCTCCTCAATCGGATTACAGACTGCCCTGGGGTTTTCACCCCAGGCTACATGACCTGACCCCTTCGGGGTCAATTGGATTTCCTATGCAATGAACTTATAGGCCGAACGGGGCAGAGCCCCTGTTGATCTCCGTTCCGAGGCAGAGCCTCGGAACGAGGGAAAAGCAGAGCCCTACAATCATGTCGGTCATTCCTCTTCCCCCCTCGCCAGCTTGACGTGCGAGCTGGCGAGCTCATAGGTGGAGGCGAGCGTGCATAGGAGGTTGAGCTCCTGGGCGGTCACCGCGGCCCCGATGAGCTCGGCCAGTCTGCGGACATTCTCATTGTCGTCGGCGTCGCGCCCCCATCCGCCGCACCCCATGAGCTCCAGGCACTCGCGGGCCGTGCCGAAAGCGGTCCCCCCCCCGATCGTGGCCACCTCGAGACAGGGCAGCGTCACACCGAAGCGGAGCCCCTCATCCGTGACGTCGGCGTGGTCGAAGCAGGTCGAGCTCTCCACCACCTGGGCCAGGTCCTGACCCGTGGCCGCGAAGATCGCCGCCACCGTGTTCGCCACATTCGCATTGAAGCCGGTCACAGTAGCGCTCAGCGCGCTCCCGTAGAGGTTCTTCCACTGGTTGATCTTGGACACCGCCTCCGGGGTGGCCTCCCCTGCAAAGATGTCATGCAGCAGCTCGCGGGAGACGACGACCTCGGTCTCCACGGTCTTACCGCGGCCGTGGAGCACGTTCAGGGCCGAGGCCTTCTTGTCCACGCAGAGATTGCCGGAGAGGGCAATGAGCCTGAACTTCGGATACGCCTCTATGATTTCCCTGACCAGCTTGGCGGCGTGCTTGGTCACCCCGTTCATCCCCATGGCGTCGCCGGTCTTGCAGACGAACCGGACCCAGACCTTGTTACTGAGCTGGTAAGGCTCGATGCGGTCCAGCCGGAGGAAGGGGCCCTCGTCACTCGGGATGGACTTGAGCCGCTCCCCGAGCCCGGCATGGAGGTCTTCGATCAGCCGCCTCCCCTCGAAGATGTCGGGCGCCTCGAGAAGGGGGGCCCGGCTCATGCTATCGCGTGTCACCATGGTGCGCACCCCGCCGGCCCGATTGATCGCCTTGATCCCACGCTGAAGCCCTGCCAATAAGGCCGCCTCGTTGGTGGCGCACGCTATGTGGTACTCTCCCCTTGCGGCGACCCCCTTGACCTGGATCGGCCCGGCCACCCCCAACGGAATCACGACCCCGCCCACCTTCATCTCGATGCCCGTGGTGAGGGTATCCTGCAGCAGACGGGCCGTATCGATGCGACATGCCTGCACCCGCTCTAGACGCACGCCGGTCCTCTCGGCCAGGATCTCGGCCCTCATCTTCTCCCCCAGCCTTCCCGCTTCGTTCAGCCTGCTCGGGTCGGCCCCGAAAACATCACGAAACAGGACCTGCTCCAGGTCGCCGTCCCTTATGGCCCCGCTCTTGAGTTTCTCTTTGATATCGTCTGATTGCATCCGTTATCTCCTTTGGTTATCATCCTCTCCTTGATCCACACAAAGAGGAATGACAAAATCCTAGCAGACATTATGCATTTGTTCCAGGATTGTGGTAAGATCGGATCGCGGTGAGATTCGTAGGAATAATTATCGGAGCAATCCATGGCTGACGTAGCCTCCAGAGCAAAGGCGGCGATCGTGGGAGCCTTCACGTGCCCGCCAAAAGAAAAATATTTGACGAGCTTCGAGGAGCTAGCGGCCTCGGTTACCCTCGGGCTCGTGTCGAAAATAGAAACCGAAAGCGGGCGTGAGCTCCACCGGAGTGATATCGAGGGATGGTTCCTTTCAAGCGCCACCGCGCCCGAGGTGCTGGGCAAGCTGGGCCAGCGCAACTGGGATGCCATCGTTGCGGGGAACTTCGGCCTGCGCGGCCACATGCATGTCTCCGCGGGCGGGCTGGAGGCCATGATCCACGCCGTCCACGACATCATGAGCGGCGACTGCGAGCTCGCCTTTGTGGGGGGGTTCGACAAGCGCACCGACGAGGCCCACATCGGGGACATCTCGGACAAGGGGATCGATCCCTTTCTGAGGATGTGGAATTGGGACTGGCAGAGCGTGTACAGCTGGCAGGCCTCCAAATATCTGTGCGAGACCGGCCTGACTTCGGACGACCTGCTCGCCGTGGCGATCAACGATCTTTACAATGCGAGCGTCTCGGCCGGCGCCGGCAAAGAGAAGCGTCTGGGCGATTTTCTCGATCTGCCCCGCAAGGCAAGAGCGCGCCCACTGTACGATCCCCTGAGCGCCTTCGACTTCGCCCCCACCCAGGCGGACGGGGCCGCCGCTTTGTTGCTCACCCGCCCCGACCGGGCCCGCGAGTTCACGGACCGGCCGGTCTACATCACGGCCGCCGTGGGCAAGACCGGCTCCTCCGAGTTCTGGAACCAGGAGGATCACCTCTCCTACCCCGCCCTCTCGCTGACCACGAAGCGGGCCGCTGCCCAGACGGCCCTCGACCTTGGTAAGATCGGCATGGTGAGCGTGGACTCGAAGGTGACGATCATCACCCCGCTGGTGCTGGAGGGGATCGGCCTGATGGACTTCCCGGCCCTTAAAGAGATTTCCGGGGAGATCGAACGCCTCGGCGCTGAGTACGCGGGGCGTCACATCCGGCTCCGCTCGAGGACCGGACACGAATTCGTCCTGAACCCGAACGGGGGAAGCTATGTCTACGGGAACCTGCCGGGCGTCACAGGGCTCTACAGGACCATTGGAATGGTCGACCAGCTCTTGAACCGCGCAGAGAGCCAGGTGGAGGGCTCACCCCGGGCCGGTCTGGTCCAGGAACAGACCGCCACGGGTGTCAAACAGACCCTCCTGATTCTCGAGACAGAGGGGGCTGCGGCATGAGATACGGGCTCCCTTACTATGTGCGAACAATCGACCTGCGGCACCGCTTGATCGCCTTCAGGGACCCGCGTTGCGGGGGCATTTTCTTCTCCGGAAAGGTGAGCAACTACTGCCCCAAGTGCGGCCGCGGCGGGCGCATGGAAGAGGTCTCGCTGCTGCGGCCGGGCCGGGTCGACACCATGAGCCTCATCCGCCAGACCCAGCCTGACCTCGAGTGGACCGGAGCCAGGGCGATAGGCACCGTGGAGGTCGATATAGGCGGCATGCCTGCAAAATTTCCCACCGAGTTCGCAGACATCGACATCCCGCCAAACGACCCTTTTCCGCTTCACGAATGGAAGGGCAGGCCGGTGGAGCCGACCATACGGATCCTCGATCACAACCCGAAGGGAGCCATTTATTACGGGGCGAAGTTCTGCCCGGTCCCTCGGGACCGGACCGTGGTGCAGAGCCCCTTTTCCGAGGCGCTCATCGAGTGCGAACGGCCCGGGATCGCTTCGATCGGGGTGTCGCTCCCCAGGTACCGAACCCGGGCCGAAGAGATGGCGACCAACTACTCTATGGACCCCGGCTACATCACGAAGGGCCTCGGAGTGCGGGAGGTCTCTGTGCCCGCCTGGGACCAGGACACCGGGACCTTCGCCATGGACGCGACCCTGGACGCCCTCTCACGACTCCCGTCCGAGATCGTCGAGACCATCGGCATGATCGTGGTGGGTACCGAGAGCAAGCCTTACTCGGTCAAGCCCACCGCCGCCAGCGTCTCGCACCTGATCGGAGCCCCCAAGGACATCATCTGCTATGACGCGGAGTTCGCCTGCATCGCCGCGGGCATGCAGATCAAGCCGGCCATCGCCATGATCGAAGCCGGCGAGATCGACACGGCCCTCGTCATCGGCGCCGACGTCTCCCAGGCCCCTCCCGGCGATCCCCTGGACTTCGACACCGGCGCCGGGGGAATCTGCTTTGTCATCTCCCGATACAACGTGATCCTCGACTACATGAAGATGTGCACCCACGTGGGCGACCACCCCGACTTCGCGCGGCGCAAGGACCAGATCTACCCGTTTCACGGCCAGACCTTTACCGGGAATCCCTCCTACTTCGCCTTTCAGGAGGCGGCCATAAACCAGACGCTCGAGGCCAGCGGCATCCGGATGGACCAGGTCGCGGGGGCCACATTCCACCAGCCCAATTTCAACTACATTCACAAAGAGGTGAACCGTTACGGCCTCGATCCGGCCTCCCGGGTCCGCAAGGGGTTGCGGCCGTGCATCATCGGGCAGCCGGTGACCTGGATGGGAAACAGCTACACGGCAGCCACCATGTTCGGCCTTGCCTCTATCATCAATGAGAAGGCCCATTCCCTGGAGATCGGTGCGGAGGAGGCGGGCGACCCAGGGCAGTCGGTCCGGGAGCGCCCCACCTACACATTCGAGGAGGGGGACATCATTCTCACCGGCTGGTACGGCTCGGGCGCGGCGGGAGGGTGCGCCATCTTCCGTGTCACATCCCTATACCCTCGATATCTGGAAGTGACCCTGCCCTTCTCGGAGAGGCTCGACCCGCCGGACAAGGAGGCGGGAAAGAAGTACGTGAGCCTCCTCACCCGTTATTTCGCCAAGGACATGATCCGGCCCAGCAAGGCGTAGCCGAACTCTTTCCCGAAGGCGGCCGAGCCCCAATAATAGAGAGAATATCGAATATCGAACAAGGAATATCGAACCGCAGAAGTTTAGTAATGAGGAAAATAGATTCTTTTATCCTTCGAAATTCTGCTGTTCCTTGTTCTGCTGTTCGATATTCTCTTTTTGTTTC
>CAZFWM010000470.1:0-4857 GCA_964522545.1 uncultured Thermodesulfobacteriota bacterium
ACCTTACTTTACTATAGCTGACTTCGCTTCGCTCGCAACATCCATGATTTTTTCCTTATTCCCTTTGGTTTATCTTCTATTTGCGCCTCTGCGTTAAAGCCTGATCCGGATTGATTAGGATTTCCTTGCGCGATCAACCCGCCCGCACTCCGCGGGAGCGGTAGAGCTCCAGGTACGTCCCGGCCATCCGCTCCCAGGTGTGCTCCCGGGCGAACCGGCACGCCCGCTCGATCATGGCACCCTCCAGGTCCGGACGGTCAAGGATCTCCAAGAACCGCCCGGCGAGCTCCTCCGGGCTCCCGGCAACGACCATCATGTCCGCGGCCCCGGGCATCATCTCCAGGTAGTCGCGCTTGAGCGGATTGTCGTGAACGGCGAAGATGAGCCGGCGACAGGCCATCGCCTCCAGGATGGTGAGAAAGCCGGAGGCGAAGATGAAGCGGCCACGACGGATCCAGCGCGAAGGATCCGGAACCGCCCCGACCATCTCCACGTCCAGGGCGTGATTCGCGGCGAATTCCCGGACCCCGTCCCGGAGGCTCCCGTCCCCGCAGACGATCAGCTTGAGCGACCTCTCCCGTTCATCCAAGCCCATCGTCCCCCTGACTATGAGAGGCATGGCCCGCATGAAGTCCATGATTCCCGTGTCCGGCTCCAGCCTCCCCATGAACACGATCGTACGCGGCTCGGGCTCCTGGACCTCCCCGGGCGGGTCCACCGCTCCGTAGGTGACCACGTCGCTCCGGGTGCCGTACCATTTCTCGAGGAAGTGGCCCACGCAGATATTTCCCCGGGTGAGCCGCTCGACCCACTTGCGCCCGATGAGGTACCGCCGGGGTATGGGGACCAGCCCCTCGTATCCGTGGAACGTGACGAACACCGGCTTCCAGGGCAGCAGGAACCGGAACGGGAGGTACCAGGCGTTGAAGGCGGTGTGATCATGCACGTGGATCACGTCGGCCCGGAGCAGGAGATGAATCCGACTCAGGAGCCAGAGCCACACCCCGAGTTTCTGGGTGTGGGGGATCGTGCTCTGGGGAAATCGGAGGATCCGGATCGGCCCGAGCCGCTCCTCGCGAGGAAGGGCTGGATCATACCTCTTCGTGAGGACCGTGATCGAATGGCCCTGGCGGACGAGCTCCTCCGCGAGGTGTCGGACGTGTCTCTCCACGCCCCCGATGTGGGGGTGGAAAAAGGCTGTCAGCATGACTATGCGCACGGGCCTTTCTCCTATGCCTTTGTTCCGATCACGATGGGCCCTCCCCTCTCTCATCTCCCGTATTTCGGTCCCGTGCCAAGACCCGCTTCGCCAGGGCGAAGTCGTCTGGGCCGATGGAGCGGGACAGGGCCATGAGGACGAGGAAGCCGGCGAAGAGCACAAGGCCGCCCGGCACCGGGTCCAGCGCAAAACGATTCAGGAGGATCCAGAGCAGAAGCGCTCCGGCCGCCGGCCGCACCGCTCCTTTGACAAAGGCCGCGGCCAGGGGGCGGAGCCGGGGCACCATGGCCGATACCGGCAAGGCCAGGCCGTAGGAGATCAGAGTGGCCAGGCAGGCTCCGACCGCGCCGTGGGTCGGAATGAACCAGGCGTTCAGCGCGACGTTGGCCGCCACGGCAGATGCGGCCACGGGGATCACGAGGCGCTGGAGGCCCGAGGAGACCATGGTATTGATGAGGACCCAGGCCATGAACACGAAAAGCTCCGACCAGATCAGGATCTGCATGGAGGGGGCCGAGACAGCGAAGGCCGCGCCAAAGAGAAGCGTCACGATCCGCTCCGCGTACAAGGTCGAAAAGAGCGCACACGGCACGATCACCAGCGTGAGGTACTTGAAGCTCAGGGTGTAGAGCCGCTTGAAGGCCTCCTGCTCGGTTGCGCTGAACCGGGAGAGAAGTGGAAAGACCGAGGCGAAAAAGATCACTGGGAAGAGGTTGAAGACCTCGCAGTACTTGACCGCCACCGAATAGAGGCCGAGCTGGAGGTCCCCCTGTGCGTGCATCCGCTCGAGCATGATCTGGTCGATGCGCATGATGAACATGATGAGGAGGTTGTTCAGGGCCACGGGCCACGCCTCGCCCAGAAGCTTGGCGCAGATCCCCAGATCGATTCCGAAGGTCGGCCTGAAAAAGCGGCGCGAGAAGTAGACTGTGAGCGCGGTCTGGCAGACCACGTGGGCCAGCAGGGCCACGATGATGTGAGCCAGCGTGCCCCGGGCGAGCACGGCCGCCGCCACGAACAGCAGCGAGAGGGCGCGGCCCACGAACTCGAGGGCGGCCGTGTACTGGAGCTGGAGGGTTGCGTGGAAGGAGGTGCCGTAGAGCGAGAGGGGCGAGACCAGGAACGACAGGGAGGCGAGCGTGATGAGCCCCACCTTGTCGGCCGGATAGCCTGCGATCCGGGCCGCGCCCGTTGTCAGAGCCACGGCGACCACAGCGAACAGGGCCTTGATGACCAGGCCGTTCCCGACCAGCTTCTCGGCCCGCTTCAGGTCCTTGCTCGCCTCGCGGATGATGATCGTGTCGATGCCGATGTCCGTGAGGATGCCGAAGAAGCCACAAAAGGCGTAGACGAGTGAGTACCTGCCGAAGTCCTCGGCCCCCAGGTACCGTGTGAGGATCATGACGATGAGGAAGCCGAATCCCCGGCTGGCGAACTGGGCGCCACTGAGCCAGATGGTGTTCTGGAATACCTTCCTGACGATGTTCATGGGAGCGCCACCTTAGCACAAAAAAGCTTGCTTATGGAAATGATCTTGCTGCTTGTTCGGGGCTTCGCCCGGCCCTGGAATCCTTCGGGCAGATTGGTTATCCAGGCCGATCTATCGGGGAGGTCATAGAGGGGGGAGCGGGTCCACTATCCGCACGTGCGGAAGGGATCAAAAACCGATAGCAGGAGGATGTTTGTTTTTTGCGAATACTTCCACGGTGAAGAATCAATCGTACCCAAAGTAATCCAGGACAGGACGAGCCTGTTCGATCATGAGCTTCTGTTCCTCGGCGGACATCTGTTCCTGCCACTTGTAGTTCCGGTCCTCGAGGTGCGGAACAATTTTCTCGTCCGCCTTCGCCCAAGGCACCCCACAGAAACCGGCCGTCTCTTCAATAACTCTGAAGGGACTTCGAACCAAGTCCTCGTACCGTACTGTCAAAACACGCACCGGTTCAAGGGTGCGGAGTGTACGATCGGTCAACATTGCGATGCGGGCCCAAATTGCCCCACTATAAGCGGCAGGTTCCATCTTGGCCAGATCCGGCCATATCTCTTTTCCTATGTAGGACCAGCGAGAAATCCCCCGCTGCCTGCCTTTCGCGAGGATCGAGTTGGCCACAGCGCGACCGTCTCGGAGGACGTGGACGAACTTCGCATTTGGAAGTCCAGCAGCAAGCCATCGGATCCGCATTGAGATACCGGGTCGCTTCGCAAGGAAGACTTGGCGTCGGAAATGTCGAACGTGACCCCAAACGATTTTCTCAAGCATACGCCGGTGGTATTCCGTGAGATCATTTTCATCCCGCACCTTCCGTCCATCCGGCCAGAAACTCTTCCAGAGCTCTCCCGCTTCCACCGGCCGGTGTTTTCCTCCGAAGAACTCGGCAATTCGGACGAGCGTGAAGTTTGTGCGGAAACGGCGCGTCAAGTTCGTAGTACAGGCGAAACTCGGATGCTTCGCCAAGGTCTTGAAGAGCACAGAGGTACCGCTCCTCGGGGATCCCAATATGAAGACGCTGGGTGGCAGATTGTTATCCATAGGCGTCAAAGTTGGAAAACAGGATTGGTCAAATAACCTTACGAAGAGAATCAAATGCTCCGGGGCGCTTTTTTTTCGCTATGGCGTCATATCAAAGAAATACTTGAAACCTGCAAAGAGGCCATAGACTACTTGATCCGACCGCTCCGATTCCCTTGACCAATCAGCATCGATATTGTGATGGACCTGACTGTAGCCGACCCGACCGCCTAGATCCAATGCAAGACGTTTCGTGAGAAAAAGATTGACCCCCATGAGCCCATGGACTGCATATCCGTATGCATCATCATCAAGGACATAATGCTCGTCTTGAACGTAACCGTATTCAAAATTGAGATCCTCCTCATAATGGATGAACACGAAAGTGACGGCAGGACCAAGGTAAAAACGGATCCTGTTCGATCGGTACAGATGAAAGGCGGCATAGGGGCCGATCTCGAACCGGAAGGAGATCCTCTCGTTTCCCCTATGGCCTCCATCTTCCCTGATTAAACAATCGATTGAAAAGATAGGTCCCACTTCGATAAAATTATTGAAAATATACCCGCCGCTGGCACGGAAACGGAGATTCAGCTCGTCTTGACCATGATTAATAAAATCGATGCTTTTTCCACCGAAATTGATCCCTGTTGTTGTTCCCAGGGCTGCGATGTATCGATTCAGACCTTGCTTCGAAGGGCGTGGTAAAGATTTCGATTGTCCTTTTTGAAAGAAATACTTTAAGCCGAGAAATAGACCGTAAGTGAGCTCTTCGGTTTCCGCGTCCAAGGTCTTACTATCAGAATACCACGGCATCAAAATATCCAAATCAATATCGCTGTACCCGACATCCGCGCCGACGTCCAAGGCAAGGTTTTGCGAGAGAAAAAAATTCATTCCCAGGAATCCATGGACCGCGTAGCCGGCTCCCTTCTCTTCATAGATCCTGTCTGAATCCATCGAATGTACCTTACGCTCATATTCGGTATAAACGAACGTGACGGCCGGGCCGAGGTATAAGCGTATCCAGCCTGATCGATACAAATGAAAGAAAGCATAGGGGCCGATCTCAAAACGATACTTATGACTTCTTGTATAAGAAGAATAGGACATATAAGAAACTCGAGGA
>CAZFWM010000471.1:0-4850 GCA_964522545.1 uncultured Thermodesulfobacteriota bacterium
TGGTGGAGTCGAAGGACGAGAAGACCGGGCGCAAGAAGAAGACCCAGATCTGGCCGCGCTATCAACAGCTCGACGTGGTGCGAAAGCTCCTGGCCGACGCCGGGGCCGAGGGCGCGGGCAAGCGCTACCTCATCCAGCACTCGGCGGGCAGCGGAAAGTCCAACTCCATCGCCTGGCTGGCCCACCAGCTGATCGGGCTGGCGAAGGACGAGAGGCCCGTCTTCGACTCGATCATCGTCGTAACCGACCGGGTCCTTCTCGACCGTCAGATCCGCGACACCATCAAACAGTACGCCCAGGTGGGGGCGACGGTGGGCCATGCCGAACGCTCGGGCGACCTTCGGAAGTTCATCGAAGAGGGCAAGAAGATCATCATCTCGACGGTGCAGAAGTTCCCCTTCATCCTCGACGAGATCGGCAACGAGCAACGCGGGCGCAGCTTCGCCATCATCATTGACGAGGCCCATTCCAGCCAGGGCGGCAAGACCAGCGCGGCCATGGCGCAGGCGCTATCGGAAGCGGGCCGGGAGGGCGAGGAGGAGACCTACGAGGACCAGATCAACCGGCTGATGGAATCGCGCAAGATGCTGCCCAACGCCAGCTACTTCGCCTTCACCGCCACGCCCAAGAACAAGACGCTCGAGATCTTTGGTGCGCCCGCACCACAGGCGGACGGGACGGTGAAGCACCTGCCCTTTCACAGCTATACGATGAAGCAGGCGATCCAGGAGGGCTTCATCCTGGACGTGCTCAAGCACTACACGCCGGTGCTGAGCTATTACAAGCTCGCAAAGACAGTAGAGGGCGATCCCGAGTTTGACACAAAGAAGGCTAGGAAGAAGCTCCGCCGCTATGTCGAAGGGCACGAGCACGCAATTCGGCTCAAGGCCGAGATCATTGTCGACCACTTCCACGAACAGGTGCTGGCGCTGGGCAAGATCGGCGGGCAGGCACGGGCGATGGTGGTGACGGGCGGTATCGAGCGGGCTCTACAGTACTTTCACGCCATCCGCGACTACCTGGCTGATCGCAAGAGCCCACATCGGGCGATCGTGGCCTTTTCCGGCGAGTACGACTACGGCGGGACAAAGGTGAGCGAGGCCTCGCTCAACGGTTTTCCTTCGGGCCAGATCGTCGAGAAGATCCAGGAAGATCCCTATCGCTTTCTGGTCTGCGCCGACAAATTCCAGACCGGCTATGATGAGCCACTCTTGCACACGATGTATGTTGACAAGGTCCTCTCGGGCATCAAGGCGGTGCAGGCGCTCTCCCGACTCAATCGGGCACACCCAAAGAAGCACGACGTCTTCGTGCTCGACTTTATGAACGATTCCGACACTATCCAGGAGTCGTTCTCCGACTACTACCGCACCACAATCTTGGCCGAAGAGACCGACCCTAACAAGCTGCACGACCTGCAGGCGGACCTCGATGGATACCAGATCTACACACCCGTGCAGATCGATGACTTCGTGGAGCAGTATCTCGGCGGGGCCGAGCGCGACCGGCTCGACCCGATCCTCGACGCCTGCGTGGCTGTCTACAAAGGCGAGCTTGATGAGGACGGCCAGGTCGACTTCAAGGGCAAGGCCAAGGCTTTCATCCGAACATACGGATTTTTATCCTCGATTCTGCCTTACACCAACGCGGCTTGGGAAAAGCACTCGATCTTCCTCAACTTCCTGGTGCCAAAACTACCCGCCCCGAAAGATGAGGATCTGTCCAAGGGAATCCTCGAGGCGATCGACATGGACAGTTACAGGGTCGAGAAGCAGTCGGCGCGCAAGATCCTGCTACCCGATGAGAACGCCGAAATCGAATCAGTGCCGACGACCGGAGGTGGGCGCAAGCCGGAGCCGGAGATGGACCGGCTCTCGAACATCATCAAGACCTTCAACGACCAGTTCGGCAACATCCCGTGGAGCGACGCCGACCGCGTGCACAAGCTGATCACCGAGGACATCCCGAATCGCGTCGCTGCAGATACGGCCTATCAGAACGCCAAGAAGAATTCAGACAAGCAGAATGCCCGAATCGAGCATGATAAGGCATTGCAGCGCGTGATGACGGCCGTGCTCAAGGACGATACAGAGCTCTTCAAGCAGTTCATGGACAACGAGTCATTCCGGCGGTGGATGACGGACACGGTGTTCGGGCTGACCTATGAGTCTTCTTCGGGGCGGGCGGTTTAGTCTTCTTTTCTCTCCAGGATTATCGGTCCCTCCAGTTCGACCGAGTATTGCAGTTCCTCGATGATGAGTTGCCGCATGCTGATTTTTTCCGTGGCTGCCCAGACTTTCAGTTGGTCTCCCAAAGGCCGCGGAAATCGGCGTACGTGGAGAGTATAGGAGTCCTCTTCTAGTGGTACTGCATCACTTCTTTTTATTTTCATGATTTCACCTCTTCTCAAAGAGTGTATCCCCAATCAACAGCGACTGTGGCTTCTTGAATACCTTGATATACATAGAAGGAATTCATTCTGCGCTCAAAGAGTAAATCCCAGTATAATAAACTAGTTGCCGGAGAACATGCGCTTGTGCTTATGCATTTACCGGTTGAATAATTTCTATTGTCGATTGACTTGGTATCCATTGGATACAATGTTCACTTGGATATAGTCCTTCCGGCATAACAGTGCCTTTTTCGCGCGTGCGAGATGAAACACAAAATGGGTCACGATTTGGTCGTTCTTATAGGATAAGCTGCTAAGATATCACCCTCTGCAACGCGGCCCGCTCGGCTTCTTGCCGGGACATCCCGCCGTCAACCGTCATGATCGCTACCCGCTCATCCCAGGCATCGAAGTCGTCCCCGGAAAGCAGATGGCCGATGAACCACCCGCGCAGATCGCCCCCGGCGAGGTGGTAGTCGGTCAGGTCGTTGTCCCCAGGACGCAGCACCGGGACCCTGGCGTCCTGGATCTTCGCCGACTGCAGCGTCAGCTTCTCGCGCGCCTTCTGTCCATCCTCATCGACATCGAGAGCGGCCAGGATTGAGCGTGCGGGGATCAGGTAGCGGCCCCAGGTCACCAGATCGAGGGGGCGGTTGTACGCCGAGGCGCTACCGAATGTCGCCACGCCGCACAGGTCGCCGAGTTCCTGATCGGCCAGCATCGTATCGAATTCCCCCTCGACAAGCAGAACCCTCTCGGCCAAGTTCAGATTGTCGGCACCGTAAAGGGCGGCCCCGCTCTTCGAGCCCCGGATCTGCGGGTACTTCGGATCGTTTTTCGTCTTCAGATCTGCGTCCGACCGCCGGATCTTCACGTACCAGGGGATCCCCTCGATCAGGCCGGGGACTACGATACCTCGCGGCAGCCATATATTATTTTTCCTTTCCTGGCCCCACAGGCCGGGCAGGTCCCAGCGATCTCCGGCGGCATAGCCCAGGCGATACTTCTTGATCGTCTCGTCGGTCAGGCCGCGAGCTCGCAGCCATTGCCGGGCCCGCTCACCGGTGTCCTTCCAGAGCTCGGCCTCGGCTTCCTCAATGAATTGCAGCGCCCGGTCCCGCCAAGTCCGGGCCGGGGCCTCTTTCTTCTCGGGATTTGGCCGGGGGGCAGGCCGCTTCAGTCTCGTTGTCGGCCTGGTGTGTCCATTCTCGCCGCCCAGGACCCGGCAGGCTTCCTTGAAGTCGAGGCTGTCCCGCCTCATCACGTAGGCTATAACATCCTGCCAGCGGCCCTCTCCGCACCCTCGGCAGAACCATCGAGCGCCGGCGTCATGGTAAGGCTGTATTCTGAACCGATCCCGGCCTCCACAGAACGGACACGGCCCGGCCCACTCGCCACCGCCTGTGCCAGCTGCCTTCTTCAAGACAGTATCGGCCTGAACCAGGGTCAGCAGATCAGAGCGGGTTTTTAGGGTCTGAGTGTCCATCTTCCATCCAGAGACACACCACGTACACCCCTAGAATTCCTATAACCCCTATAACTCCGAGCGGACCAGTTATAGGTGGTTATAGCAGTCATAGGAGGTTCTAAGGGTTATAGGTGTTATTTGTACTTAGGTGAGTTCATAGAAGACTTCCTTCCCTTCTTCTAAACGCTTTATCTTGCCTGCATTCACCAGGTTTTGTGTGCGGGCGTGAGCATTACCTTTTGCCTGGCCGGTTATGTCTGTAATATCCTTCATCTTTGCGCGCCCCGTTTGCTTTATGGCATCCAATATTTCTTGTTGGCGTTCTGTCATCTCCACCTCCTCTGCATCCCCCTTGTACTGCCAGATTCCGGTATGTGGGTCCATGAATAGGGCGAGGGTCTTCTCTTCGATGTCGCGACCTGTTATAGCCAGCTTTGCCCCCGGCTTCCCGCTCTCTCTGTACAGCCCCCAGATGGTGTCAGCCATGGCACCCTTTGCTGTGGACCCCAGAATGTCTGTCACGGCGTTGAAGCTCGACATCTTGTTGTGATGGTCTATGAATTTCACGGCACATTGTTTCTCATGAGCAGCTTCCTGAATCGGTGACAGCCATTGCGTCATCTCCCCTACGTCACATTGATCGAGGCTTCCGATTACAGCACGGCTGAGGGTGTCGATCACCACCAGCTTGTAACCCTCTCTCTCTATTTGTAGGGCCAGCCGGTCAGCTCCGCCATTGCGCAGATCTCCCACCGAATCGAAGAATTTTCCGAGGGTGAGAAAGTGGGCGTTCAGTCCCGTTGGCCAACCCTGTTTTCTCATCCGATCTTGCAGTCTTCGAGGTGGGTCCTCGAGGGCCATGAACAGGATCGGGCCAGGAACAACCTCGTTGTCGAACATCATCCCGCCCGAGGCTTTAGCAAGTGCAGCCTGAAGGGCTAACTAATAGAGGTTTGTAGAAGTCGAGCGAGCCGAGCAGGAGCGGTTCGG
>CAZFWM010000472.1:0-4823 GCA_964522545.1 uncultured Thermodesulfobacteriota bacterium
GAGTCAACCGGATAGGCAGTAGTCCCCTTTCGTCGAGGATTGCCTCGGCGCGGCCCGGGAGCGCGGATTCTGGACCGTCGATTTGAGGAAGCCCTTTGAAGAAGCAGGAGGGTCTTTCCATCTTCATCCGGAGGATCTTCACCCCAATGCGGCCGGCCACAGAGCCATCGCGAGCTTCATCTACGACGCTCTCGAGAAAAAGGGGTGGCCGGACCGGCCGGAGCCCTAGCTCGGCTCTCCCGCCTCATCCAACTCGGCCAGGAACGCCAGCTCCTCCGGGATCTCTGCCTTTCCGAAGAACTCCTCGAATCCCTTTGCCTCCTCCAGGGCGGCCCGTGCCCGGTCCGGCCGCCCGGTGCGATGAAGGATCATCGCCTTGAAGAACCAGGCGTGGAAGTGGGACAGCCGGTCCTCGCAGATCTCGATATTCCTGTTCATGGCCTCGAGGGCGGCCTCATCCTCGCCGATCTTGTAGTGGCACTTGCCGAGGCTGAAGTAGGCCCAGTTCATCTTCGGCCGCAGCTCCAGGGCCCTGCGCAGCGATGCGATCGCACCCGGGTAGGCCTCCTTCTCCATGTAGCACTCCCCCAGGGTGAACTGGAGCACCGGATTGTCCGGGTGATCGGGGAGGAGGGTGAGGATAAACTCGATGGCGCCGTCGTAGTCCTCTGTTTCCCGGTGGCACCGGACCAGGGCGTACCAGAGCGGCTCGAGCTCATCCGAGCCGTCGGATCTTTCGATCCCCCGACGAATGATCGGGAAGGCCTCTCCGTGGGCGCCGCTGTCCATGAAGAACTCGCCTAGCTCGCGCAGCACCCTGGGCCGCTTGAGCAAGAGCCCCACGGCGGGGTCGCTCGCCGCGAGCCGGGCCGCGCTCCCGGCGTCGCCGCTCTCGCGGAAGTAGCGGATCAGCGAGTCCCACAGGGCATTCATGATGACCGGCTCCGGCTCCGGCACGCGGGCCGCCCTCGAAAGGGCACCCTCGAGGTAGTCGAGGGCCTGGGGGTAGAGCCGGTAGTCCATGATGATGTCGGCCAGCTCCCGCAACCCCTCCACGCTCGACGGCGGCGTGCCCCGGGCCGCTGGCCCTCTCTGCTGCGCCCCCCCCTCCTGGCATATGGCGTCCAGGCATTCGGCCTCCATGCGGAGGGCGATCGTCTCCAGGGCCCGGAGATCGGCAAAGGTGGCGTGCATCCGGCACACGCCTGCGGCCTTTCGGAAACCGCTCAGCGCTCGATAGAGCTCCCCCTCTTGCCACTCGGCGACAGCACCGCCGATGAGGGCACGCACCCTCTTCCCCAGGGCCGCGCGGAGGGCGTCGTCGCGCTCGAGTTCGGTGGAAGGTCCGGACTCGCCCTCCCACGCGCTTCCCGCGCCTTCGATCTCACGGGCCAGCCGGAAGCGCTCGATCCGCGCCCGGGCCGCCTCGGTCGAGTCGGCCGCGGCCTCCTCGACCTTGTCCAGAGCGGCGAGTACGTTCCGGCCGCTCCGCCCCGCCGAGAGGTCGGCCGCGATGTGGAAGGCGGCCGACGTAAAGAGGGTGTGGGCCTCTCCAAGCCGCTCCGGGATGTCGATCCCGTAGGGGCACTTGGGCAGGCAGGTGCCGCAGCCCACGCAGGCGTCCCCCTTGAGGCGGAGCTTCCTGTAGGCATCGACCGTGGCGACGCGATACCCGTAGCGCCGATAGGTCCCGGCCATCCTAAGGATCCCGTCGATGTCGAGATCCCAGCCGTACACGGCGCAGGGGGCGCAGTACTTGCACGTCCGGCAGTAGTCGACCCCGAGGAAGGCGGCCGAGGCCGCCCCGAGGGAGCGCTTTTCTTCCTCGTCCATCTCGAAGGGCGGGCGGACGGCGTCCACGTTCTCGCGTACCTGGGAGGTCGAGCGCATCCCGACCAGCGCGCTCGCCACGTCCGGGCTGGAGAGAACGAACCGCAGCGCGGCCGCGGCGGTCATCCGCTCGGCCCCCTCCCGGGGGCGCTCGCCGGCGAGCCTCGGGTCCACGAGAAAGCCGCCGCCCAGGGACTTCATCCCGATGACGCCGATCCCGCGCGAGCGCGCCGCGGGAAAGAGCTCCTCCGCCGCGCCGTGGCCCAGGTGGTACGGGACCTGGACCACGTCGAACTCGCCGAGCTCAATGGCCCGGATCAGGGTGGGGATGTAGTGTCCGCTCAGGCCGATGAACCGTATCCAGCCCCGCCGCTTCGCCTCCTTGAGCGCCTCGAGCGCCCCCCCCTCGATGCGGCGCCGGAGCTCTGCGTGGGAGTTCACGTAGTGGAGCTGGTAGATGTCCACGTAGTCCGTGCGAAGCCGCTCCAGGCTCTTCTCCACGGCCCGGAGCATGCTTTCATAAAGGGACTCTGTGCACTTGGTCGCCAGGATCACGTCGGAGCGGAACTCGCGCACGCCCCACCCCATCTTCGCCTCGTCATAGTCCTCGGCCGTCTCGAAGAGATTCACCCCGGCGTCAAAGGCGGCTTGGGTGATGGCGGCCACCTCCTCGGCGCTGATGTCGGGGCCGCGGTAGGGCCCGCCCCCGAGGCCCAGGACCGAGACGCGCAGCTCCGTGCGACCTAGGGTCCGGAACTCCATCAGTCGTCTCCTTCGGATTCTTTTTGGGATTCTTGCTCGAACTCTCGGAGGAACGCCTTCTCCTCCGGGATCTCGCACCGCCCGGAGAACTCGCGGTAGTCCTTTGTGCGCTCCAGGCAGGCCCGCGCTTCGTCCCGATTTCCCATGCGCAGGTGGGCCATGGCCTTGAAGTACCACGAGTGGAAGTGGGAGAGCGGATCCTGACAGACAGCGATGTTTGTCTCAAGGGCCTCCAGGGCCGCCCGGTAGTCCCCCACGAGGTAGAGGCACTTGCCGAGGCTGAAGTGGGCCCAGTTCAGCTCGGGCCTGTGGGCGATCGCCTGGCGCATGTCCCGGATCGCCCCTTCATGGTCCCCCTTCTCCATCCGGCACTCCCCCTTTTGAAAGAGGAGCGTCGGCTCCCCGGGCCTGCGAGAGAGCTCTTCGGCGATGAATTCGATGGCCTCGTCGTAGCGGGCCTGCTCCCGGTACCAGCGCACCAGGGAGCCCCACAGCGGCTCGAGCGCTTCGGCGTCCCCCCCGGCGTCCCCGCACAGCGTAACGGCCTCCCGGAGGTAGCCTACGGCCGCCTCGTACTCCCCGTGGCGCATGAAGAGGTCCCCCAGGTCCCGGAGCCACGGGGCGTCACGTCCGGGCGGGCGTGCCAGGGCCTCGGCCTCCCTGCGGGTCGAGTCTGCATCTTCGGCCTGTCCATCCGCCTCGCGGCAGCGCGTCATCATGAAGAGACAGAGGGCCCGGTAGTGGGCGATGACGCGCGATCCATCGTCGGCCGCCCTGAGCATCTCCTCCCCTTCCCCGTACAGCCGCAGCGCCTGATCCACCGAGCCCGCCTCCATCTCCCGCCTCGCTCCGGAGAGGATCTCCTGAATCCCGGCGATCGCCTCGAGCCGGATCACCTCGTCCCGGCCGCCTTGCTCCTTGCGCTCGCTCCCCTCCCAGAGCCGGTAGCGCTCCACGGCCCTTCTTCTCTCCTCCCGGACCGATGCCACCTCGTCCTCGACCGCCCGGAGCCCCTCGGCCGCCTCCTCCAGTCGCGCACCCCGCGCAAGCTCACCGGCGAGGTGAAAGGACCCGGCCGTGAAGAGGGCGTGCGCCTCGGCGAGCCGGGCCGGTATGTCGATTCCGTAGGGGCACCGGGCCACGCAGGTCCCGCAGCGGATGCAGGCGTCGGCCTTGAGACGGAGCCCTCCGTATGCCTCGATGGCCGAACGCATGTATCCGTACTTCCGATAGAAGCCCTCCATGCGGAGGATCCCGTCGATGTCCATGTCCCAGCCGTGAACGGCGCAGGGAGCGCAGTACTTGCACGTCCGGCAGTAGGCGTCGCCCAGAAAGGCACGCACCTCTTCGTGGATCCGCCTCGCCTCCTCCTCGTCCGGTGGGCGGGTGTCCCCGGACGCCTCCACGACCTCGTCCACCTGGGCGGGCGTCCGGAACCCCACCAGGGCCGAGGCGATCTCCGTGCGCGCCACCACGTGCCGTATACATCGCCCCACCTTCATCCGCTCGGACCCGGGCCTCGGCGCTTCGCCCCCGAGGGCGGGGTCGACCATGAAGCCCCCCCCGAGGGTCTTCATGGCGATCACGCCGACGTCGAGGCGGAGGGCGGCGGGAAAGAGTTTTTCCGCCTCGCAGTGCCCCAGGTGGTACGGGATCTGGACCAGGTCGAAATGATCGAGCTCGATCGCCTGGATGAGGGTCGGAATGTGGTGGCCACTCAGGCCGATGAAGCCGATCCGACCGGCGGAGCGGGCTTCCTCGAGCGCCTTGAGCGCGCCCCCCTCGATCCGCTTGAGGAGCTCCCCGGCGGAGTTCACGTAATGGAGCTGGTAGATGTCAATGTAGTCGGTCCGGAGCAGGGAGAGGCTCTTCTCGATCCCCTTCTTCATGGCTGCGTACCCGGACTCGGTGTTCTTGGTGGCCAGCACAACCTCAGACCGGATCCCATGCAGGCCCCACCCCATCTTCCCCTCGTCGTAGTCCTCGGCGGTCTCGAAGAAGTTCACCCCTGCGGCGCGAGCCACCCGTGTGATTTCGGCCACCTGGTCGATGTCGATATCCGGGCCCCGGTAAGGGCCGCCCCCCACTCCGATCACAGAGACCTCAAGACCGGTTCTCCCGAGCCGCCTGTACTCCATCAAAGAGCTCCCTGTAGGTGAATTTCTTACGCACAAAACCGCATCTTCAATGCGGACCTAATTGAGGGACGTTGCGAGGACCGAAGGGACGAA
>CAZFWM010000473.1:0-4795 GCA_964522545.1 uncultured Thermodesulfobacteriota bacterium
CTGGCAGGTTGAGCTCGGGGGATTGCTTCGGGGCTTCGCCCCTCGCAACATCCATTACTTTTTCCAAATTCCCTGCTGGATTCTCTTTTCTCTGCGCCGCTGCGTTGAAAATATAAAATGTGAAAGGTCCGCCCGATGGGCGTTGCGCTAATCAAAGCGATCTTAGAGGATCTGGCCGGGCGTGTCAAAACGACAGAAAAAAACGCCCCCAGCTTGTGTGCCGGAGGCGTCTTGTTCTTCCTTCTTCAGAGATCGACTAGGCGCGTTTTCGGGCCGCGGCCTTCTTCCTTGCCTTGGCCTTGCCGGCCCGGGCTTTCTTCGGGGCAGGGCTTTTGGGAGCCGGGCTCTTGGCGGCCTTGGCCTTCCGGGCAGGAGGCGACTTCTTCTTGGCCTTTGCCTTTCTCGCTGCGAGCGATTTCTTGGCAGTCCTTGCCTTTTTCGCAGCCGGCGCCTTTTTGGCCTCGGCGGTCGGGGCGTCCTCGATGAAATTGCCGATGAAGGAGTCGATCGTTTCGAAGACCTGCGCGGCCTCCATGTCCTGGCCCATCTCATGGCCGGATCGCTTGAACCAGACGATGTCGCGGAACTCCGATGACACCCCCTCGTAGATCAGGTTGGCGCTCACCGGCGATACGATCTGGTCCTTTTTGGCCTGGATGATCATGATCGGCGTCATGAGCTCGGGCAGCCGCATCTCGATCTCCCGGGAATACTCGTACAGCGAGACAAAGGCGTCGGTGGCGAACTTCGGATAATTCTGGTCGTTCTTGGCGCACTCCTTGTCGTTATATGCGTTCGGGCTGGGCCAGAACTTCACCACACGGGAAAGATGCTCTGAGAGGCCGGACAGAGGGTCCTTGAACTTCAGCGCCGCCGCCATGGTGACCAGCGAGGCGATCTTGTCCGGATGCCGGATGCCCAGGTCGATCGCCACGAGCCCGCCCATGCTGAGCCCCACCACGATCACCTTGTCCACTTTCTCGTTCAGCTCGAGCAGGGCCTTCTCCGCATCCGCGTACCAGTCGGCGGCCGTGGTGCCCGCCATGTCCCTGTAGTGGGTGCCGTGGCCCCGGAGCACGGGCATGGCGTAAGGGATGGCGTGCTTCTCGAGGTACGGAATCATCCCGTCCACGGTCTTGGTGCTGGAGGTGAACCCGTGGAGCAGAAGGACGCCGATCTTCTCATGGCGCGGTAAAGGCTTGACCGGCACTTTGACGGGGATGTAGTTGCGGTGATGGTCGACCAGGCCGGAGATCTCCCGCATCGCTTTGTCCGTGAGATCGCGGATCTCTTCGTAGCTCACCTCCCGGTCGTAGTAGTCCTCGAGGGAGATCGGCTTGCCGAATCGCGCCGTGATGCGTATCGGCTTCGGGAGCCTGAGGAGCTCGAGCCGGGGGTAGACCTCGGGAGGAAACGAAGCGCTCGTGCCACTCACTCCCACGGGCAGGATCGGGACCTTGGCCGCCAGCGCGAGGCGGACCATGCCGGACCGGCCCCGGAGCAGGCCCGTGTGGGGCTCCACGGCGGTGCGGCGGATCTCCTCTTCGCCCGGTATGGTCGACTCCGGGAAAATACAGATCGACTTGCCCTGCCTGAGGAAAGAGATGGCATTGGCCATTCCTTCCGGATCGCCCGTGCGATCGATGAAGGGGGACTCCGAGATCTCGATCAGGTGTCGCAGGATCGGCCAGGTCCTGAACTCGGACTTGGCCAGGAAGTGTATCCGACGGGGGCAGGCGGAGCCGAGCACCTGGACATCGGACCAGCTCTGGTGGTTGGAGGCCAGCACAAAGCCCCCCGCAGGAGGAATATTCTCGAGCCCCTCGATCTCGAGGTCGTTCTGCTTTTCGAAGTTGCCTCGGAGAACGCTACGGATCCCCCGGTAGGCACTGTCCTGGATCTTCTCGTAGTTCGGAAGGCGCTTGAAGGCGTTGATGAGCAGGCCCAGTTCCATGTCGAGCGGCTTGAGGAGGGTGAATGCAATCTTCTCTCTGTCCATTGTCGTTCCTCCATGATTCGTATTGGGAAGTGGATTCATCCGATAATGGGATCATCCATAAACCACACAGAATAGCCGATTTTACGCAGAGCGTCAAGAAGGGAGCTCTAAATTTGTATTGACATAGAGGCGGTGGTGATTTTATAATATTGCACCCGTTTTCTATGTCAAATTATAAAAATGGGAGGTTTGTCATGAGAGAAATCATATGCCGAGTGTGGATCCCCGTGATATTGCTCCTCTCTGTCGTTCTGGTGCTCATCAACGTGGAGCGATCAGAGGCGCTGACCTACACGACCATCTGGATCGACGGCGCCATCGAATATGTTGCTCCCGGCCCTGATGGGAATTTCTGGGAGCAGGACGAGCAGATGGAAGGCGTGGGATCCACCTACTTTTACCTTACATGGGACAGTACGTTTATCTACGTGGCCTTCACGGAAACCAATGTTCAAGACCTCGGAGACGTCTGTGTCGCCTTCGACGCGAACCCCGGTAACGGGGCTACAGGTCCAATGTGGGGTGCCCAGTTCGACAGCAGCGTCGCCCCGGAGTATTTCGTAGGTATGGCCAGTTCCTCCTACCTGGAATACCGATACGGGGATTCGGGAGGCTGGCAGAGCGCCCAGGATGTAACATACAATCCGGACTGGGGCCTCTATGCGGGACATTCGGAAGACGAGGATAGCGAGATCAAGATCCCGCGCTCCTGGCTGGGGAACCCGAGCAGCCTGCGGGTCATGGCGTGGACGACGGACAATAGCCACGCCGATGTGTGGGCCGCCTTTCCGACCGCCTCGAGCGGCGGGCCTTCGCCAGGGGGGGCTCCCGTCACCTTCGACGTGGGCTACACGTACAACAACACCGGCAGCGGAATTGCGCCGAACGTGGGCTGGCAGGATTCGGACTCCGACTGGGTCGTGGAGACTGCCGACAACTGCCCCTTCGACTCCAACTCGGGCCAGGAAGACACGGACGGCGACGGTGTGGGCGATGCATGCGAAACCCTCCTCACACCCTCCGACTTCACCGCAAGCAGCGGCAATGCGGGCATGGGGCATCCGGACTGGGATCCCTGCCCGAACTGCATCTACACAGACAGTATTCACATCACCGCCAATGCCGCCGGGGCCCCGGCAGGGCTGGCTCTGCCCATTTCGTTGACCCTCACCCAATTCTATACGGACCCGGCGGGGCACCCTCTCGAGGTGCAGAATCACGATTTCGGTGCCGGAGGAGTCGGAAGCGGCTGGATCTACGACTCCGACGACGGCACGGCGGGCAATGTGAGCGACATGCTGGTCGCCCCCGGAACGGACCAGGTGACGAGGACCTGGCAAATCTATGATGAGGACGCATTGACGTGGTACTTCTGGGTGGATGTCAGCTGCGCGGGCAAGGCGAGCCCGAAGCGGATCGAAGTCGGGCGGCCCTCCGGAACCGAGAAGTTCTTAGGAGAACCGGTGAGACCGGTGAGAATGATGGAGTATGATGCGGGCCGACCTCTTTCCAAGGAACCGGCTCCTTTCCTCCGGCCCTTTCCACGGAAGGCGGAAGGAGGAGAGGGTGCGGGATTGCTGAGTTACGACGACGGCACGGCCGAAATCTACACCGGGTCGGCCTCCCTGGAAGTGGTCGTGGCCAATCGTTTCAGCGCACCTGAGCCTATCCGGCTGAGGTCGGTGTCCTTCTATACGAGCGGGGTTGCGGCCGGGGAATCGGCCGACGTGATAATTTACGAGGACGCCGACGGGAGCGCCGGGGCCCCTGAAGCGTGGATGGAGGTATGGCGGGGGACGGTGGAGCTGGCTGCAGGCGGCTTCCAGGATGTGGATGTGAGCGGTCTTCTGCTCAATGTGCCGGGAGCGCCCGGGGCGGCATTCTACGTGGCCGTGGAGGACAAGGCATCCCGGAGCTATTCGCTGGGCATCGATAGGACAGGGCCGAAGGAGGGCGCATCGTACATGTCCACTGACGGCGGCTTGATCTTTACCCCTCTCTCTTCAATTCCTGTGGTGGACGGCAACGCTATGATCAGGGCGTATGTGGATCAAGTGGAGCCGTGCTTTATTGGGGTGGCGATGTGAGAGGCGGTCCGGCAAACGTAAACGAATGACAAAGAAAAGAAGCACTCGGAGCATCATAAAGTATGCATGGAAGCAAAGTAGATAGGGTCCTCAAAGAGAGGGAACAGGGAGGGACGAAGATGAATCCGAAGAGATATCTCCTTGCGGCTCTGTTGGCAACCGCGGGCCTTTGCGCCGGCTGTCCGACTTCAGAGATGAGCTACCTCAACAACGGGGTGATCCAGATCGGCGTGGATTTGGAAAAAGGCGGGACCATTACATTCCTTGCCGACGCGGGTCATCTCGAGGTGAACCTGATCAATTCGGCCGATCTGGGCAGAGAGATCCAGCAGTCCTATTACTCGGGGCCCCAGCCCTACGGTGACCCGCACCCGTCGTGGCCGGGCTGGGCCTGGAACCCGATCGGTGCGGGCGACTGTTACGGCAATCCGTCGGAGGTGCTCGAGCACACGAACGACGGCACGACCCTCTATGTCCGGTCCATCCCCATGCAGTGGGCGCTCGACAACGTCCCCGGGGAGTGCACCTTCGAGAAGTGGATCGTGCTCGATCAGAACGTGGCGAGGGTGCACTTCCGGCTCAACAACGACCGCTCCGACACGACGACCTACCCTGCCATGCACCAGGAGCTTCCGGCCGTGTACACGACGGACAGATTCCACCGGCTCTTCACCTACACGGGAGGCAGCCCGTTCACGTGGGGGCCGAT
>CAZFWM010000474.1:0-4790 GCA_964522545.1 uncultured Thermodesulfobacteriota bacterium
AACTTGCCCCGCCCCCAAGGGCCGAAACAACCCACTGTGCTTATTGCCATACGGAGCCCGGGGGATTGCTTCAGGGCTTCGCCCCTCGCAACATCCAAGATTTTTTCCGAATTCATCCTATATTCTCATCCCTCTGCGCCTCTGCGTCTCTGCGTTAAAACTCTTTGACGGAAAAAATTGGATTTACAATGTAATCAAACTCTATTTTCGCCCCTGTCCGTCAAAAGAGCTGGGACAGGCGCTCCACCAGGATCGTTATGGTCGGCCCGTCAAGCCCTTCGATCAGGGCCATGGTCCCGAAGAGCCCGATCGCCGCCGAGGCCTGGATGGCCGGGATCCCCAGAAACAGGGTCGCCACCTTGCGGCGCTCTGACCAGGATCGTCGATCCTTTACATACTCATAGGCCGCGGCAAATGTGAAGACCGCAAAGAACCAGGAAAAGAAATTGATGATCGGATCGCCGAGGAAAAAGATCGTCGTGCCGGCCTGGAAGGCCTCGTTCCATGTCCATAGGCCCAGCCGGATGGCCACCGGGTCCAGGTGGATGTCGAAGCAGATCGCGATGAGGGATACGATCGCCGCCCTGACGGCTATGGGCCCCGTTCCCAGCCACTTAAAGCGCTCCGCGAACTTGTCGAATATCGTGAGGGCCGGGTAGAAGACGGTGGCCCAGCCGAACATGGTAGCCACCGGTGCGGCGAGCACGGGCACGTAGAGGTGGTACCCCTCTTCGGAGAAAAAGCCCATATCGATTCCGCCGCTCTCCAGGAGCATGCCATAGAGAAAAGCCGCGCCGAAGAATTTCGCCAGGCCCGCCCGTCCCAGGCGCCATCCGCAATGGGCGATGATCAGCACGACCCAGGCCACGTTCGAGATCTCGTAAGCGATCTTGACCGTATTGATGTGGCTCTCCCAGGTCGGCCCGAGCATCTGGGGCTTCGCTCTGCCGTATATGCCCAGTGCGGTTACCGTGACGAGGATCGCCAGAAGCGCGAACCAGAACCTCTTGTTTTCGATTCGCTTGTCCTGTTGAATTCGTATCGCGTAATAGAGATAGCCTATGAAGAGGGGAAAGACCACAGGCCAGGCGAGCGTGTAGGCGGATGGATTCATCCAGGCCAGTGAGGCGTAAAGGACGACGAAAGCATTATAGAAGTAGAACCAGGCAGGCAGATGATGAAAGAATTCCCGCCAGACCGAGGCCAGAGCCGACTTCTTCAATCTATTAATGACGACTTTTCCATTCATACCGGCCGATTCCTTCATGAGCTCGAAAAAAAATTTTTACATATTATGACGTTGAAAGTAAAGCCAAACGAGGCCGAGCCGCAAGCAAATCCCAACTCCCTCACCCAGACCCTCTCCCAGAGGGATAGGGATTTACGGTTTTTTAGAAAAATTTTTCTGCTCTTGCTTGTCAAGGATGGAAAAATCTGGTAAAAAGGTCGGATGTCTTGTTAATGAATTTCTGAGGAAAGTAGATCAGGAGACCAAAACCATGTCCCAGATATGTGAAATATGCGGCAAGAAACCGATATTCGGTAACACCATCAGCCACGCCCACAACAAGTCCCGGCGCATGTGGCACCCGAACATCCAGCGTGTGCGCGTCCTTCAGAACGGGCAGGTCAAGAGGATAAAGATCTGTGCCCGGTGCCTCCGATCGGGGAAGGTGGTCAAGGTGGCCTGAGATCCCGTCTCACTTTTTCACGCGTTTTTTTCCAGAGTCCCCCTTCTGATCGCGTCCGCTTGTAAACTGCCGCGCCACCGAGATCACTCCCTTTACCCGCTCGATGGACTTGATCACGCTCTGGAGCTGAGCCAGATCCTTTACGGAGATCTGGAAATCCCCGGTCGCCCTGTTCTCCTTGGTCGTCCACATGTGGGCATCTGTAATGTTGATGTCCGCCGAGCTGATCACCTTGCTGACAGCGGCCAAAAGCCCCGGCTGGTCATCACAGACGATCCGCAGGCGGGCCGGGTTCGCCGTCTTGACCTTCGAATCCCACGTCACCTCGATCTTGCGCTCAGGCTCCATCTCGCGGACTCTGGCGCAGAGGGCGTTGTGAACCGTCAGCCCCCGGCCGCGCGTGATATAGCCCACGATGCCGTCCCCCGGAATCGGGCTGCAGCACTTGCCGAAACGGACCATGACGTCCTCGAGGCCGCTCACCCGGATCGCCGCATCGGGCCGACGCGTGAACCGGCTCACGAACCTCTCGAACTTCTCGATGGTGGTCTCCTCTTCGAGGCCGTCCTTGATCTTTTCCGGCGGCAGGATCTTCTCTATCAGCCGGTGGACCGAGAGCTTCCCATAGGCGATGTCGGCCATGCCCTCCTCCATGCCCATCTTGAAATGCTCCTTGAGGATCGACTTGAGCTCTCCGCTTCGAACCAGCTTGATGAAGTTGAGGCCGTATCTCTTGAACTCTTTGGTGCAGATTTCGCGGCCCAGGTCCTGACTCTTTTTTGTCTCCTCCTTCCTGATCCAGCTCCGGATCTTGGACTGGGCGGTCAGGGTCTTGGTAAACTCGAGCCAGTCCTTGTTCGGCGTGGCGTTCTTCGAAGTTATGATCTCGACGGTGTCGCCGTTGGTGAGCTTTGATTTGATCTGTACCAGCTTGCCGTTCACCTTGGCCCCGACGCAGCGGTGCCCGATATCGGTGTGTATCCGGTAGGCAAAATCGATTGGCGTAGCACCCCGCGGAAAGGCCTTGACCTCCCCCTTGGGCGTGAAGACATAGACCTCGTCCGGGAACAGGTCCACCTTCACAGACTCCAGGAATTCTGATGGGTCCTTCATATCCTGCTGCCACTCCATCAGCTGCCGGAGCCAGGTAAAGCGCTGCCCTTCCTTCTCTGTCAGGTCGCTGCCTTTTTCCTTGTACATCCAGTGTGCGGCGATTCCGGTCTCGGCCACTCTGTGCATTTCGTACGTGCGGATCTGGATCTCCACCCGCTCCCCGTAAGGGCCGATCACCGTGGTGTGCAGTGACTGGTACATGTTCGCCTTGGGAATCCCGATGAAGTCCTTGAACCGCCCCGGCACAGGGGTCCACAGAGAGTGGATCACGCCGAGCGCCGCGTAGCAGTCCCTCACGGTCTTGACGACGATTCGGAAGGCGATGAGGTCGTAGACTTGATCGAAGTCGATCTGCTGGACCTCCATCTTCCTGTAGATGCTGTAAAAATGCTTGGGCCGCCCAAAGACCTCACACTCGATGCCGTACTCGTTGAGCTTGTCGGTGATGATCCGCTTCACCTCATCGATGTACCGGTTTCGGATCTTTTTCTTTCGATTGAGGCGGCGGCCCAGATCGTAGTAGGTCTCCGCCTTGAGGTATAATAGCGAGAGATCCTCCATCTCGTCCTTGACCCAGCCGAGCCCGAGCCGATTGGCCAGGGGCGCGTAGATATCGATGGTCTCACGGGAGGTGCGGAGCTGGGACGCGCTGGGCATGTGTTCGAGGGTGCGCATATTGTGCAGGCGGTCGGCGAGCTTCACGAGGATCACACGGATGTCCTTGGCCATGGCGACGAGCATCTTGCGGAAGTTCTCCGCTTCCTGCTCTTGCCTGCTGGTGAAGGACATTTTGTTGATCTTGGTCACCCCATCAACAAGCCTTCCGATCTCCTGCCCGAAAAGGCTCTCGATCTCATCCTGTGTGGCCTCTGTGTCTTCGATGGTGTCGTGGAGGAGTCCGGTGGCGATGCTCGGCGTATCCAGCTTGAGATCGGCCAGGATCCCGGCCACCTCCATGGGGTGTATCAGGTAGGGGGCTCCAGAGCGCCGGACCTGCCCGTCGTGGACCTTGGCCGAGTAGATGTAGGACCTGCGGACCTCTTCGATATCGGCCTTCGGATTGTACGAGGTGATCTTATCGAGGATCTCGTTGATTCTGATCACTGAGGTCACCCGGGCGGATCTTGCTCCCGGACGCCTCTTTTTGAGGTGAGGAGCACCAGTTGCCAGATCTCTAGAGCACTAGGAATAGGTTTCCTTGAAGCGTTGATTTAATTGTTAGTATATTTTAATTGGCAGGAAAAAATCAACTGGAGTCCTTGCGTCACTCGCTCCTAACCCTTCCCACAGCCCGCCCTCGAGAGATCCGGGAACCTCGCTGTCAGTCCGGGAAGGAGGCGCTCACACCGGGACCTCTCGGCCGTCACGATCGAGCGAAACTGGCCCACGGCCTCTTCGAGGCGATCATTGACGATGATGTAGTCGAACCAGTGGGCCTCGGCGATCTCGGTCCTCACCGCATCGAGCCGCCGCCTGAGGTCGGCCTCTTTCTCTGTGGCGCGCATGCGCAGTCGCGCCTCCAGCACTTCCGCTGAAGGAGGAAGGATAAAAATGTAGATGCCGGTACGCAGGCGGTCCTTGATCTGTCTGGCTCCCTGTATGTCAATCTCGAGGAGCACATCCGCGCTCTCGCCGGGCTGAAGGCGGAGCGCCTCCAGGGCTGTCCCGTATCGGTGGCCGTGGACCTCGGCCCATTCGGCGAACGCGCCGGCCCGGACCATATCCTCGAACACATCGACCGTCACGAATCGGTAGTCGACTCCGTCCCGCTCCCTGCCCCGGGGGGATCGAGTCGTATAGGAGATGGAGCGGCGGATGTCGGTGAAGGTCTCCAGGATCGCGTCGCCCAGCGTGGTCTTGCCGGCCCCGGACGGGGCGGACACGATGAACACGAGACCGCAGGCTTCCATGGTCTGTCTCCTATTGCGGCAAAGCCGCAACCAAATTAGCGAAATATTGCAAAGTCAATACGAAATTGAGCTCTTA
>CAZFWM010000475.1:0-4767 GCA_964522545.1 uncultured Thermodesulfobacteriota bacterium
TCTCGTAGTGTAATTCAACTCAGCTTTTGAGACATAAATTCAGAAACGGGGGGATGTCCAGGAGTTAATTAAAAAGATCCATGAGAAATAGGGCACTCAATCAGGGTAAAACTAGCGTAGCTACCGTTTATCGCAATCTGTGCTCATTTTTATCGGATCTACTTCCCCGACTTCAACCTCTTCCTTACTCCCGAGGAGTCCACTCCAAGAGCCCTCCCAATCTCCCTCCACGACTTCCCCTCTTCTCTAAGCTTCCTCGCCCTCTCAACCACATGATCCGGGATCCTCGGCCTCCCCAACTTTTTCCCCTTCCGCCTGGCATTCGCCAGGCCGGCGACCACCCGCTCCTTGATGATGTCCCTCTCGAACTCGGCCACCGCTCCGATGACCTGGAAGACGAGTTTGCCTTAAGGGGTGGATGTGTCGATCTGGTTTTCGTAAGAGACGAAATCGATCCCCATAGAGGATAGCTCCTCCAAGGTGTTGACCAAATCCTTGAGCGAGCGAGATAGCCTATCGAATTTCGTGACGACAAGGATCTCAAACTCTCTCCTCTTGGCGGCCGCCATCATGTCGTTGAAAGCTGGCCGCTTGGTGTCCTTACCGCTGAAGCCTTCGTCGATGTACTTTTTGTAAAGCTTCCATCCAGACCGTTGAATGAATTTTTTGAGCTCCAGGATCTGCGACTCTGTCTTCTGCCGGCTGGTGGAAACCCTGGCATAGATGGCTACGAGTTTTTTCTTCATAGAATTTTGTCTTAAGAGCCCGCCCCGAGAAGTCAAAAATGACCTTGAAAAGGGCAAATTAGGGGTGTGGAAAAAACCCTCTTAAAATTGGCGAAATAAAAGTGAGTAAAATTAGGCATTTTCAGTATACCAAATTGGTGAGGACAAATCTATTCGGCGTGTTGCCCAAATCCCTGCCTTTGAATAGCAAAACATTTCTTCTTGATCGTATTGACACGTGATTTCCTGGTATAGTATACGTGTAATATGACGCGTAGAAATATCTCCAAACTACTTCAGAAAGAACCCTGGATTTTGCGAGGCACCGTGGTGGAACGGTTTCTGAAGTGTCGCCGCCCCAATTGCACCATTTGTGAAGAGCAAGGTGGCCACGGCCCTGCCTACTACCTCAGTATCCGAGGGGACGACGGAAAAACGCATATGGTTTATATCCCGAAAGGCCGCCTTGAACAGGTCCGGGCAGGCGTGACGGCATACAAACGACTCAAGGAAGGCTTGGCGCACCTGGCGACCGAAGACCTACGCCGGTGGTGCAAACAGGCGAGGAGGACGCAACGATGATGGGCCAACAAAATCCGCAGCCCGTCTTATTCAATTACAATGTCAATTTGGAGAAGCGGATTCGCAACGATCATCCTCTGCGTAAGATAAAGGAGGCGGTGGATTTTTCGTTCGTTCGAGATGAAGTGGCTTCTCGATACGGCTATAACGGCAACGTATCGGTGGATCCGGAAGTCATTATAAAGATGATGTTTTTATTGTTCTTTGACGACATCCACAGTGAGCGGGAGCTGATGCGTATCATCCCAGAGCGTCTCGACTACATGTGGTTCTTAGATTATGGGCTTGATGATCCCATTCCTAACCACAGTGTATTAAGTAAGGCTCGAACTCGGTGGGGTGCTGCTGTATTCGAGCGTTTCTTTATTCGAACTGTCGTTCAATGTGTTTTGGCCGGATTGGTGGACGGCAAGAAGGTCCACTTCGATGGGAGTTTGATACAGGCCGATGCGAACATGAATTCTGTCATCCAAGGATCGCCGGAACTGATGGCAGCTTTAAAACGACTCTATCGCAAGGAAACGAAGAAACTGGGGCCTGTTCAGGTTGAGACTCTCAGTGAAGAAAAAAAGGAGGGTGCAGATGATTCGCAACAGGCCAAGGGCTCTGCTAGTGCAAAGAAGCCCGGTCGACGAAAGGGTGGGTATAAACCGAAGAATCCTGGGCTGATGAGCAGGACGGATCCGGATGCGGCAGTGGTTAGAAAAGGTCGAAGCGAAGCCCGGCTTCGGTATAAGAACCACAGAGCAATAGATGACGCACACGGCGTGACCACGGCCACCGTGACGACACAGGGAGATGAAAAAGAGAACGGCAAGATGATGGACCTTATCGACCAACATGAGTGTCACACAGAGACATCGGTCGAAACAGCCGTAGCAGATGCCCAGTATGGGACAATCGAGAACTTCCGAGCCTGTCACTACCGAGGTATAAAACCCCACATGGCGGACCTGGCTTCGAAGGGAAAAGGGAGAGGCCGTCAGACCGGCATCTTCAGAAAGAGTGAGTTTGTCTATGACGAAAGGACTGACACTTACCGTTGCCCCGGAGGGCAGACAGTGAGACGAAGGCGGTATAAAGAGAGCATACGGGCCTATGAGTATTCGGCGGAGGCCGAGGTATGCCAAGCGTGTTCGCTGCGATCTCAATGCACCCGTTCATCGCGGGGGCGAACGATCATACGAAACGAAGATCATGAGGTGATTGAAGCAGGCCGTGCAGAGTCGAAAAGTATGGCAGCGAAGCGAGACCGGCGTCGACGCATGCACCTCGTGGAAGGCATCTTTGCAGATGCAGCCAACAATCATCACTTCAAGCGTTCTCGTTGGCGCGGTCTCATCAAGCAACAGGTTCAGGACTGGCTCATCGCAGCGATCCAAAATATCCGCATTCTGCTGCGCCACGGCTGGAAAAGGGCTTGCGGCGTCATGGCCCAATGCCAGCCCTCTATGAACCTCAATTCGGCACTTTTTTGTTCTCCTGTGGCCGAATTTCCGTCATAGATAAGATCCAGTTCGACTAATATCGATTTTTCTCTCGGAAATAAGCCACTAAGTTGGATTCGACGAAATGAGAAGGTATGGAGTCACAGTGCCCCTGAAATGGCGCCTGAAGGGATTTGGGCAACACGCCGTATAGATTTATCCACATTGCGAGGAACGGTTGGGGTCTGACAATCATTTTCTGGCGTAATCTTTTTAGTCCCTCGAATTGCGTCTCAACACCTCGATGAACGGGTTCTCATCCTTTGTAATAACGTCTACTATTTCCACCGGATGCTCCGAGAAGACGACGAATATCCAAGGGTGTCCGGGTTGTAGTCCGGGGGAGCCCTCCGTGTACTCCAAAGTCGTTCCATGTATCGCCGCTGCCGTCATCATAGTTATGCGATTCGGTTGGCCGAAAAATTTACGCATATATTTCGGAGCAAGAGTCGAATCGGTTTCAATGCGGATATAGAAGCGTGGATGGACATGCTGCTGTGCTGAGATTCTCAGAGCAGCGAAATGTGGGTATTGAGAATCGTCTTTAAATTCGACATGGACTTTCTCAAACTTAATGTCTCCTCGTAGTTCCTCGGAGGAGGGAGGGCCTTTACTCTCAATCACAAGATCGCCTTCTATTATCACGAAATCGCCTTCTATTATGAGGTCTCGACCGGCAGATACAACTGATGATCCTGGCGACTGTTTAACTTGCACCAGGGAGCCATGTTCAACCAAGGGCTCAATGTTAACAGACTGCTTTAAAAGAGGTAATATTTTCTCGAAGAAAGACTTATAAGAGGATTCATCTAGGATACCATTGCCATAGTCAATACAAAGTCGATAATGCAAAACTTCTATTGAATAAAGACCTTCCATTTCATTTCGTATTCTCTCGACTTTTTGTTCATAAGCAACTTCGCCTTTTAAAATCTCCTTAATTTTAGGAATGGATGCATCTGCTTTCGCTTTGACTGATGATGTGAAAACAGCAGGTGAGGGCTCAACACACTTTACCTTTGTTCCGTCCGGTCGTTCTATTTGGACTATATTCCTTGAAGATGGCCCTGGGCATGACAACAGAAATATCATTCCGGCCAAAACTATAAATTTTTTCATTATTATATTTATCCTTCCTGACATAGGACTACTTTCAGAGTCCCTAAAACGATCCTTTTGGGAACGCGTGAGTCCTATTTCCGTTATGAAACATTTGGACGATTTATGCATAGAGCCACTTCATTCGAAATTTTTTAGTTATGAGAATACATGTTCTCATAACTAATCCGAGCCCCGATAGAGCTCCTTCTTACCGTATATGATTACGCGAATTTGCTCCCTACCCCTCATCAGCTTCCATAGCGCAATCAGCGGCCCATTCGATAAGTTTTCTCTTTAATTCTTCCTTCGAAGGAAGGTAGAGCTGGTATTGGGAAGCATAGACCTTAGCGTTTTTCGGCAAGGTGAGCTCTACCAAGGCATCGTTCTTCATTTTACAGAGGATGATTCCGACGGTCGGATTCTCGTCGACGGTTTTCACATGACGATCGAAGTAATTGACATACATTTGCATCTGACCGAGGTCCTGATGGATGAGTTTGCCGATTTTGAGATCGATCAGGACGTAGCAGCGAAGAAGACGGTTGTAGAACACCAAATCGACAAAATAATGGTCTGCATCGAAGGTAAAGCGTTTCTGTCGGGCCTCGAACAGAAACCCCTTTCCCAGTTCCAGCAAAAAATGCTCAAGCTTGCCGATAATTGCGGTTTCAAGATCGCTCTCGGAATAGTCACTCTTTTCATCGAGGCCGAGAAATTCCAGCACGTAGGGGTGTTTGAGCATATCCTCGGGACGTTCGAGCCGCTGCCCCTTCTCGGCCAACTCCTTGATTTTCCCTTTATCACGACTGAGGGAAAAGCGCTCGTATAGGCCAGAATTAAACTGGCGCTTGAGTTCTGGAAGCGACCAGCCA
>CAZFWM010000476.1:0-4751 GCA_964522545.1 uncultured Thermodesulfobacteriota bacterium
CTTTCCCTCTGATCTAGTCGGAGTATGCTTCAGAACTCGGTACTCTCAAGTAATAAGAAGAAGAAAAATAATTGAGAAGGCGCTGTGGATGTGGCGACGAAAAACAACGAAACTTCTACGCGTGTCGCGTAGAAGTCTCGTTGGGTACGCGCTAGAGACCGGTGTCGATCCAGTCGAGGTCGGTGATCTGTTGCTCTTCGCCGGTGTAGAGGGCGTTCCAGATGCCGATCTGCCCCATGCCCGGGAATGGAAAGGAGAGGGAAAATGCCTGGGGCGGAGTGATCGCCGCCAGGGGGACCGACCAGAGGCGCAGGGCCTGAACCTCCGGATCGGTGAGGATCAGGTAGGTCAGGAGGGTCGCCACCTCCGTGGTGCCGAGGGTGAAGTCGAGGTCGAGGGTGTCGTCGGAGTAGGTCGCGTCCATCCAGAGGGTGAACTCCGGCTCCCCCGCGGTCCAGGCGGCGGCAAGGGCGGTGCCGGTGTCGATGTTGAGCCTGCCGCCGGTGGCGGTGATCCCGTCGAGGGCCGGGATCGGGTCGACGCTCTCGAATAGGATGTCCCGGATGATCCTAGCCCCCTGGGCCGGGTTCGCCCGGCAGAGCGCGGCTAGGTCGACGCTCGCCGCGGCGTGGAGGAGGGCGACCGCCCCGGTCACGTGGGGTGTGGCCATGGAGGTCCCGGTCTTCGAGCCGGTCCGGTCTCCGGGGGTCGTGCTGAGGATGCCCGTCCCCGGCGCTCCCAGATCGATGGTGGTGGCGCCGAAGCCGGCGCCGTTGTTCTTCGTGTCGTACCGGGTGGTGTTGGTGACGGAGATCATGAACTCGCTCAGGCAGCCGGTGGGGACGTCGCCGATGACGTCCACGTCGATATGGCGGTTGATGGTGGCGCCGGCGTTCAGGATGCCGGCCGCCCCGAGAGCGTCGTACATGTCGTTCCAGAAGGTGTAGGACCCGGATTCACAGTCGGCGTAGTCGATTCCGAAGCTCGAGTTCGTGGCCACCACGTTGGCCCCCTTGGCCCCGCCGGTCTCGAGCCAGAGGCGCTTCTGGTCGAGCACGTAGCCGTACGCCTCGAGGACGGTCGACGTCCACCCCGAGGAGCCGGCCACGGCCATGACCTTCACCTCCCAGTTGACGCCGGCCACGTCGGTGCCGTTGTCCCCCCGGGCGCCGACGATCCCGGCCACGTGGGTCCCGTGGGAGTCGGCCGGGATGGAGCCGTCCGATCGGTAGGCGTCCCACCCGTAGATGTCGTCGATGTACCCGTTCTCGTCGTCATCGACCCCGTTACCCGGGATCTCTCCGCTGTTGATCCAGACGTTATCGATCAGGTCCCGGTGTCCCGCGTCGAGGCCCCCATCGACCACGGCGACGACGATCTCGTCGCCGAGTCGCGTTACGCCGCCGGTGACACGCTCCCACGCCTCCGGGGCGTCGATGTCGGCGTCCGCCGTGCCCCCACCCTGACCGGTATTGTGCATGCTCCACAGATCGTCGAACCGAGGATCATCCGGAAAGATCTGGCGAAGCGTCACGAGATGATCGAGCTGGGCGTGGACCACCCTCGCGTTCGCCACGGCGACGTTCACCGCCTCGAATTCGGAAAGGTTCCGATCAGAGAGCTCCACCAAGTAGATGTTCAGCCTTTTGACCAGCGCCTTCTTCACCCGAAATTTTCCGGGATCGAGAGCCGTTTCGATCTCACTACGGCCGAAGCCGTCGGCGAAGCGGACGATGATCTGGCCCCGCCCGAAGTCGACGGGCGAGGCGCCGTCGATCGAACGCTCCCCGGCGGGCGGGGCCGCAACCGCGAAGACAGGGGCCGTCAGGAGGACGCCCGCGAGGAGGATTGCCGTAACGTTTCCAATTCTGAGCTTCATCTTAATCTCCTTTCAAAACGGCCCCAGGCGTTCACGGCCGCGTCGAACAGGTCGATTTACGAGCATTCCCCCTCTGAGAAGCTGCGCCCTTTCGCACTCTCTTATATCAGTAAAGACGTACCATATTGATTGTGTCTTACAATTTTGTCGTGTAGAGAAGAGGGGGGATAATGGATCAGAGGCCTTGCACGTGCGCAAGGTCCGCAGACCTGCGCACGTACCTTTCATAGCAAATCCTCACTCTGTTACGGAGTGAAGGTGAACGGAGCGTAGTCCCACACCCCGACGATGTCGAATGTGCCCGGCGCCGTGTAGAAGGTGATCCAGTAGTAGGTGCCGGCTATATCCCATTCCCTGAAGGTCCACCGGAGGAAATCCACGGGCCCCCAGTCGATGACCGTCCAGGAGCTGAGCAGCGGTACGGGATGGGTCGCCATGGAGGGGAGAAAGACGAAGATCCCGTTGGGCAGATAGAGACAGAGATACACATCCACCACAGCCGGGTCGGCGCCGGTCGTGGTCTGCAGGGTCGCGGTCATGGTCTCACCGGTGGTGTATTCGGAGCCGTCGGTAGAGACGCGTATGGTGGGGTAACACCCCTCGTCCGTCACGCCGTCGCAGTCGTTGTCCATGCCGTCGCAGACCTCCGGGGCGCCCGGATGGACGGTGGCGGCGGAATCGTCGCAATCCACCTCGGTTCCGCACCCCTCCCGGGTGTAATAGCCGTCCCCGTCCGCGTCGACACAGAGCTCGCCCATATATTCGTCCGACCCCATGTCATGGCCCTCATGCTGGGGCCGCTCGTCGCCGTCTATGTCGTCGACCGTGCCTCCGGCCGGGTCCCCGGCGTCGATACAGAGGGAAGCCGCGGTCAAGTGGTAGTCGCCCCCGCCCACGAAGGACGGGTCCACGTCGATGTTGCCGGTCCCCGCGGCCCACCCGCCCCGTACATCTGAATAGCGGATGTCGGGATCATCGCCGACATACACGTAGATCTCAGGGTCGCCGCCCCCGGCTTTATTCCCCCACAGAATACTGTTGACCATCTCCATGGGTGAATGGAAGCAGAGGATCCCACCCCCGTTCCTGGCGGCCGTGTTGTCGCTGAAGGTGCAATAGTGGATCGTCGGGGAGGAGCTCTGGTAATAGGCCCCGCCGCCGCCCTGGTCCATGAATGTTCCATCCGCAAAGTTGCCGGAGATCGTACAGTTGGTCATCGACACGGAGGATTCGAGGGTAGAGAGGCCGCCCCCGCCGCCGGTCTCGGCCCGGTTGCCGATGATGGTGCAGCCCGTGAGGACCGCGTCGGAGTATGTTACGCAGGAGAGCCCGCCGCCGTACTGAGAGGCGGTGTTTCCGCTGATGGTGCAGCCGGTCAGGCGGGGCGAAGAGAAATGGTTGCAGGAGATCCCCCCGCCCACGGCGCCCGATTCGTTTCCGATTATGTCGCAGCCGTCGAGGATCGGCGACGAGGAACCGGTGCAGTAGAGCCCGCCGCCGCCCATGGAGAGGGACGACTCGCTCACGTTGCGGTCGAAAGTACAGCCGTCGAGGATCGGCGAGGATGAGTTGCAGGTCATGCCGCCGCCTTCAAGTGTCGCCCTGTTTTCGATGAAATCACAGCGGGTGAGGGTAACCGGGGAGTCGCTGCAGAAGATGCCGCCGCCGGTACCGTCGGCCGAGTTGTCGATGAAAGTGCAGTCGGTGAGGGTTGCCGAAGCGGTGCTGTTGAAATGAATCGCGCCGCCGGCGCCGTCGCCGGAGGCTCTCGAAACCGTATTGTGGTCGAAGATGCAGCCGTCCAGTGTCGGAGAGAGCGACGCGTCGAAGTAGATGCCGCCCCCATCGGCAAAAGCGCCGTTTAGATAGTTTCTAGAGAATTCACAGTCGGTGAGCGTCGGGGATGAGTCGGGGTCGCTGTAGATCCCCCCGCCTTTCCGGCTCGTGGAATTCCGGGTGAAGCGGCAGCGCGTGAAGGTCGGATCGGAGGCTCTGCAGTGTACTCCTCCCCCGTTCCAATCGCAACCGTTCTGTTCGATCACGCAATCGGTGAACGACGGGGATGCGCTACGGCAGGAGATGCCGGCCCCGCCCCCGGCGCCTCCGCCGCGCACCTCGTTGTCAAAGATCACGCAGTCCGTGATGGTGGGGGATGAAGAGTCGCAAAATATGCCTCCGCCGTAGACCCCGTCAAAGGACACATCGGTGCCTCTTCCGCGACGGATCGTGAGATCGTCCAGGACCGAATCCGGGCCCTCGCCGCTAGCAAAGGTCACCACGCTGCCGGAGAGGTCCGCATCGATGACGGTGGTCTCCGCGCCTTCCATGGACCGGACCGTGATCGCCTTGCCCAGGAAGTCGATGTTCTCTTCGTAGGTGCCGTTGCACACCCAGATGGTCTCCCCGTCGGATGCGGCGTCGATGGCCGACTGGATCGATGAGTAGGGGCACCCGATGGGAGCCGAGAGGCAGACATCGCACGTGGGCGGCGGCGCCGCCCCGGCCGGACCATCGAGCCCCGTAACGATACCGGCGCAAATCAACAGACCGAGCAAGTATATTCCCCACCTTGGTTTCATAGCGAATCCTCCATTCTCCTTGAAGAAGGGGGCCCTTCCCAGATCACAAGGGCCCCGATTTGTGATTCATGTTGACGCCCTGACCACTTCCGGAACGACTTCTCCGGGAATCCGCCGTATCAAGGCTCCACAGGCTTGATGAAGGCCCAGAGCGCGGCGAGGTCATAGTCGCCCGTGAATGAATTGACCCCCAGAACGGTCCAGATGTGATATCCCGGAGCGAGCGCACCCCACCAGATGGCCGGCATGGCGAAGGAGGTGTCCGTGAGCCAGAAGTCGATCATCTGATAGCT
>CAZFWM010000477.1:0-4745 GCA_964522545.1 uncultured Thermodesulfobacteriota bacterium
GTCGTAAGGCAGGATGTGCCACGTAATATTCGTCAACGGAACACCCTGGCCGGCCAGGTAGTACTGGGCCCGGGTTTGATCGTAGGCGCTCTGCACGATGATGTTGACGGGCTCATAGTCCTGAAGGGCGTCGATGATGGCGCTGAAGTTCGGCCTGTAGGAAGCCTCCACTCCTTTTGGCCACTGCATCCAGGTCGCCTCGTGGGGCTCCCACTCGGCAGGCACCCTTCGGTCTCCCGGGAGCGGATCGCAGAAGAGAGTCATTGAGATGATCGGAACCACTAGGAGGAATGGTAAGCAGGAACGAAGTAATTGTCTCATGACGTTGCACCTTTCATTTTTATGTAATTATCGATCGCCCGCCCGGGTATGCATTATACCACATGGCGGCAGTTCTGTTGAGTCTGTTCAGCGTCCTGAAGGTGGGGGTGGCCGCGGACGCCCACTTGGCCTATAATCTGGTAGAATACCCTTGAAGTCAGAAATCCGGATGTGACACACAAAAGACCATGAGCCATATTGCCAGGATCCTCGTCCCGGTCGATCTGTCGCCCGCCTCTGAGCTGAGCAGCCACTATGCCGTACAGCTGGCGCGTGCTTTTCGCGCAGAGGTGGTCTTTCTCCATGTGATCCCCGAGGACTCCCGAGCCGGCAAGCTCTTCTTTCCCCAGGTCCTTTCCGTCGAGGAGAGGCAGGCCGCCTGGGAGGCAGAAGAGAAGGAGGCCCGGAAGCGGCTCTCGGAATTTCTGCGCCTTCTGTCCATGAAAGGGGTGCGGCACTCCGAGCAGGTGGTCGGGGGCGTCCCTTTCGTCGAGATCCTTCGGGCTGTGGAGGCCATTCATCCCGATCTGGTGATTCAGGGGACCCACGGGGCCACCGGCCTGGAGACCCGGGTGATCGGGGGCACGGCCCAGCGGGTGATCAGGAAGACCCGGTGCCCGGTGATTTCGATCAAGCCGGGGGAATTCGGATCGTTTCTAGCCAGGATCGCCGAGGGGGTTGGGATCAGTGCAGGGGAGGAAGGGGCGCTTGCCAGGGAGGCGTATCACTTTCCCCCTCGGAAGGTTCTCTTTCCCACCGATTTTTCCGAGCACTCCAGACGGGCCATGGACTACGCCGCCTTTGTCGCTGCAAAGGCGGGGGCCGAGATGATCGTTCTGCACGCCACAGAGGAGAAAGAGGAGGAGGTTGAGGAAGGGAGAAGGCCGGAGGACGACGAGCATCGCCCGGCTCAGGAGGAGATGAAGGAGATCGTCAAGGAGATAAAGGCCCTGTACCCGGACCTCCGCATCACCCCCCGCGTCGTGAGGGCCCGGCCGGCTTCGGCCATCCTCGAGGCGGTCGTCCGGGACGAGATCGATATCGTGGTCATGGGGACCCACGGGCGGACCGGGATGAAGCTCATGTTCGCCGGCAGCACGGCCGATCGGGTCATCCGGAATGCGCCCTGTCCGGTCATGACCCTGCGGCCCGACTGGAAGCAGGAAGAAGTAGAGAAGAAATTCAGGAAGATCTTCAGAAGGCTCAGCCCATTGGACCTCCAGAAGATGAGCTCTGAGCACAACGCCCTCATCGATGACGACATATTTCAGGACCTCGAAGAGCTGAAAAAGACGGACCTCTATCTCAATTTCTACAGCCGGGAGGGGATGAGCAAAGCCCTCGAAGAGTATGGCTTTTTCGACATCCTCAGGAGAAAGGGGTTCGAGGATTTCAAGCTCGCTCTTGACCTGGACGATCCCTATCGCCATCTCCTCAGGGTCTATTTCGGGGGACGGGAAGATCCCGACCATCTCCTGATCGAGCTCATTCTGAGGGAAGGGAATCTTCGCTCCCCCCTCCCAAGTGAGGGCGGAGAGCCGGACGGAAGCCATCCGGTTCTGATCATCGAGTGGATATGCCTCCAGAACCCGCGGGCCGCGTTCACTCCGGACAGGCCCCCCCTGCCCGGCCAGGAGCACCCCGGTCTCGGGATCGGGCATGAAGCTCTGGAGTTCATGGTCCTCACGGGAAAGCGGCTCAAAAAGGACGGGATCATGAACCATCCTCAATTCTACCACAACGCCCGATTCTATCATGAGAAGTTCAAGTTCTATAATCCTGTCCGTGAGGGCCGACTGATCTCGATGATCCGGGACACCGGAGATTACAACCTTGCCGATGCCGCCTGGGCTGTGTACCATGAATGCCTTCTTGACCGTCGCACCGGGAGGGAGGTGGCCTGGGAGGGGGGGGATCAGGTGTACCCGCTCTCCAGAGAGCTCAAAGCGTACTTTCGATCCCGCCGTTACAAGGACCGGGTCTGGGAGACGGTCGCGAACACGAGGTACGAGATCGACTGGGATCTGTTTCACGAGCGGATGCAAGGGCGGATCGATTCATCAGGATCGGCAACGGGGACCAAAAAGTCATAGGGCGGGCCGTGCCCGCCGTTTCCGGGGGAATGCAAATCGATTGGCGGCCATGGGCCGCCCTATTCCTTGTTTTGAGCGTCGGGCGCTATTAATCGCGCCCCTACAGGTTCGGCAACGGGGACCAACAAGAGGGGACCAACAGGAAAGGGGAGAAAGATATGAAAAAGCATACTTGTCCAGCATGGGCGCTGATACCGGCACTCGGCTTGAGCATGGTGGCCATGGCGCCGCGTGCCGTGCTGTCAGCCGTTATTGATGTACCCGGCGACCAGCCCACAATCCAGGCGGGAATCAACGCTGCATCGAACGGGGACACCGTTGTCGTGGCCGACGGAATTTATACGGGCGGAGGAAACAAGAATCTGAATTTCAACGGAAAGGCCATTACGGTACGATCGTCACAGGGGCCCCTGAACTGTATTATCGACTGTGAAAATGATGGAAACGGATTCTTTTTTGAGAATGGGGAAGAGGGCGATTCGGTCGTCGACGGCTTCACCATAATAAACGGACGCGCAACATACGGCGGCGGCATATACATCGAAGAGTGCTCACCGACGATCCTCAACTGTATTCTTTTGAATAATAAAGGGGAGCGGCCGGGCGGGGTCGACGGCTACGGCGGCGGCATTTACTGCTACGACGATGTTCTGGTGGACGTGGTGATACCGTGGATCGAGCACGGGCCCTGCAAGCCGACCATAGCGAACTGCATCTTCGCGGAAAACTCGGCCGATTACGGCGGCGGCATCTACAATTATTCCGACGGATTTCTCTCCACCACCGAGCCGGCTGTGATCAACTGCACTTTCGCGGGCAACCACTCCGATCTCGAGGGTGGCGGAATGTACAACTGGCAATCCGAGCCCACGGTAAAAAACTCCATCTTCTGGGGAGATACCTGTGGAACGTTCTATCCTGAAATTCGAAACATCAGCTGCTCGCCATTCATAACCTACTGCGACATTCAGGGCGGTTACTCGGGAACAGGCAATATCGATGCGGATCCGCTCTTTGTCGATGAAGGTGATTACCACATTACCTTGGGATCTCCTTGCATCGACGTGGGGACGGACGCTGGAGTCTATGAGGACATGGATGGAGATGCAAGACCGCTGTTGGACGGTTTTGATATGGGAGCGGATGAGTACAGCGAGCCTTGCTGGGATGGGGATTTCGATGGATATGCGGATGTGGAGTGTGGCGGAGATGACTGTGCTGATTTGAACCCGCACGTCTTCCCGACGAACCCGAATCCCTACTGCGACTGTGAAGAACCTCATCCACAGGGAACGGAAGAAATTCCCGGCGACGGCCTCGACAACGATTGTGACGGCAAGGCTGATGAATCCTGCTTCATCGCGATTGCCGCAGTTGCAGCGCAACGGAATTAGACCATGGAAAGGGGAATCGAAATGACACGAATGAGAGCAACGGGCTACTTTTCGGCAATGGTGAGTGTCGTCACTATCGGGGTGCTCTGCTCCGTCGCAGCGGCATCAGAGGTCGCGGATATCCCCCCGGAGCGGGGGGCCACGATCTCCCTCCCCTTCGATATTCCGATGGCGCCGGAGATCGCGGGCGAGGATCCGGCGGTTCGAATCGACCGTGCCCGCATGCCCGAGGCAGGGCCCCGGCTCCCGTACGAGTCCCTCATGCCCGGCGCGGTACCGGGCAGGGCTCTCCTTGGCTACGAAAACCCCCTCGGCAAGATCTACGGGCGCTATCACCTCGCCTACCGCTTCGACACCCGGACCGGGGAGATCGATCCGGTCGGCCTCGAGCGCTCTCTCACCGCCTCGGCCACCGAGGCCATCACTAGGAGCCCCCTCTGGCTCCGCGATCAACTCACCGACAAGCTCCTCGACCTCAGCGATATCGACCAGGACGACCTGGCGGACCTCATCCTCAACCCGCTGGACGACCGCTACCTGGACGAGATCGCCTTCCTCGCCGCCTACCTCCCGTTCTCCACCCTCGCCTCCGGCGCCTTCGATCCCGAGATCCTCGTGGAGAACGCGGCCGCCATCTACGGCCACGACGAGCACCTCGACTACGTGGAGATCGTGGACTACGGGATCCCGGGCCTCGACGAGGACTACTACACCACGGCCCGCTACCAGGCGCTCAGCGGCGGAAGCCCGGTCACCCTGGAGATCCCCATGGAGGTCTACTACTGGTACGTGGTGATGCCGAGGTGCGACACCGAGCGCCTCGACTACATCAATCCCGAGACCGGCGGGGGCGGAGGGGACGGCCATTTCTGGCGCACCTACTACTACTACAGCGACATTTCAATTTTAAGATTCTCCAATAATTCGAGGCGTTTTT
>CAZFWM010000478.1:0-4721 GCA_964522545.1 uncultured Thermodesulfobacteriota bacterium
TCGTAACCTACCAGAAATAAAAGAGAAAACAGGATTTGTTACGTACAGCCGCTATAACTGTTTCCTCTACCCATATTCCAAAATAGTTAACCTTTCATTTAGATATCTATACAATACTACAGAGATACTTTATCTCAAAATAACCTGTCCGGATTTGTCATCCTGAGGCGAAGCCGAAAGATTTGTACCTGTATAGGAAATTATAAGATCGACAGCTGAGCACCTTGGGGACGTTGCGAGCCGAAGGCAATCCCCCGAGTTCAGCATGCCAAGGTGCTCGGGGGGTTGCTTCGTCGCTTCGCTCTTCGGAATGACGTTGTGCTTCAAATGGCTCAACAGTTACAGATTCTGGAGGCCGGAGAGGGTGACCTCTCCGGCAGGGGGGCTGATTTAGCTCTGGTTCAAGACCGTGATGACCTCGGCCTTTCTTAGTACTTCCTGGCTCGTTTCATCGAGATAGCCGTTTTTCACTACGCACAGGATCGTCTCATTCTCCGTTTCGGGGGCCTGGCGGGTATCCACTATTTTGCAGTATTCCATTCGGGCCTTGTTGTCCGGGAATTCGATGCGCCGGATGTGCTCGCTTTCCAGGAATCGCTCGACCCTCTTCTGAATGGCTCGAACACTCTTGGCCTGCCGACGGGCCGGTTCGTCCAGGGAGTCCTCCTGGGCCCGGGTCGTCGCTTCCAGGTCCTCGAAGGCGTCCAGGATCTCGATGATATGGAGGTGCATCTCCTTCCGTTTCGATTGATTGGCTTCGTCCTGATCGCGAAGGGCCTTGGCCAGTTCGTCGATTTTCAACTGAAATTCGATGAACTTCTCTCGCAGCAATTCCTTTCTGCGTTTCATGAGTCCTCATCGAAGAGGGACAGGCGGATCAATTCGCCCGCGTTTTTCCGAGCCGGCCGCTTCGGCGAGAGGCCTTCGCGCAAGGGCTTCAGGTCGATGACGTGGAGGAAGTCGTTTGCTCGCCGGGTGACCGGGTTCAGGAGCTCCTTTTGCGCCACCGCCACCTCGCGACAGGAGAACCGCCTTTCCCGCAGGGCCCTCGCGGCGGCTTCGAGGATCTCCTTTTTACCGGCCCGGGAATCGATTCCCAATATCTTGTATGGATTCACTCTTCACTCCAAATCGTCAAGCTTGAACTGGATATCTTCCAGCAGGGGATGGTCCGGGTCCACCCTGGAGCACCAATCATGAAAGTCCTTCAGAAGGTGGAGCTTTTCCCGCCTGTCCATATACGCGCTCTCCGGACTGTCCAGACTCTTCAGGTTCCTCTCGAAGAAGTGGAAGAACAGCTTCTTTACCTCGGGATGGTAGGTCTCGGCCGCGATCCTGCAGGCCCGGTTCATCTTCTGTCGGCGTAGCGCCTTATAGAGCTCCTGGACCTCGAGGTCGACCCGCATGTCCTCCAGAGCGCCCCGGGCCATCTCGTTGTCGGGATCGAGGGTCAGGGCCTTTTGCGCGGCCATCTCGATGACTTTGAGGTTGGCTGCTCCCCGGTCCTGAGCCAGGATAGCCCTATTGATCATCACCATGGAAAGGGCCTTGTCGACCGGCTTTGAGGCCCTCTTCCGGCGGACCTCTCTCAGGATCTCTTCATACGAGCGGAGCACATCCTCATCGTCGCAGTCGATGGCCTTTTCAGTGAATTGACTCTCACACTCGGGGGAGAGGGCGAACAGGTCGGCGGCGTTATCGAAATGTTGCCCGGCCTTGCCATCCCCTTGATCGAGGCATGCCATCCCGCAGTGGAATTGGACCCGCATCAGGCCGTACCGGAGGAACTCATCTCCGCCCTTTTTCTCGGGAAGGTGGGAGACGGCCTCCTCATGATCCCCGGCTTCGACGGCGAAGAGGCTCTCCATGGCCGGCGAGTAGTAGCTCCCCGTGCGCAGGTATTGATCTTCGCTCTCAAAGGCGTTCCGATTGGCCCGGATCATCCCGAGCACCTCCGCGGACAGGCCGTAGCGGGCCGCGAAGCGGGGCGTGCAGACGAGGCGGGCGGATTCCTCCCCCGTCCCGGACAGCCGTTGAAGGGTCTCCAGGAGCCTGTTCTCGATCTCCCACCCGACCCGGTTCCTTTCGGCCTCTCGGTCCCCGGAAGCGGCATGCTGCTTGATCAGGGACTCGGCCCTTTGGATCAGTTCCCTGCGCACCTCGTCCCTCTCGGCAGAATCGGAGGGTCCTTCCCGCGCCGTCTCCCGATACACTATCGTGGGCCAGAGGAGCGCCAGCTCATCGAGATACTCGCCGGACTCCTCGGCCAGCTTGAAGGCGGTCTTGGCGCGCAGCGAGAGCAGGGCCGGCTCCGACTCGGGTTCCGATTCCGCTTGCGAGGCTTCGTCGAAGAGCAGATCGGCCATGTCGCGGAATCGTTCCTCCTGCCAGAGTGTTTCCAGTCGGGCCGCCTTGAACTGTTCCACCAGGTCGCGCAGATCCCGGCGGTCCGGGGTCCTCATCAGAAGGTATCGTCCCTGTTCGTAGATCCCTGCGGTATCTTCGGCCTTCTCGAATCGATCGAAGAGGTCGGCCTCCAGGCGGGATCGGACATGGGACATCTGTTCCAGGAACCGCTTGTCCAGCGAATCGATCCGCTCCCAGAGCTTCAGGCACTCGAAGTAACGCCCCGTTTCGGCCAGAGCAAATCCGTAGTCGTACAAATCCCTGGGCTCCTTCGGAACGAAATTCTCGAAGACGGCGACGGCCTCCTCGTACCGTTCTCCCAAGATGAGACAGCGGATCCTTTTGCGCTGGATCGCATCCCCATCGCCCCCCTGGCCGACCTGTACCTGGGAATACAGTTCAGCGGCCCTCGGATAGTCGCCGGCCTCCTCCGCCTCTCGAGCGGCCTTGAGCGAGTCCTGCCCTCGGAGTGTCTCCTGCAGCCTTTCGGCGGCCTCGGCGATCCAGGGCTCTCCTGTGATCCCATGGGCTTCCTCGTAGCAACGCAGGGCCTCATCGAGATGCCCCCGTTTCGCACTCTTCCTCGCCCTCTTGATCAGGTCCCCGGCCTTGATTTTCTCCGTCTCTCTCCGGCATATCTCGATCTTTTCGGCAATGTCCTCCCTGTCCGCCAGAGTCCGGACCTTCTCGAACTCCTGCAGCGCCGCCGGGTAGCTCCCCTTGTCGAAGAGCTTGAGCGCTCTTTCGAGGAGGGCCTCAGGCCCCAGGGCTGTTTTCTTTCCCTTTCTCTTCTTCTTCATTCCTCAATCCGAGAGAATCCACCGGCTTACAGCCGGTGAGAATTGACAAGGTTCTAGCCATCGTCCACGACTTCGTACGGAAGAGGTGGCCACTTCGGGGCAATCTAAACGTAGGGGCACGGCATGCCGTGCCCGCCCAATGTAGGGGCGGACCCATGTGTCCGCCTTTCCGGGCGCGATGAATCGCGCCCCTACCGGTCCGGTGACGATTCGATGTAAGGGCGACCGCCGGTCGCCCCTACCACACCCGGGAAGGGCGCAGCAAGCAGCGCCCCTACTTGCAACGCATTGATTTTATCGGCGCATTCGGCGTTCTTACCAACATGTTGGTATCTTTGAGCCAATAAGCGCCTACCGTATTCTATTCAATCTCCATGAATTCCGAGAGACGAAATTCTCATTCCAGAACGAGACGGATCTTCTCTCCCGGCTGGAACCGGGCGGCCGGATTGAGAGTCACGATTTTCTCGATCCGGTCCTCGCCCCGGTAGAATCGGTCGGCGATCGTCTGGAGGGAATCCCCGTCGGCGACGGTGTAATACCAGTACTTCCTTCCTTCTTTCCGCACGAGGACCGTCCCGTAGATCTCCTCGGCCAGGCGGCGGTCCTCGAGGATTTTTACCTGAACCCCATCTCCAATGGTGTAGATTCCGAGATGGGGGTTGCACTCCAGCAGGACCGGGTAATACTTCCCTTCCCCAAAGGCCCTTTCCGCGATCCCCCACAGGGTGTCCGTCTCGAGGGCGTTGTAGATCCGGAAGTCGGCGTCCCGGCAGGGATCTCCCCTTTCCTCTTCTCTATTGATGGTCACGTCGGGCATAGGGAGCGGCCGATCCTCCGCTTGTTCTCCTTCAATGTCTCCTCCTCCGGGCTTTCCCGGAGGAGGATCATCCGGAGCTTCCTCGATCCCACGCACGGATCGGGCATAGAGCCCTTCCATGCCATGGAGCCGCGTCTCCATCTCCTTCATCCTGTACGCCTGGTATCCGATGAGGAGGCCGATCAGGCAAAAGCCCAAAACGAGCAGAGCGAAGAGCCGAGGGGACCGTCCGACACCGGGGCTCTCCGTCTCCACCTCATCCGGAATGGAATCGAGGATGCGGAAACAGGTCAGATCCGCGTCACACTGGGGGCATCGTATCGCTTCGGCAGGAAGGCTGCTCAGCCCGCAAACGGGACATGACGTCTCTGAAGCCACTTACTTACGAATGTCCTTGTAGATCACGCCGGATCGGGTTTCATGGGAAGCGACGACCTGCAATGCCTCGGGCATGATTTCTTTGAGCATGGACTGGGCCCGGTCGGGATCTTGGGTTTCTATGGCATGGATGATGTCATCGAAGGCCCGAAAGAATTTCGGGGCCCGGGCCGGATCCGACTCCGTGCAGAATTCACCCGCTTTCTCTATCTCCATCAGGGCGTTGACCACGCCGAGATCACTGAGAGTGTCTTGCAGTTCTTGTACCGCGTCACAATATGGTTATCCCCACGGAAGACCTTTATCCACCGGGATTC